>NZ_JBEAJA010000073.1:0-98578 GCF_040064755.1 Klebsiella sp. GB_Kp056 | reverse complement strand
ACCCGGCGGCTTGCTTGCCGTTGTTCCGTGTCAGTGGAGGCGCATTATAGGGAGTAATTCTGAGGTGACAAGGGGAAATGCAAAAAAACTTTTCAACCGTCTCTTTTTTCAACAATGCGGCGAGGAATGTCGCAAAAAACCGCCGTTTTGCTGTTTTAACCGACGAAACGGGGCGCCTGGTGGCATACTGTTAGTGTAGAGAAAAGAAAGGAACGGCATTTATGTCTTTAAGCGCACAGCAACTGGCGGCACAAAAGAACATCTCCTGGGTACTGGCCGAGAAGCTCGCCCAAAAGATACTGACTGGCGAATATCAGCCGGAAAGCATTCTTCCCGGCGAAATGGAGTTAGGGGAGCAGTTCGGCGTGAGTCGTACCGCCGTCCGCGAAGCGGTGAAGACGCTGACTGCAAAAGGCATGCTGCTGCCCCGCCCTCGCATTGGCACCCGGGTAATGCCGCGCAGCAGCTGGAACTTCCTGGATAAGGAACTACTCTCCTGGTGGCTCACGGAAGATAACTTCGAAGAGGTGGTGAGCCACTTTCTCGTCATGCGCAGCAGCCTGGAGCCACAGGCCTGTTTCCTCGCCGCCGCCCACGGCACCGCGGAACAGAAAGCGCAGCTCAATACCCTTATGGAAGAGATGATTGCCCTGAAACGTCATTTTCAGCGCGATCGCTGGATAGACGTCGATATGGCCTGGCATGAACATATCTATGAAATGAGCGGCAATCCTTTCCTCAGCTCATTCGCTTCTTTATTTCATTCCGTCTACCACACCTACTTCACGTCGATTACGCAAAATGAAGTCGTGAAGCTCGATCTCCACCAGGCGATCGTCGATGCCATTCTCAATAGCGATGCGCCAGGTGCCTTGCTCGCCTGCCAGGCGCTGCTGAACGCCCCACACCACGTAAATCAATAACAAGGATTTGGCATGAGCGGAAAAAAAGGGCGCAGCATGGCTGGCCTGCCGTGGATCGCGGCGATGGCCTTCTTTATGCAGGCGCTGGATGCCACCATTCTTAACACCGCCCTCCCGGCTATCGCCCACAGCCTGAACCGTTCCCCCTTAGCAATGCAGTCGGCCATCATCAGCTATACGCTGACGGTGGCGATGTTGATCCCGGTCAGCGGCTGGCTGGCCGATCGCTTCGGCACGCGCCGGGTCTTTATCATCGCCGTTAGCCTGTTTACTCTCGGCTCCCTCGCCTGCGCGCTCTCGAGTTCATTAACGGAGCTGGTCATTTTTCGCGTTATTCAGGGGGTCGGCGGGGCGATGATGATGCCGGTGGCGAGGCTAGCCCTCCTGCGCGCCTATCCGCGCAGCGAACTGCTGCCGGTACTGAACTTTGTCACCATGCCGGGACTGGTAGGACCGATTCTGGGCCCGGTTCTCGGCGGGGTATTTGTGACCTGGGCCAGCTGGCATTGGATTTTCCTGATAAACATTCCCATCGGCGTGATCGGCATTCTGTATGCCCGTAAATATATGCCAAATTTCACAACGCCGCGCCGACGCTTCGATATAACCGGTTTTCTGTTATTTGGCTTAAGCCTGGTGTTATTTTCCAGCGGTATTGAACTGTTTGGCGAAAAAATCGTGGCGACATGGCTGGCGCTGGCGGTGATCGCCGTCAGTCTGATACTGCTCCTGGCCTATGTCCGTCACGCGCGCCGCCATCCTGCGCCGCTGATCTCGCTCTCTTTATTTAAGACCCATACGTTCTCGGTCGGCATTGCCGGCAACCTTGCCACGCGGTTGGGTACCGGCTGCGTACCTTTTCTGATGCCGCTCATGCTGCAGGTTGGCTTTGGCTATCCGGCCATTATCGCCGGCTGTATGATCGCCCCCACCGCTATCGGCTCGATTATTGCGAAATCTACCGTTACCCAGGTGCTGCGCTGGTTTGGCTATCGTAAGACCCTGGTGGGGATCACCGTGTTTATTGGCCTTATGATTGCCCAGTTCTCGCTGCAGTCGCCAGAAATGCCGCTGTGGATGCTGCTTCTGCCGCTGTTCGTGCTGGGGATGGCGATGTCCACGCAGTTTACCGCCATGAATACCATTACCCTGGCCGATCTGACGGATGACAATGCCAGCAGCGGCAATAGCCTGCTGGCAGTCACCCAGCAGCTTTCCATCAGTCTCGGAGTGGCCATCAGCGCTGCGGTGCTGCGCTTCTATGAAGGTTTTGACAGCGCCAGCACCGTAGAGCAGTTTCACTACACCTTTATTACCATGGGCGTGATAACCATCGTGTCGGCGCTGATGTTTATGCTGTTGAGAGCGAAGGATGGCCGCAACCTGATTAGCGAGCGGCACAAACGCTAAGCGGAGCCGCGGACCACCAGCTCCGGGGTTAACTGTACGCGCTGCTGTTTTTGCTGCGGGTCGGCCATGCGATGGATCAGCACGTCGATGGCCAGTTCCCCCAGCTCATCTTTCGGCTGGTGAATGGTGGTTAACGGCGGCGTCATATAGCGAGCCAGTTCAATATCATCGTAACCCACCAGCGCCATATCCTGCGGGATCTGCAACCCGGCCTGGTATAACGCCTGATAAGCGCCAACCGCCATGGCATCGTTACCGACAAACACCGCCTGCGGCCGCTGCGGCAACGCCAGCAGCTGCTGCATCGCGCTAAATCCGCCGCCAAACTCAAAATCACTGGTCACCACGTATCCCTCGGCTACGGGCAGACCGCAGCGCGCCATCGCGGCATGGTAACCTTCAAGGCGCAGACGCGCCGGGGTTTTATCCAGCGGGCCGGCAATGCAGGCAATGTGTGAATACCCTTGATCGATCAGATACTGGGTCGCCATATCGCCACCGAGCAGCGAGTTATCCTGAATCAGATCGCTATCGCCATCAAACGGCGCCCAGTCCATCATGACCGTCGGAACCGACGGATAGCGCTGCATAATTTCCGGGGAGGGTTGGTGGGTCTCAGTGCACAGCAGCAGTAATCCATCGACGCGTTTTTGCATTAACGTCTCCAGATTACGATTCATTCGCTGCTCATCACCTTCCGTATTACAGAGTACGAGACTATAACCCCGCTCAAAGCAGCTGCGCTCCACGCCCCGCACCAGCTCGGAATAAAACGGATTGGTACTGGCGGTGATCAGCATGCCGATGGTGCGGGTTTGATTCAGCTTGAGGCTACGCGCCAGCGCCGAGGGGGCGTAGTTGAGGCTTTTGATCGCGGCGTCTACTTTGGCGGTAATCGCCTCGCTGACAAAGCGGTCCTTATTGATGACGTGTGACACCGTCGATGTGGAAACGCCCGCGACGCGGGCCACATCTTTCATCGTAGCCAAGCATTACCCCTGTTGCGCTAAAAATTCATCAATCTCTGTGCGCCACGGCACGGAAGGCTGCGCGCCTTTGCGAGTCACGGCAATCGCCGCCGCGGCATGCGCAAAGCGGATCGCCTCCGGCAGGGCGGTCCCTTCCAGCAGCGCGGTCACCAGCGCGCCGTTGAAAGTGTCGCCGGCCGCGATAGTATCAATAGCCTGCACGCGAAACCCTGGGATCCGGCGGCTTTCGCCTTCGGCACTGAGCCAGACGCCGCGACTGCCGAGGGTGATCATTACCGTACCAATGCCTTTGGCATGCAGCACGTCGGCGGCTTTTGCCGCATCCTCGTCACTCTCAACGCGAATCCCCGTCAGCTTTTCCGCTTCGGTTTCGTTGGGGGTAATGATATCCACCAGCGCCAGCAGTTCATCGGACAGTTCACGCGCTGGCGCGGGATTAAGCACCACGGTGGTCTGATGGTGATGGGCGATTTTCGCCGCCGCCAGCACGCTCTCCAGCGGTGATTCGAGCTGCATCAACAACGCCTGCGCGCTGGCGATCCGCTCTTTTTCCGCCTCTACCTGAGCGACGGATAAGGCCGCATTGGCGCCGGCATGAATACCGATGACATTCTCACCTTCGGCGTTAACGAAGATTAACGCCACGCCGGTTGCTTCCCCGGCGACCGCGCGCACAGGCGCCACATCGATTTTATCGCTCGCCAGCTGGCGACGGATGCGTTCACCGATGTCGTCATCGCCGGTGCAGGCGATAAACGCGATATCCGCCCCGCTGCGCCCGGCGGCCACCGCCTGGTTGGCCCCTTTACCACCGAACGCCAGCTGGTAGTGGTTGCCGGTGACGGTTTCACCCGGCGTCGGGAAAGCGTCAAGGTTGAGAATGTGATCGGCATTGATGCTGCCAAGGACGACAAGTTTGCCTGCAGTTTTCATCGTTTCTGTTCCCGGGAAAGCGCGCCACCGGGATCCGGTGGCGCATGCCCTGCTTTTCTTTTTTTATATTGTCCCTCGGACCGTTGCCAGTCCGAATCGCATATTACTGCTTAACGACCAGCTTCAGCTCAACCGGGTAGTTAGCTTCCACTTTTTCGCCCTTCAGTACCTTATCAGCAGTCTCAACGCCTTTCGCGCCGATCTGCTCCGGCAACTGTGCGACGGTCGCCGCCAGTTTGCCACTGTTTACTGCTTTTTCGCCATCCGGAGTGCCGTCAAATCCAACCACCATCACATCGGACTTGCCTGCGGTCTGCAGCGCGCGCAGAGCCCCGAGCGCCATTTCATCATTCTGCGCGAACACCGCCTGGACGTCAGGATGGGCGGTCAGCAGGTTCTGCATCACGTTCAGCCCTTTGGTACGGTCGAAATCGGCCGGCTGGCTGGCCAGAACGTTGAACTTGTGCGCCGCCACGGCCTGTTTGAAGCCTTCGCCGCGCTCGCGCGCCGCGGAAGTCCCGGCAATGCCCTGCAGCTCAATGACTTTCGCACTTTCACCCAGCTTTTTCGCAATGTAATCACCCGCCATTTTTCCGCCCTGCACGTTGTCAGAGGCGATGTGGCTCACGACATCGCCTTTTGTCGCCTGACGGTCGAGGGTGATGACCGGGATTTTCGCCTGGTTCGCCATCTTCACGGCATTGCCGACGGCATCAGAGTCGGTTGGGTTGATCAGCAACAGCTTCGCGCCGCGCACCGTTAAATCCTGAACGTTAGCCAGCTCTTTCGCCGGGTTGTTCTGGGAATCGAGCACCACCAGGTTGTAGCCCAGTTTGTCAGCTTCTTTTTGCGCGCCGTCTTTCAGCGACACGAAGAAGGGATTGTTGAGGGTAGAGATAACCAGAGCGATGGTGTCTTTGGCCATCGCGTTCGCGCTAACGGTCGCACTTAGCGCAACAGCAGAGACCAGGGTCGCCAGTTTTTTCATATTCATAGTTAAGATGTCCTGTAGAGTTCTCAGTTACTGCTTTTTGTTATCTACCAGTACCGCCAGCAAAATCACCACCGCTTTAACGATCATCTGGTAATAGGAAGAAACGCCTAAAAGGTTCAAACCATTATTCAGGAAGCCAAGGATCAGCGCGCCAATCAGCGTGCCGACAATGCGTCCTTTGCCGCCCGCCAGGCTGGTGCCGCCGAGCACGACTGCCGCAATGGCGTCCAGCTCATAGCCTGTCCCGGCCGTCGGCTGCGCGGAGGAGAGGCGCGCCACTTCGATAATCCCGGCCAGCGACGCCAGCATCCCGCACAACGCGTAGACGATAATTTTGACTTTATTGACGCTAATCCCGGACAGGCGCGTCGCCGCCTCATTACCGCCAAGGGCGTAGATATAACGACCCAGGCGAGTATGGTGCAGCATGTACCAGGCCGCCAGGAAGACAATCGCCATGATCCATACCGGCGTCGGGATCCCCAGCGGACGCCCGATACCAAACCAGCCGAACAGATCGGCATTATCGCTAAAGCCGGTATTGATCGGGCTGCCGTTGGTGTACACCATGGTCACGCCGCGCAGCAGCAGCATCATCACCAGGGTGGCGATGAAAGCCTGCACGCGGCCTTTCGCCACAATCACCCCGGTGACTGCGCCGATCGCCGCACCTAATGCGAGGGCAGCAGCGACCGCCACCAGCGCATTCACTTCAATGCCAACGATCGACGCCGCCACCGCGCCGGTGAGCGCCAACAGGGAACCGACGGACAGGTCGATCCCCGAGGTCAGTATGACCAGCGTCATCCCTACCGCCATAATGGCGTTAACGGAGGTCTGCTGCAGAATATTGAACAGGTTATTGACGGTAAAAAAGTTGGGGCTCATGGTCGATACCACCGCGATCAGCACCAGCAGGGCAATGAGCGATTTTTGCTCCATCAGCCACGCTTTCGTGAAATAACGGCGACCAGAAACAGCCTGGGTTGTCATCTTTCTTACTCCTGATTCACACGGTTAAGCTTGCCCACAGCGGCAGCCATCAATACTTCCTGGGTGGCCTGCTCGCGTGTGAATTCACCGCCGAGATGCCCTTCATGCATCACTATGATGCGATCGCTCATGCCCAACACTTCCGGCATCTCGGAGGAGACCAGAATGATACTCAGGCCATCGGCTTTGAACTGATTGATGAGCTGGTAGATCTCTTTCTTCGCCCCAACGTCGACGCCACGGGTCGGCTCATCGAGGATCAGGACCTTCGGTCGGGTCATCAGCCCGCGGGCGATGGCGACCTTTTGCTGGTTGCCGCCGGAGAGCAGGCCGATCGCCTGCTCCATGGACGGCGTTTTCACGTTAAACAGCCGGATGAAATCACTGACCGCCTGCTGTTCATCTTTATGCTTGAGACTCCCTCCCGTCCGGCTGAAGTAGCGCAGAGCGGTCAGGGACATGTTTTCTTTTACCGACATCCCGAGCACTAAGCCGTCACGCTTACGGTCTTCGGAGATATAGACAATGCCGTTCGCCAGACCATCCTGCGGCGAACGGGTCACCACTTCGTGACCGTCGAGCGTCACGGAGCCGCTGCTGCGCGGCAGCGCGCCATACAACACTTTCATCAGCTCGGTCCGCCCGGCGCCCATCAGTCCGGCGACGCCGAGGATTTCCCCCTGGCGCAGGGTAAAGGTCACGTTTTCCACGCCCGGGCCGCAGAGATTATCGACTTTCAGGCGCACCGCGCCCGGCGCCTTAGCCAGATGCGGATACTGATCTTCCAGCTTCCGGCCAACCATCATTTCAATCAGACGGTCTTCATCCAGAGAGGAGACCTCGCGTTCGGCAATAAACTGCCCGTCGCGGAACACGGTCACGTCGTCGCAAATCTCGAAGATCTCTTTCATGCGGTGGGAGATGTAGACGATGCCGCGCCCCTGCGATTTCAGTTCGCGGATCACACGGAACAGCGATTCGGTTTCGGTATCGGTCAGCGCGTCGGTCGGTTCATCCATAATGATGACCTTCGACTCGAAGCTCAGCACTTTGGCGATCTCCACCATTTGCTGATCGCCAATCGACAGATCGCCCACCAGCTTCTGGCTGGTAAAACGGAGATTCAGCTTCGCCAGCAGCTTGTCGGCTTCGGCATACATCCGCTTCCAGTCGATTTTGCCAAAGCGGTTAACGAATTCGCGGCCGAGGAAGATGTTCTCGGCGATCGTCAACTGCGGGATCAGGTTCAGCTCCTGATGGATAATGCCGATCCCGGCTTCCTGGGAAGATTTTGGGCCGCTAAAGGTGGTCTCTTTGCCCAGCCACAATAAAGCGCCAGCATCACGGGTATAGATCCCGGTCAGCACTTTCATCATGGTGGATTTACCGGCGCCGTTCTCACCCACCAGCGCCATCACCCGGCCAGGGTAGACATTCAGCGAGGCGCCGGAGAGCGCCTTGACGCCAGGGAACGCTTTATCGATCCCTTTCAGTTGCAATAAGGCTTCCATGACGGCGATCTCAGAAGGTGACGCCGGCACAGAGAATGATATTCGCAAACGGGGAACACTCCCCGCTGCGAATTACCGCCTGACTGTCTGCGGTTTGTTTTTTGAACTGCTCATGACTGGTGTAACGAATTTCAATGGTGTTTCCCTGGTGCTGCTGCAGCTGCTCAAGATGGTTGAGCAACGTCGCGTGGAGCTGCGGATTATGCGTCTTAATTTCCTCCGCGATGACAGCCGCTTCAACCTGCATTTCCGTCGTCACCACTTCCAGAACCTGCATAAATGAAGGTACGCCCTGGGTCAACGCCATATCGATGCGCGCGCTGCTGCGGGGAACCGGTAATCCGGCATCGCAGACCACCAGTGTATCGGTGTGGCCCAGGCGGGAGATAACCGCGGAAATATCAGCGTTAAGTACGGTGCCTTTTTTCATTTTTTCTCTTTTGCTCCACTAGCGAAACGTTTCGCTAAAATAATTATTATCAATGCGTGAGCAGAAAACCATCACCAGAAGAGAGAAATGTGATCGCTATCGAAACGTTTCGCGAGACAGCGACAGGAGATAACAGCCGGAGTGAGAAACAAAAAGCCCTTCGCAACGGAAGGGCTTTTTGACATCAGATTTCGACCTGAGTACCGAGCTCGATAACCCGGTTTGGCGGGATTTCAAACTGATCCGGCGCGCGCAGGGCGTTACGCTGCAGCAGCAGATAAAGCTTGCCGCGCAGGCGCAGATACCACGGCCGTTTGCCGATAATCAGCGACTCATGGGACATAAAGAACGAGGTCTCCATCATCCGGCAGCTGAGTCCTTCCAGGCCACAGCGATGGAACACCTCTTCGACATTTGGCGTTTCCCGCCAGCCGTAGCTGGCCACCACCCGCCAGAACGAGGGCGAAAGCTGCTCAATCTGCACCCGGCGAACGTTATGCACGTAAGGCGCGTCTTCGGTGCGCAGGGTCAGGAGGATCACTCGCTCATGCAGCACCTTGTTGTGCTTCAGGTTATGCAGCAGGGCAAACGGGATCACGTTCAGGGCGCGGGACATATACACCGCAGTACCCGGCACGCGCACCGGCGGCGATTTCTCCAGCGAAGAGATCATCGCTTCCAGCGAGTTGCCGTGCTCGTGCATTCGACGCAGCAGGCGGAAACGCTCGCTCTTCCAGGTAGTCATCACCGTAAACATCACCAGACCCAGGGACAACGGCAGCCAGCCGCCGGAGACAATCTTATCGAGGTTCGCCGAGAACAGCGGAACATCAATGCACAGGAAGGCCACCAGCATCAGCCCAACGAACAGTTTATTCCAGTGCCAGTTTTTGCGCGCCACCGTTGCCGACAGGATGGAGGTCAGCACCATGGTCCCCGTGACCGCGATACCGTACGCCGCCGCCAGGTTAGACGAATGTTCGAAGCTGACGATGACGATCACTACCGAGACATACAGCAGCCAGTTAATGAACGGGATATAGATCTGGCCGGACTCCATTTCCGAGGTGTGGATGATGCGCATCGGCGACAGATAGCCCAGACGCACCGCCTGACGGGTTAAGGAGAAGACCCCGGAGATCACCGCCTGCGAGGCGATAACCGTCGCCAGTGTGGCGATAATCAGCATCGGGATCAGCGCCCACTCCGGCGCCAGCAGGAAGAACGGGTTTTTAATCGCTTCCGGATGCTTAAGCAGCAATGCCCCCTGGCCAAAATAGTTCAGCACCAGCGAAGGCAGCACGACGGAGAACCAGGCGACACGGATCGGCAGTTTGCCGAAGTGCCCCATATCGGCGTACAGCGCTTCCACCCCGGTAATCGACAGCACCACCGCGCCAAGCGCAATAAAGGAAACCGTTTTGTACTGCAGGAAGAAGTGCACCGCCCAGTAGGGGTTTAGCGCCTGCAGAACTTCCGGGTTAGCGTAAATGCTTCGCGCGCCAAGCACCGCCAGCAGCAAGAACCAGATCAGCATAATCGGCGCAAACAGCTTGCCGACCATCCCGGTCCCGTGCTTCTGGATCAGAAACAGCAGGGTAAGCACGATAATGGAGATCGGCACAATCCAGCTATCGAGCTGCGGAGCGATAATTTCTAACCCCTCTATCGCCGACATCACCGAAATCGCCGGGGTAATCACCACTTCGCCATAGAAGAAACTGCCGCCGATCAGGCCGAGGATCACCAGCACAGAGGTCATCCGCGCCGAGGTATTGCGTCCGGCCAGCGACATCAGCGTTAAGATCCCGCCTTCCCCGGCGTTATCCGCCCGCATCACGAAGGTGATGTATTTTATCGATACGGTAAAGATTAACAGCCAGAAAATCAGCGACAAAAAGCCAAATACGGCATCGCGCTCAACGCCAAAGCCAAACTGACCTGACAGGCATTCACGCAGGGTATACAGTGGACTGGTACCGATATCACCGTACACCACGCCGATGGCCGCCAGCGTTAACGCCGGCAACGATTGTTTATTATCAGTGCTCATAGACTAGTCTTTTCGTTTATAAAACAAATGTGTGCCTAGTCCCTTGGCCCACAAAAAGCGCACAGTATGCACGATTATTTGTGAAATCGTACCCCTAACAGACACCATATTAACCTGGCTCAAAAAAAATAAATCGATTCTTCAGGCTATTACCGCCCCTGCTCTAACATCTATACTCGTCCCAATAACGATACATGACAAAGCACGCAACTCAATTATGGCTCAAACACATTTACTGGCTGAAAGAATTTCCCGACTCAGCGCGGCACTCGAAAAAGGACTCTTTGAACGCAGCCACGCGATACGCCTGTGCCTGCTGGCGGCGCTCAGCGGCGAGAGCGTATTTTTGCTCGGTCCGCCGGGGATCGCCAAAAGCCTGATTGCCCGCCGCCTCAAGTTCGCCTTCCAGCAGGCGCGCGCTTTTGAATACCTGATGACCCGCTTTTCCACCCCGGAAGAGGTTTTTGGCCCGCTGTCCATTCAGGCGCTGAAAGATGAAGGCCGCTACGAGCGTTTAACCGCCGGCTACCTGCCGGAAGCAGAAATCGTGTTCCTCGATGAAATATGGAAAGCGGGTCCGGCTATCCTCAACACCCTGCTGACGGCGATTAACGAACGTCACTTCCGCAACGGCGCTCACGAAGAGAAAATCCCGATGCGCCTGCTGGTGGCCGCCTCGAACGAACTGCCCGAAGCCGACAGCAGCCTGGAAGCGCTGTATGACCGCATGCTGATCCGTCTGTGGCTCGATAAAGTACAGGATAAAGGTAATTTCCGTTCGATGCTGGTCAGCCAGCAGGATGAAAACAGCAATCCGGTGCCCAGCGCGCTGCAGGTTAGCGATGAAGAGTTTACGCAATGGCAGCAGCAGATCGGCAATATCAAACTGCCGGACGCGGTGTTTGAGCTGATATTCCAGCTGCGCCAGCAGCTGGATGCCCTGCCAAACGCGCCATACGTTTCGGATCGCCGCTGGAAAAAGGCTATTCGCCTGCTGCAGGCCAGCGCCTTCTTCAGCGGCCGCGACAGCATCGCGCCGATAGATCTTATCCTGCTGAAAGATTGTCTGTGGCACAACGTCGAGAGCATGAACCTGATGTCGCAGCAGCTGGAAACGCTGATGACCTGCCACGCCTGGCAGCAGCAGGCGATGCTGACGCGGCTCGGGGCGATTGTGCAGCGACGCATTCAGATCCAACAGCAGCAAAGTGACAAAACGGCGCTAAAGGTCACCCGCCTTGGCGGCATGTTTAGCCGCAAGCCGCACTATGAGCTGCCGGCGGAGATCCAGGGGACCACCCTGACCCTGCTGCTGCAGCAGCCGCTCAAACTCCACGATATGGAAGTGATCCACATTACTTTTGAGCGCGAGGCGTTAGCCAGCTGGCTGGAAAAGGGCGGCGAGATCCGCGGCAAGCTCAACGGGATCGGCTTTGCCCAACTGCTCAATATGGATGTCGACACCAGCCAGCATCTGGTTGTTCGCGACGTCAGCCTGCAGGGCTCACGCCTCTCGCTGCCCGGCAGCGCGTCGCAGGAAAACATGCCGGCGGAAATTAGCCAGCAGCTGGAGGCGCTGGACGATGAGTGGCACCAGCAACATAACCGCTTCAGCGAGCAGCAGAAGTGCCTGTTTATCCCGGTCGAGTGGCTGGGAAGAATCGAAGCCAGCCTGCAGGACGTCGGCGCGCAGATTAAACAGGCGAAGCAGCCATGACGCTCGATATGCTGAATGTCATGCTGGCAGTCAGCGAAGAGGGAATGATCGAGGAGATGCTGCTGGCGCTGCTGGCCTCTCCGCAGCTGGCGGTTTTCTTTGAGAAATTTCCCCGCCTGAAAAACATCATCGCGGCGGATATTCCGCGCTGGCGGGAAGCCGTTCGCGCCCGCTTAAAAGAGGTTAACGTCCCGCCGGATCTGGACGCCGAGGTGCAAACCTATCAGCAGGCTCAGTTGCTCTCTACCTCGCAGTTTATCGTCCAGCTGCCGCAGATCCTCGGCAAGCTACACCAGCTCCAGTCCCCTTTTGCCGCCCAGGCGCAGAAGCTGGTGGACGACAATGCGACCTTTACCCCGGCGCTGCATACGCTGTTTTTACAGCGCTGGCGCCTGAGCCTGGTGGTGCAAGCCACCAGCCTTAACCAGCAGCTGCTGGATGAGGAGCGCGATCAGTTGCTCAGCGAGGTCCAGGAACGAATGACGCTCAGCGGTCAGCTCGATCCGGTGCTGGCTGAGAATGACACCGCCGCCGGACGCCTGTGGGATATGAGCGCCGGCGAACTCAAACGTGGCGACTATCAGCTGATCGTGCGCTATGGCGATTTTCTTAACCAGCAGCCGGAGCTGCTGCAGCTGGCGGAACAGCTGGGGCGCTCACGGGAAGCGAAATCCGTGCCGAAGAAAGACGCGCCGATGGAGACCTTCCGTAGCCTGGTGCGCGAGCCAGCGACGGTGCCGGAACAGGTCGACGGCCTCCAGCAGAGCGATGACATTCTGCGCCTGCTGCCGCCGGAGCTGGCGACGCTCGGCATCACGGAGCTGGAGTTTGAATTTTATCGCAAGCTGGTGGAGAAACAGCTCCTGACCTACCGGCTGCACGGCGACGCCTGGCGAGAAAAAATCACCGAACGCCCGGTGACGCGGCAAGATTTTGATGAACAGCCGCGCGGGCCCTTTATTGTCTGCGTCGATACGTCAGGATCAATGGGCGGTTTTAACGAGCAGTGCGCCAAAGCCTTTTGTCTGGCCCTGATGCGCGTCGCGCTAGCGGATAACCGCCGCTGCTTTATTATGCTGTTCTCCAGCGAAGTGGTGCACTACGAACTGACCTGCGAGGGCGGCCTGGAGCAGGCGATCCGCTTTCTGAGCCAGCGCTTTCGCGGCGGCACCGATCTGGCCAGCTGTTTTCGCGCCATTATTGAACGTCTGCAAAACCCGCAGTGGGTGGATGCGGATGCCGTGGTGATCTCCGACTTTATTGCCCAGCGGTTGCCGGATGAGGTGATTGCTCAGGTGGGGGAGTTACAGCGAAAGCATCAGCACCGTTTTCACGCGGTGGCGATGTCGGTACACGGCAAACCCGGCATCATGCGCATCTTCGATCATATCTGGCGCTTTGATACCGGGTTGCGTAGCCGCCTGCTGCGACGCTGGCGGCGCTAATCGTTACAGCAGCGCGGAAACGCTTTCGCGAACCTGTGCCGGCCATACGCCGCACTGCACCTGGCCGATATGGTCGAGCTGCAGCAACAGCATCGTCAGCCGAGACTGGCCAATGCCGCCGCCGATAGTCTGCGGCATCTCGCCGCGCAGCAGCGCCTGGTGCCACTCCAGTTTCAGGCGATCTTCATCGCCGGTCAGCGCCAGCTGGCGTTTCAGCGCCGCGGCGTCAACGCGGATCCCCATTGAGGAGATCTCGAACGCATCTTCCAGCACGGGGTTCCACACCAGGATATCGCCGTTCAGTCCGGCAAAGCCTTCAGAAACCTCAGTGCTCCAGTCATCATAGTCCGGCGCACGTACATCATGGCGCTTGCCATCAGAGAGTTTGCCGCCGATGCCGATTAAGAAGACGGCGCCCAGCTCTTTGGCAATCGCTCGCTCGCGGCCCTTGGCATCAAGATCCGGATAGCGACTCAGCAGCGCCTGGCTGTGAACAAAGTGGATCTGTTCCGGCAGGAACGGCGTCAGGCCAAATTCCTGGCTGACCGCCAGCTCGGTGGCTTTGATCCCGGCGTAAATCGCTTCGACGGTCGCCTTCAGCGTGCCGACGTGGCGCTCTTCATCCCCCATCACCCGCTCCCAGTCCCACTGGTCGACATAGACGGAATGGATCGGCGTCAGACGGTCTTCATCGGGGCGAAGGGCCTTCATGTGCGTGTACAGCCCTTCGCCCGCGCTGAAGTCGTGTTGTCCCAGGGTTTGACGCTTCCACTTCGCCAGCGAATGAACCACTTCGAACTGGGCGTCGGGCAGTGTTTTCACTTTCACCTGAACCGCTTTCTCACAGCCGGACAAGTTATCCTGCGTCCCATCGCCCACGCGGCTTAAGATTGGCGCCTGGACTTCAATCAGGCCAAGCTTCTCTTCCAGCTGACGGGAAAAGTGGGATTTAACGAAACTGATCTGGCGTTGTTTTGCGATATATGCGGTTTTCATTTTTATGACTCCTGCGTCCTGTTGCCATTGATTAAGCAACAAAACAGGCCACCAATACAATAATCAATCAATAAAAAGGCTCATCGACTTTTAATCCATCAAAATATGGCGCTAAAATAGTAAGAACCCTCAAACTTCATAAGAAAAAGATATGGAAAATTATCAGATCGACAATCTGGACCGCGGCATTCTCGATGCGCTAATGGCCAACGCCCGTACCGCCTATGCCGAACTGGCCAAACAGTTCAGCGTCAGCCCCGGCACTATTCATGTACGCGTCGAAAAGATGAAACAGGCGGGCATCATTACCGGCGCGCGCATTGACGTCAGCCCCAAACAGCTGGGCTATGACGTCGGCTGCTTCATCGGCATTATTCTCAAAAGCGCCAAAGACTATCCCTCCGCCCTCGCCCGCCTGGAAAGCCTGGAGGAGGTCACCGAGGCTTACTACACCACCGGCCACTACAGCATCTTTATTAAGGTGATGTGTAAATCCATCGATGCCCTGCAGCAGGTACTTATCAACAAGATCCAAACAATTGATGAAATTCAGTCCACCGAGACCCTGATCGTGCTGCAGAACCCGATCATGCGCACCATTAAGCCCTGATCGTTTTTTTAATCCCACATTTTTCCACAGGTAGATCCCAGCTCGCTCACAGCGTACAATACGCCACTCTGAACAGTTGAGCGGGCGATCGGCGATCTATGGCAGACATTACACTTATCAGCGGCAGCACCCTGGGCAGTGCGGAATACGTAGCGGAGCATCTGGCGGAAAAGCTGGAAGAAGCAGGCTACAGCACTGAAATCCAGCACGGCCCGCTGGTGGACGATCTGCAGGCGCAGGGGATCTGGTTAGTTATCTCTTCCACCCATGGCGCCGGCGACATTCCCGACAACCTGGTTCCCTTCTATGACGCGCTGCTGGCGCAGCAGGCCGATCTTTCCGCCGTGCGCTTTGGCGCCATCGGGATCGGCAGCCGCGAATACGACACTTTTTGCGGCGCGATCGATAAATTAGAAGCGGCGCTGAAGGCCTGCGGGGCAAAACAGATCGGCGAGACCCTGAAGATCAACGTGCTGGAACATGAAATTCCCGAGGATCCGGCGGAAATTTGGCTGGGATCCTGGAAAAATTTGCTCTGAGATTTGTAAAGATCGTCCGTTCTTCTGTGGATAACCATGCTTAAAAGCTTGGATCAACCGGTAGTTATCCAAAGAATAACCGCAGTACGCTTTTTGAGCTGTGCATAACCCTTCATTCTGATCCCAGCTTATACGGACCAGGATCACCGATCATTCACAGATAGTGATCCTTCTTAAGCTTTTGATCTTACTTCGCGGATCCGACTTATCCACAAAGAGAGTCGATCCTAATAAGAGATCACAATAGAACAGATCTCTATATAAAGATCTTCTTTTTAATACTCAGGATCCCGGAGTCTTTCTCAAAAGACCAAAGCCGAGTAGAATCCACGGCCCGGGCTTCAATCCATTTTCAAACCGCGTTATGCGAGGCAGACCACCATGTTTTATCAGGATCCTTTTGACGTCATTATCATTGGCGGGGGTCACGCAGGCACTGAGGCCGCAATGGCCGCAGCGCGTATGGGTCAACAGACCCTGCTTTTGACACACAATATCGACACGCTGGGGCAGATGAGCTGCAACCCGGCGATTGGCGGCATTGGGAAAGGACACCTGGTAAAAGAAGTGGACGCGCTCGGCGGCCTGATGGCCAAAGCGATCGATCAGGCAGGCATCCAGTTTAGGATACTAAACGCCAGCAAAGGCCCCGCGGTACGCGCCACTCGCGCCCAGGCTGACCGCGTGCTGTACCGTCAGGCGGTACGCACTGCGCTGGAGAACCAGCCGAATTTGATGATCTTCCAGCAGGCAGTGGAAGATCTGATTGTCGAAAACGATCGCGTCGTAGGCGCAGTCACCCAGATGGGCCTCAAATTCCGTGCCAAAGCGGTGGTGCTGACCGTCGGAACCTTCCTTGACGGCAAAATCCATATTGGTCTGGATAACTACAGCGGCGGACGCGCCGGCGATCCGCCGTCGATCCCGCTGTCTCGTCGTCTGCGTGAACTGCCGCTGCGCGTAAGCCGACTGAAAACCGGGACCCCGCCGCGCATTGACGCGCGCACCATCGATTTCAGCGTGTTGGCTCAACAGCATGGCGATAACCCGATGCCGGTCTTCTCGTTTATGGGATCTGCCGATCAGCATCCGCGTCAGGTGCCGTGCTACATCACCCACACTAACGAGAAAACCCATGACGTGATCCGCAATAACCTCGATCGCAGCCCCATGTACGCCGGGGTGATCGAAGGGATCGGTCCACGCTACTGCCCGTCGATCGAAGACAAAGTCATGCGCTTTGCCGATCGCAACCAGCATCAGATCTTCCTCGAACCGGAAGGCCTGACCTCAAACGAAATTTATCCGAACGGCATCTCCACCAGCCTGCCGTTCGATGTGCAAATGCAAATCGTCCGCTCCATGCAGGGGATGGAAAATGCGCGGATCGTCCGTCCTGGCTACGCTATTGAGTACGACTTCTTCGACCCGCGCGATCTGAAACCGACGCTCGAGAGCAAATTCATTCAGGGTCTGTTCTTCGCCGGTCAGATCAACGGCACTACCGGTTATGAAGAAGCGGCGGCTCAGGGTCTGCTGGCCGGTCTTAACGCTGCTCGCTTCTCGGCGGAAAAAGAGGGCTGGGCGCCGCGTCGCGATCAGGCCTACCTCGGCGTGCTGGTGGATGACCTGTGTACTCTGGGTACCAAAGAACCGTACCGCATGTTTACCTCTCGTGCTGAATATCGTCTGATGCTGCGCGAAGACAACGCCGACCTGCGTCTGACTGAGCAGGGGCGTGAGCTGGGTCTGGTGGATGATGAACGCTGGGCGCGTTACAACGAGAAGCTGGAAAGCATTGAGCGCGAACGCCAGCGCCTGAAATCGACCTGGGTGAACCCGCAGGCTGAGAGCGCTACCGAAGTGAACGCTCACCTGACCGCGCCGCTGTCGCGCGAAGCCAGCGGTGAAGATCTGCTGCGTCGCCCGGAAATGACCTACGAGCAGCTGGTTCAGCTCTCGCCGTTCGCGCCGGGGCTGGAAGATCGGCAGGCGGCTGAGCAGGTTGAGATCCAGGTGAAGTATGAAGGCTATATCGCGCGCCAGCAGGATGAGATCGAGAAACAGCAGCGCAACGAGAATACCTTGTTACCGGCGACACTCGACTACCGTCAGGTCACCGGACTGTCTAATGAAGTGATCGCTAAACTAAACGACCATAAACCGTCGTCGATAGGGCAGGCGTCACGTATTTCCGGGATCACCCCGGCGGCGATCTCTATTTTGCTGGTTTGGTTGAAAAAGCAGGGGATGCTGCGTCGCAGCGCCTGATTGCGGCAGCCTGCCGCGCTGATTTCCCACTTGCATAATCAGCGTTCGCCTTTATCATTCCTGGCCCGGTAAGCGTTAGCGCCTCCGGGCTCATTATTTTTTGAAGGTACTTACCGTGCTCAACAAACTTTCTCGTCTGCTGGATGAAGCGGGTATTTCGCTCACCGATCACCAGAAAAATCAGCTGGTGGCTTACGTCGGGCTGCTCGATAAGTGGAACAAAGCCTATAACCTGACCTCCGTTCGCGATCCAAATGAGATGCTGGTGCGTCATATCCTCGACAGCATCATCGTCGCGCCTTATCTGCAGGGCTCGCGCTTTATCGATGTCGGTACGGGACCGGGGCTGCCGGGGATCCCGTTGGCTATCGTGCGCCCGGAGTCGCATTTCACCCTGCTGGACAGCCTTGGCAAACGCGTGCGCTTCCTGCGTCAGGTGCAGCATGAACTGAAGCTGGATAACATCACCCCGGTGCAGAGCCGCGTGGAAGCTTTCCCGGCCGAGCCGCCGTTTGATGGCGTGATAAGCCGCGCCTTCGCGTCGCTTAATGATATGGTGAGCTGGTGCCATCATTTGCCGGCCGCGAACGGTCACTTCTATGCGCTCAAAGGGTTAGCGCAAAAAGACGAAATGGAAAACCTGCCGGAAGGGTATGCCATAGCCGAGGTCATTGAGCTGCATGTTCCTCAGCTGGAAGGGGAGCGGCACCTGGTGGTGATTACGCCAAAAGCGAGTTAATTTTTATCAAAAAATGTGGAAAAAATGTGGCCCATGAATGTTACAAAAATAAAGGTCACCTCCAGATATTATCGGGCTGCATTTAACCATGTTTTTACTATGGTTTTTCTTGCGGTTAACTTAGCGTAAGTGATTCACTGACAAAATAGTCAACTTTGAAAATATCAGGGTGCTAAAAATCGACAACGATGATCAGCATCGTGATGTTAAATTTTTATTATAAATGTCAATAAAAGGTTTTTATTGTATGTGGGGTTGTTTTAGATAATGTCCTCACTTTTTATCTTGAATATCAAAAACATGAAAAATAGTGTTTTATGTCCTTGATTCATTAAAGGGCGCTTGAAATGTTTATTATGTGATCTAATGCACGCTTTAATTGCCGTGTTTCCACGTTATTTGCAGTTTTGTATGACCGCTCACAGAACGCTGAAATGCACGGAAAGTTGTCCGTTGGAAAATAATTAAACATTTATTCACTATTTTGCTACTTATTGTTTGAAATCACGGGGCGTCACCGTATAATTTGTCCGCTTTTTGATGCTTGACTCTTCGTCTTAAAGGACGTTTTATACGACACGCGACATACCTCAAAGGGAGCAGGAGTAAAAACGTGATGTCAGTGTCGCTCTTGAGTCGAAACGTTGCTCGCAAGCTTCTGTTTATTCAGTTACTGGCAGTAATGGCAAGTGGACTGCTGTTTAGCCTCAAAGACCCCTTCTGGGGCATTTCCGCGGTATGCGGCGGTTTGGCAGTGGTTTTGCCAAACCTGATGTTTATGATTTTTGCCTGGCGTCATCAGGCGCATACACCAGCAAAAGGCCGTGTGGCCTGGACCTTCGCCTTCGGTGAAGCCTTCAAGGTGTTGCTGACCTTCGCCCTCCTGGCGGTGGCGCTGGCCGTTTTAAAAGTGGTATTTTTGCCACTGATCGTGACGTGGGTTTTGGTGCTGGTGGTACAAGTTCTGGCGCCAGCTGTAATCAACAACAAAGGGTAAAAGGCATCATGGCTTCAGAAAATATGACGCCGCAGGAATACATAGGTCACCATCTGAACAACCTTCAGATTGATCTGCGTACTTTCTCGCTGGTGGATCCGCACAACCCCCCGGCCACCTTCTGGACGCTCAACATTGACTCCATGTTCTTCTCGGTGGTTCTCGGTCTGCTGTTCCTGGCCATGTTCCGTAGCGTTGCTAAGAAAGCGACCAGCGGCGTACCAGGGAAATTCCAGACCTTCATCGAAATGATCATCGGCTTCGTCCATGGCAGCGTCAAAGACATGTACCATGGCAAGAGCAAGGTTATCGCGCCGCTGGCGCTGACCGTGTTCGTCTGGGTCTTCCTGATGAACCTGATGGACCTGCTGCCAATCGACCTGCTTCCTTATATCGGCGAACACATTTTCGGCCTGCCTGCACTGCGCGTGGTTCCGTCTGCTGACGTGAACATCACCCTGTCGATGGCGCTTGGCGTGTTCATCCTGATTATTTTCTACAGCATCAAAATGAAAGGCGTAGGTGGGTTCGTTAAAGAACTGACCATGCAGCCGTTCAATCACTGGGCGTTCATTCCTGTCAACTTAATCCTTGAAGGGGTAAGCCTGCTGTCCAAACCGGTCTCTCTCGGTCTGCGACTGTTCGGCAACATGTATGCCGGTGAGCTGATTTTCATTCTGATTGCTGGTCTGCTGCCGTGGTGGTCACAGTGGGTTCTGAATGTGCCTTGGGCCATTTTCCACATCCTGATTATTACGCTGCAAGCCTTCATCTTCATGGTTCTGACGATTGTCTATCTGTCGATGGCGTCTGAAGAGCATTGATTTTTACCAACACTACTACGTTTTAACTGAAACAAACTGGAGACTGTCATGGAAAACCTGAATATGGATCTGCTGTACATGGCTGCCGCTGTGATGATGGGTCTGGCGGCAATCGGTGCTGCGATCGGTATCGGCATCCTCGGAGGTAAATTCCTGGAAGGCGCAGCGCGTCAGCCGGATCTGATCCCTCTGCTGCGTACTCAGTTCTTTATCGTTATGGGTCTGGTGGATGCTATCCCGATGATCGCTGTAGGTCTGGGTCTGTACGTGATGTTCGCCGTCGCGTAGTAAGTTGTTAGAAACCTAAGCCACAGAGTTAATTAAAGAGGTATTGTGCTGTGAACATGAACGCAACAATCCTCGGCCAGGCCATCGCGTTTGTTATCTTCGTATGGTTCTGCATGAAGTACGTATGGCCGCCTTTAATGGCTGCCATCGAAAAACGCCAGAAAGAGATTTCTGACGGTTTAGCTTCTGCAGAACGCGCTAAGAAAGATTTGGACCTTGCACAGGCCAACGCGACCGACCAGCTGAAAAAAGCGAAAGCGGAAGCCCAGGTAATCATTGAGCAGGCGAACAAGCGCCGCTCTCAGATTCTGGACGAAGCTAAAGCTGAAGCAGAACAGGAACGCACCAAAATCGTTGCACAAGCGCAGGCTGAAATTGATGCTGAGCGTAAACGTGCACGCGAGGAGCTGCGTAAGCAGGTCGCTATCCTGGCTGTTGCTGGCGCCGAGAAGATCATCGAACGTTCCGTGGATGAAGCTGCTAACAGCGACATCGTGGATAAACTTGTCGCTGAACTGTAAGGAGGGAGGGGCTGATGTCTGAATTTGTAACGGTAGCTCGCCCCTACGCCAAAGCAGCTTTTGACTTTGCCGTCGAACACAACAGTGTTGAACGCTGGCAGGATATGCTGGCGTTTGCCGCCGAAGTGACCAAAAACGACCAAATGGCAGAGCTTCTCTCCGGTGCTTTGGCGCCGGAAACGCTCTCAGAAGCGTTTATCGCTATCTGCGGCGAGCAACTTGACGAAAACGGCCAGAACCTCATTAAGGTGATGGCGGAAAATAATCGTCTGAAGGTGCTCCCGGACGTTCTTGAGCAATTCATTCACCTGCGCGCGGCCAGTGAGGCCATCGCAGAGGTAGAAGTCATATCTGCCAACCAACTGAGTGATGAACAGCTTGCCAGGATCGTCAGCGCGATGGAAAAACGTCTGTCACGCAAAGTTAAGCTGAATTGCAAAATCGATAAGTCTGTTATGGCAGGTATTATCATCCGTGCGGGTGATATGGTCATTGATGGCAGCGTACGCGGCCGTCTTGATCGCCTTGCAGACGTCTTGCAGTCTTAAGGGGACTGGAGCATGCAACTGAATTCCACCGAAATCAGCGAACTGATCAAGCAGCGCATTGCTCAGTTCAATGTTGTGAGCGAAGCTCATAACGAAGGTACTATTGTTTCTGTAAGTGACGGTGTTATCCGCATCCACGGCCTTGCCGAATGTATGCAGGGTGAGATGATCTCCCTGCCGGGTAACCGTTACGCTATCGCACTGAACCTGGAGCGCGACTCCGTTGGTGCGGTGGTGATGGGTCCGTACGCTGACCTCGCCGAAGGCATGAAGGTGAAATGTACTGGCCGTATCCTGGAAGTTCCGGTTGGCCGTGGCCTGCTGGGCCGCGTGGTTAACACCCTGGGCGCGCCAATTGATGGTAAAGGTCCGCTGGAAAACGACGGTTTCTCCGCCGTTGAAGCGATCGCGCCGGGCGTAATCGAACGTCAGTCCGTCGATCAGCCGGTACAGACCGGTTATAAATCCGTTGACGCCATGATCCCAATCGGTCGTGGTCAGCGTGAACTGATCATCGGCGACCGTCAGACCGGTAAAACTGCGCTGGCTATCGATGCCATCATCAACCAGCGTGATTCCGGCATCAAGTGCGTCTATGTTGCTATCGGCCAGAAAGCGTCCACCATCTCTAACGTGGTGCGTAAACTGGAAGAGCACGGCGCGCTGGCTAACACCATCGTGGTGGTAGCGACTGCATCCGAATCTGCTGCACTGCAATACCTGGCGCCATACGCGGGTTGCGCAATGGGCGAATACTTCCGCGACCGCGGTGAAGATGCGCTGATCGTTTACGATGACCTGTCTAAACAGGCTGTTGCTTATCGTCAGATCTCCCTGCTGCTCCGTCGTCCGCCAGGACGTGAAGCGTTCCCGGGCGACGTATTCTACCTCCACTCTCGTCTGCTGGAGCGTGCTGCGCGTGTTAACGCCGAATACGTTGAAGCCTTCACCAAAGGTGAAGTGAAAGGGAAAACCGGTTCTCTGACCGCGCTGCCGATTATCGAAACCCAGGCGGGTGACGTTTCCGCGTTCGTTCCGACCAACGTAATCTCCATTACCGATGGTCAGATCTTCCTGGAAACCAACCTGTTCAACGCCGGTATTCGTCCTGCGGTTAACCCGGGTATCTCGGTATCCCGTGTGGGTGGTGCAGCGCAGACCAAGATCATGAAGAAACTGTCCGGTGGTATCCGTACCGCGCTGGCGCAGTATCGTGAACTGGCGGCGTTCTCCCAGTTTGCATCCGACCTTGACGATGCAACCCGCAAACAGCTGGACCACGGTCAGAAAGTGACCGAACTGCTGAAACAGAAACAGTATGCGCCGATGTCCGTCGCGCAGCAGTCTCTGGTTCTGTTCGCAGCAGAACGTGGTTATCTGGCTGATGTAGAACTGGCGAAAATCGGTAGCTTCGAAGCCGCTCTGCTGGCTTACGTCGACCGTGATCACGCTCCGCTGATGCAAGAGATTAACCAGTCCGGTGGCTATAACGACGAAATCGAAGGCAAGCTGAAAGGCATCCTCGATTCCTTCAAAGCAACCCAGTCCTGGTAACGTCTGGCGGTCTGTCTTAGGGCAGGCCGCAAGGCATTGAGGAGAAGCTCATGGCCGGCGCAAAAGAGATACGTA
This sequence comes from Klebsiella sp. GB_Kp056, assembly GCF_040064755.1. NCBI lineage: Bacteria > Pseudomonadati > Pseudomonadota > Gammaproteobacteria > Enterobacterales > Enterobacteriaceae > Klebsiella > Klebsiella sp. GB_Kp056. The sequence continues at coordinate 75,218 of NZ_JBEAJA010000073.1, read as the reverse complement.
GTAAGATCGCAAGCGTCCAGAACACGCAAAAGATCACTAAAGCGATGGAGATGGTCGCCGCTTCCAAAATGCGTAAATCGCAGGAGCGCATGGCGGCCAGCCGTCCTTACGCAGATACTATGCGCAAAGTGATTGGTCACCTTGCGAACGGTAATCTGGAATATAAGCACCCTTACCTGGAAGAACGCGACGTTAAGCGCGTGGGCTACCTGGTGGTGTCGACCGACCGTGGTTTGTGCGGCGGCTTGAACATTAACCTGTTCAAGAAACTGCTGGCGGAAATGAAAGCATGGTCCGATAAAGGCGTTCAGTGCGACCTCGCAATGATCGGCTCTAAGGGCGTCTCTTTCTTTAACTCCGTTGGCGGCAACGTCGTTGCACAGGTGACCGGTATGGGGGATAACCCATCCCTGTCCGAACTGATCGGCCCGGTAAAAGTGATGTTGCAGGCCTATGATGAAGGCCGTCTGGACAAGCTGTACGTTGTCAGCAACAAATTTATTAACACCATGTCTCAGGTTCCGACGATCACTCAGCTGCTGCCGTTACCGGCATCAGAAGACGCTGATCTGAAACGTAAATCCTGGGATTACCTGTATGAGCCCGATCCGAAAGCGCTGCTGGATACCCTCCTGCGCCGCTACGTCGAGTCTCAGGTTTATCAGGGCGTGGTTGAAAACCTGGCCAGCGAGCAGGCCGCCCGTATGGTGGCGATGAAAGCCGCGACCGATAATGGCGGCAGCCTGATTAAAGAGCTGCAGTTGGTATACAACAAAGCTCGTCAGGCCAGCATTACTCAGGAACTCACCGAGATCGTCTCGGGGGCCGCCGCGGTTTAACCAGGTTATTTCGTAGAGGATTTAAGATGGCTACTGGAAAGATTGTCCAGGTAATCGGCGCCGTGGTCGACGTCGAGTTCCCTCAGGATGCCGTACCACGCGTGTACGAAGCCCTTGAGGTACAGAATGGTAATGAAGTTCTGGTGCTGGAAGTTCAGCAGCAGCTGGGCGGCGGTATCGTGCGTACCATCGCCATGGGTTCTTCCGATGGTCTGCGCCGCGGTCTGGATGTAAAAGACCTCGAGCACCCGATCGAAGTCCCGGTTGGTAAAGCTACGCTGGGTCGTATCATGAACGTACTGGGTCAACCGGTCGACATGAAAGGCGACATCGGCGAAGAAGAGCGTTGGGCTATCCACCGCGCAGCACCGTCTTATGAAGAGCTGTCCAGCTCTCAGGAACTGCTGGAAACCGGCATCAAAGTTATCGACCTGATGTGTCCGTTCGCGAAGGGCGGTAAAGTCGGTCTGTTCGGTGGCGCGGGTGTAGGTAAAACCGTAAACATGATGGAGCTGATCCGTAACATCGCGATCGAGCACTCCGGTTACTCCGTGTTTGCGGGCGTAGGTGAACGTACTCGTGAGGGTAACGACTTCTACCACGAAATGACCGACTCCAACGTTATCGACAAAGTATCCCTGGTGTATGGCCAGATGAACGAGCCGCCGGGAAACCGTCTGCGCGTTGCGCTGACCGGCCTGACCATGGCTGAGAAGTTCCGTGACGAAGGTCGTGACGTACTGCTGTTCGTCGATAACATCTATCGTTACACCCTGGCCGGTACGGAAGTATCCGCACTGCTGGGTCGTATGCCTTCAGCGGTAGGTTACCAGCCGACTCTGGCGGAAGAGATGGGCGTTCTGCAGGAACGTATCACCTCCACCAAAACCGGCTCTATCACTTCCGTACAGGCGGTATACGTACCGGCGGATGACTTAACTGACCCATCCCCAGCCACTACCTTTGCTCACTTAGATGCAACCGTAGTACTGAGCCGTCAGATCGCATCCCTGGGTATCTACCCGGCCGTTGACCCGCTGGACTCCACCAGCCGTCAGCTGGATCCGCTGGTTGTTGGTCAGGAGCACTACGACACCGCTCGTGGCGTTCAGTCCATTCTGCAGCGTTATCAGGAACTGAAAGACATTATCGCCATCCTGGGTATGGATGAACTGTCTGAAGAAGATAAACTGGTGGTAGCTCGCGCACGTAAGATCCAGCGCTTCCTGTCCCAGCCGTTCTTCGTGGCAGAAGTATTTACCGGTTCTCCGGGCAAATACGTCTCCCTGAAAGACACCATCCGTGGCTTTAAAGGCATCATGGAAGGCGAATACGATCACCTGCCGGAGCAGGCGTTCTACATGGTCGGTTCTATCGACGAAGCCGTGGAAAAAGCCAAAAAACTTTAACGCCTTAATCGGAGGGTGATATGGCAATGACTTACCACCTGGACGTCGTCAGCGCAGAGAAACAAATGTTCTCTGGTCTGGTCGAGAAAATCCAGGTAACGGGTAGCGAAGGTGAACTGGGTATTTACCCGGGGCACGCGCCGCTGCTCACCGCCATTAAGCCTGGTATGATTCGCATCGTTAAGCAGCACGGTCACGAAGAATTTATCTACCTGTCAGGCGGCATTCTTGAAGTGCAGCCGGGTAGCACGACCGTCCTGGCGGATACCGCAATTCGTGGCCAGGATCTCGACGAAGCGCGAGCCCTGGAAGCGAAACGTAAGGCTGAAGAGCACATTAAGAGCTCTCATGGTGACGTGGATTACGCTCAGGCGTCCGCGGAACTGGCCAAAGCGATCGCTAAACTGCGCGTTATCGAGTTGACCAAAAAAGCGATGTAACACCGGCTTGAACGTAAAAAGCCAGTCTGGTTTCCAGGCTGGCTTTTTTTATGGCCAGCTGCTGACGAGCGGATGAAGTGAAAACAGAGCTCACCCTTAATTGTTATTGATTAGTTAAATGATGAAGCGTAGACTCTGTTTTATGTGATGTGTGTCACATAAAATAGCGTTATCAAATTGCACCTGCGTCAGGAATTCATCATGAAACTGTTCCATAAAATCATCGCTAAATTTAGCGTCCTGAGCTTCTAAGCTCCGCGCTATCTCCCCCGCTGACACGACGTATCGCCCATCAAAACGACAACACTGGCGATGTGAAACCGGGCAAAGAAGGTCACCTGACGGTGGCCTTTCGTTTTTAATCGGTACATCAATCACTTTGCCGCCCTCCCCCCGCCAGCGACTGGCGACGATTATCCTGGTTCTTCCCGCTATGGGTGCTGAAAACCGCTTTCCGCAGCGGCTTTATTCAGGTGACGAAAAAACAGCAAAAGCAGTGAGATAGTCAATGATTATCCTCCCTACCCTCCTTTTTCAGCGTTAAACTGATTTGCAGTGGTTAAAAATAGCGTCATAAAATGGTGTATAGCCGTGAGCCTGGACGTTTTCTCCACGTCTCGTTTTATGATGAAAAATATGTAGAAATTTCAACGTGAAAGGCTTTTACTTTTCGTTCTAACTACCGTCAGGATGAGTATGTCAAATAGTGCGATGAGCGTGGTTATCCTTGCCGCAGGCAAAGGGACCCGCATGTATTCCGATCTTCCTAAGGTGCTGCATACCCTGGCCGGGAAGCCAATGGTGCAGCATGTCATTGATGCCGCTAACGATTTAGGCGCATGTGCGGTACACCTGGTGTACGGCCACGGCGGCGATCTGCTGCGTCAGACGCTGCATGAAGACAACCTGAATTGGGTGCTGCAGGCCGAGCAGCTAGGAACCGGCCACGCCATGCAGCAGGCGGCGCCGTTCTTCAATGATGATGAAGACATCCTGATGCTCTACGGCGACGTGCCGCTGATCTCCGTCGAGACGCTACAGCGCCTGCGCGCCGCGAAACCGCAGGGCGGGATTGGTCTGCTGACGGTGAAGCTGGATGATCCAACCGGCTATGGCCGCATTACCCGTGAGAATGGCCAGGTGACAGGCATCGTTGAGCACAAAGATGCCAGCGAGACGCAGCGCCAGATTCAGGAAATTAACACCGGGATCCTGATCGCCGGCGGAGCAGATCTCAAGCGCTGGCTGGCGAAGCTCACCAATAACAACGCCCAGGGCGAATACTACATCACCGATATCATCGCCATGGCGCATCAGGAAGGTCACGAGATCGTTGCCGTGCATCCCCAGCGCCTGAGCGAAGTCGAAGGCGTCAACAATCGCCTGCAGCTTGCGCGCCTGGAGCGCGTCTACCAGGCTGAGCAAGCGGAAAAGCTGCTGCTGGCGGGGGTGATGTTGCGCGATCCGGCGCGTTTCGATCTGCGCGGTACGCTGCAGCACGGGCGCGATGTGGAGATCGATACTAACGTTATTCTGCAAGGCAGCGTCGTGCTGGGCGATCGCGTGAAAATCGGCGCCGGCTGTGTGATTAAAAACAGCACTATCGGCGATGATTGCGAAATCAGCCCCTACAGCGTGGTGGAAGATGCCCGGCTGCAGGCGGCCTGCACCATCGGCCCATTTGCCCGTCTGCGCCCGGGCGCCGAACTGCTGGAAGGCGCCCACGTTGGCAACTTCGTGGAAATGAAAAAGGCGCGTCTCGGCAAAGGCTCCAAGGCGGGTCATCTGACCTATCTGGGCGATGCGGAGATCGGTGATAACGTCAATATCGGCGCGGGCACCATCACCTGCAACTATGATGGCGCGAATAAACATAAAACGATTATTGGCGATGATGTCTTTGTCGGCTCGGATACCCAGCTGGTGGCCCCGGTCACGGTAGGCAACGGCGTCACGATCGCCGCCGGCACCACCGTCACACGCAATATCGCCGATAACGAACTGGTGTTGAGCCGCGTACCGCAGGTCCACAAACAGGGCTGGCAGCGTCCGGTGAAGAAAAAATAAACAGGATTGTCGCCGGGGGTGAAAAACGCCCGGCGAACCAGGATGAGAGGGTCAATATAGATCCCCGTCCGCAGGCAGTACCATAACAATAACCCCACTCTCTACAAGGCTCGGGGCGCCCGGAAAACGGGCAAATACAGGTCAGCGACAACGCATGGCATATCGCCATTATCAGGAAATTTAACTATGTGTGGAATTGTTGGCGCAGTCGCGCAGCGTGATATTGCTGAAATCCTTCTCGAAGGTTTACGTCGTCTGGAATACCGTGGCTATGACTCTGCCGGTCTGGCGGTAGTCGACAGCGAAGGTCATATGACCCGCGTGCGTCGCCTGGGTAAGGTACAGATGCTGGCTCAGGCGGTCGAAGAGCAACCGTTACACGGTGGTACCGGGATCGCCCATACTCGTTGGGCGACGCACGGCGAACCGTCTGAGAGCAATGCGCATCCGCATGTTTCTGAACACATTGTGGTGGTCCATAACGGGATCATCGAAAACCACGAGCCGCTGCGCGCACTGCTGCAGTCTCGCGGCTATGTCTTCGTCACTGAGACCGATACCGAAGTTATCGCCCATCTGGTGCACTGGGAGCTGGAACAAGGTGGTACCTTACGTGAAGCCGTGCTGCGCGCCATCCCGCAGCTGCGCGGCGCCTACGGCACCGTCATCATGGATACCCGCGACCCGGGAACTCTGCTGGCGGCCCGCTCCGGTAGCCCACTGGTTATCGGTCTGGGCATGGGTGAAAACTTTATCGCCTCCGACCAGCTGGCGCTGCTGCCGGTTACCCGCCGCTTCATCTTCCTCGAAGAGGGCGATATTGCGGAAGTGACTCGTCGCTCGGTGGTGATTTTCGATAAATCCGCTGCGCAAGTGAAGCGGCAGGAGATCGAATCCAATCTGCAGTATGACGCCGGCGATAAAGGTATCTATCGCCACTATATGCAGAAAGAGATTTTCGAACAGCCGAACGCGATTAAGAACACCCTGACCGGGCGTATCAGCCACGGCGAAGTCGATCTCAGCGAGCTGGGGCCGAACGCCAATGAAATGCTGGCTCAGGTCGAACATATTCAGATTGTTGCATGCGGGACTTCCTATAACTCCGGGATGGTCTCCCGCTACTGGTTTGAAGCGTTAGCCGGCGTGCCGTGCGATGTGGAAATCGCCTCCGAATTCCGCTATCGCAAGTCCGCGGTGCGTCGTAACAGCCTGATGATCACCCTTTCCCAGTCCGGTGAAACTGCCGATACGCTGGCGGCGCTGCGATTGTCGAAAGAGCTGGGCTATCTCGGCTCGCTGGCCATCTGCAACGTGCCGGGCTCGTCGCTGGTGCGCGAATCCGATCTGGCGCTGATGACCAAAGCCGGAACGGAAATTGGCGTGGCCTCGACCAAGGCCTTTACCACTCAGCTGACGGTGCTGCTGATGCTGGTGGCGAAACTGGCGCGATTGAAAGGTCAGGATGCGTCCATTGAGCATGATATCGTCCACGGCCTGCAGGCGCTGCCGAGTCGTATCGAGCAGATGCTCTCTCAGGACAAGCGTATTGAGCAGCTGGCAGAGCGTTTCTCTGATAAGCACCATGCGCTGTTCCTCGGCCGCGGCGATCAGTATCCGATCGCCATGGAAGGGGCGCTGAAGCTGAAAGAAATCTCCTACATTCACGCGGAAGCCTACGCGGCGGGCGAGCTGAAGCACGGCCCGCTGGCGCTGATTGATGCGGAAATGCCGGTGATCGTGGTGGCGCCGAACAACGAGCTGCTGGAAAAACTGAAATCCAACATCGAAGAAGTTCGCGCCCGCGGCGGTGAGCTGTACGTCTTCGCCGACGGTGACGCCGGCTTCAACGGCAGCGACAACATGCACATCATTGAGGTGCCGCATGTCGAAGAGACCATCGCCCCCATCTTCTACACCGTGCCGCTGCAGCTGCTGGCTTATCACGTTGCGCTGATCAAAGGCACAGACGTTGATCAGCCGCGTAACCTGGCGAAATCGGTCACGGTTGAGTAACGTATTACCTCTTTTGCAAAGGGCTGCCGGCGGTGGCCCTTTTTTATTTTCACCTGCTGTTTTTCGCCGATCTTGTGCGCAATATGTGGGATGGCGATAGACGACAACCGATCGTTTTGCACTGCGATTTGGTTGTCATAAAAAGAAAATTATTCCGTCATTGTATGGTCATGCTTGCAGATAACCATTTGAGTTATAAGCGTATTATTTGACGCAAAATCCAGTCTCCCGGCCTGTCATAAAACTGTCATAATTCGTACATTTTACTGTCACCTCTTTGACCTATTTTGCTCACCATAGCCTCGAAACAATGATTTACGAATCCCAGCAGGAGACATTATGAACGTTATGCGTACCACCGTCGCAACAGTTGTCGCCGCGACCTTATCGATGAGCGCTTTCTCTGCTTTCGCAGCAGCAAGCCTGACTGGCGCAGGTGCAACTTTTCCTGCGCCGGTGTATGCCAAATGGGCTGACACCTATCAGAAAGAAACCGGCAATAAAGTGAACTACCAGGGTATTGGTTCCTCTGGTGGCGTTAAGCAGATTATTGCCAACACCGTTGATTTCGGTGCTTCTGATGCTCCGCTGGCTGATGACAAACTGACCCAGGAAGGTCTGTTCCAGTTCCCGACCGTGATTGGCGGCGTGGTGCTGGCGGTTAACCTGCCTGGCGTAAAATCCGGCGAGCTGGTGCTGGATGGCAAAACCCTCGGCGATATCTATCTGGGTAAAATTAAAAAATGGGATGACGAAGCGATCGCTAAACTCAACCCGGGTCTGAAGCTGCCGTCGCAGAATATCGCCGTGGTTCGCCGCGCCGATGGTTCCGGTACCTCCTTCGTCTTCACCAGCTACCTGTCCAAAGTGAATGAAGAGTGGAAATCGAAAATCGGCGCAGGCTCTACCGTTAACTGGCCAACCGGTCTTGGCGGTAAAGGCAACGACGGTATCGCCGCCTTTGTTCAGCGTCTGCCGGGCTCGATTGGTTACGTCGAATACGCTTACGCCAAACAAAACAATCTGGCGTACACCAAACTGGTCTCTGCCGATGGCAAACCGGTTAGCCCGACTGAAGACAACTTCGCTAACGCCGCAAAAGGCGTTGACTGGAGCAAGTCTTTCGCTCAGGACCTGACTAACCAGAAGGGTGAAAATGCATGGCCGATCACCTCAACCACCTTCATCCTGGTGCATAAGGCGACTAACAAGCCTGAGCAGACCGCTGAAGTGCTGAAGTTCTTCGACTGGGCGTATAAAAACGGCGGGAAAGAAGCGAATGCGCTGGATTACGCATCGCTGCCGGAAAGCGTGGTTGAGCAGGTTCGTGCGGCATGGAAAACCAACGTCAAAGACAGCAGCGGTAAAGCGCTGTACTAACAGTAGATTTTTGACGAAGATGGCGGGGGCGTTCAGCGCTGCCCGCCCTACGGTTCAGACTGTAGGCCCGGAAGCGAACGCCACCGGGCATTTATTCGAACAAGCTTTAATACGTAAAGAGTAATCTATGGCTGCAACCAAGCCTGCATTTACCCCTCCGGGGAAAAAGGGTGACATGATTTTCAGTGCGCTGGTAAAACTGGCTGCGCTGATTGTGCTATTGATGCTGGGCGGCATCATCGTTTCCCTGATCATCTCTTCCTGGCCGAGCATTCAAAAGTTTGGCTTTGCCTTTTTGTGGACCAAAGAGTGGGATGCGCCCAACGAAATCTTCGGCGCGCTGGTGCCGATTTACGGGACCCTGGTGACCTCCTTTATCGCGCTGCTGATCGCCGTACCGGTGAGCTTCGGCATCGCCCTGTTTCTGACGGAACTGTCCCCCGCCTGGCTCAAGCGTCCGCTGGGCATTGCGATTGAGCTGCTGGCCGCGATCCCGAGTATCGTGTACGGCATGTGGGGCCTGTTTATTTTCGCCCCGCTGTTTGCGACTTACTTCCAGGAGCCTGTCGGTAACGTCCTGTCGACTATTCCGTTCGTCGGCGCGCTGTTTGCTGGCCCGGCGTTTGGTATCGGTATTCTCGCCGCTGGCGTCATTCTGGCCATCATGATCATCCCTTATATCGCCGCGGTAATGCGTGATGTTTTCGAACAGACGCCGGTGATGATGAAAGAGTCGGCCTATGGCATCGGCTGTACCACCTGGGAAGTGATCTGGCGCATCGTATTACCGTTCACCAAGAACGGGGTGATCGGCGGCGTGATGCTCGGTCTGGGCCGTGCGCTGGGTGAAACCATGGCGGTCACCTTTATCATCGGTAACACCTACCAGCTCGACAGCATATCGCTGTATATGCCGGGGAACAGCATTACCTCCGCGCTGGCCAACGAATTCGCCGAAGCCGAAACTGGTCTGCACGTGGCGGCGCTGATGGAACTGGGTCTGATCCTGTTCGTTATCACCTTTATCGTTCTGGCGGCGTCGAAGTTTATGATTATGCGCCTCGCGAAGAATGAGGGGGCACGCTAATGGCGACCATTGAAATGCAAAGCACCGCCGAGCTGGCGGAGTCTCGCCGCAAGATGCAGGCTAAACGCCGCATGAAGAACCGCATCGCCCTGGCGCTGTCGATGGCCACCATGGCGTTTGGTTTGTTCTGGCTTATCTGGATCCTGATGGCGACGATAACCCGCGGCTTCGACGGCATGAGCCTGGCGCTGTTTACCGAAATGACGCCGCCGCCGAATACCGCGGGCGGCGGTCTGGCCAACGCCCTCGCCGGCAGCGGCCTGCTGATCCTGTGGGCAACTATCTTTGGTACGCCGCTGGGTATCCTCGCTGGAATTTATCTGGCGGAGTATGGCCGCAAGTCGGTGCTGGCGGAAATTATCCGTTTTATTAACGATATTCTGCTTTCCGCGCCGTCTATCGTGGTTGGTCTGTTCGTCTACACCATCGTGGTGGCGCAGATGCAGCACTTCTCCGGCTGGGCGGGGGTGATCGCCCTGGCGCTGCTGCAGGTGCCTATCGTTATTCGTACCACCGAAAACATGCTGAAACTGGTGCCGGATAGCCTGCGTGAAGCGGCCTATGCGCTGGGTACGCCGAAGTGGAAGATGATCTCGGCGATCACCCTGAAAGCGTCCGTCTCGGGGATTATGACCGGGATCCTGCTCGCTATCGCCCGTATCGCCGGGGAAACGGCGCCCCTGCTGTTTACCGCGCTGTCCAACCAGTTCTGGAGCACCGACATGATGCAGCCGATTGCCAACCTGCCGGTGACCATTTTCAAATTTGCCATGAGTCCGTTTGCGGAGTGGCAGCAACTGGCATGGGCCGGGGTATTGATTATCACCCTGTGCGTCTTGCTGCTGAACATCCTGGCGCGCGTTATCTTCGCCAAGAAGAAACACGGTTAATTTTTGCGGCGCAGCGACAGCTGCGCTGAATGAGGAAGAGATTGAGATGAGTATGGTGAATACAGCCCCGGGTAAGATTTCAGTTCGCAACCTGAACTTCTACTACGGTAAATTCCATGCCCTGAAGAACATTAACCTGGATATCACCAAAAACCAGGTGACGGCGTTTATCGGTCCGTCAGGCTGTGGTAAATCCACCCTGCTGCGTACGTTCAACAAAATGTTTGAACTGTATCCGGAGCAGCGCGCGGAAGGCGAGATCCTGCTGGATGGCGACAACATTCTGACCAACACCCAGGATATCGCCCTGCTGCGTGCCAAGGTTGGCATGGTATTCCAGAAGCCAACGCCGTTCCCGATGTCCATTTACGACAACATCGCTTTCGGCGTGCGCCTGTTTGAAAAGCTGTCCCGTGCCGATATGGATGAGCGCGTGCAGTGGGCGTTGACCAAAGCCGCATTATGGAATGAAACCAAAGATAAACTGCACCAGAGCGGGTATTCTCTCTCCGGCGGTCAGCAGCAGCGCCTGTGCATCGCCCGCGGTATCGCGATCCGCCCGGAAGTCCTGCTGCTTGATGAACCTTGCTCAGCGCTGGACCCGATCTCTACCGGGCGTATCGAGGAGCTGATCACCGAGCTGAAGCAGGATTACACCGTCGTTATCGTGACTCACAACATGCAGCAGGCTGCGCGTTGCTCCGACCATACGGCATTTATGTATCTTGGCGAGCTGATTGAGTTCAGCAACACGGATGACCTGTTCACCAAGCCCGCGAAGAAACAAACTGAAGATTATATTACTGGCCGCTACGGTTGATTTGCCCTTGTGCTTTCAGGCTCTCACCAGTTGGGCAATCAGGAGACACCATGGACAACCTAAATCTTAACAAACATATTTCCGGCCAGTTCAACGCTGAACTGGAGTATATCCGCACCCAGGTGATGACCATGGGTGGGCTGGTGGAGCAACAGCTTTCTGATGCGATCACCGCCATGCATAACCAGGACAGCGATCTGGCGAAACGCGTGATTGACGGCGACAAGCAGGTCAACATGATGGAAGTGGCGATCGATGAAGCCTGCGTGCGCATCATCGCCAAGCGCCAGCCGACCGCCAGCGACCTGCGCCTGGTGATGGCGATCATCAAGACCATCGCTGAGCTGGAACGCATTGGCGACGTGGCGGATAAAATCTGCCGCACCGCGCTGGAGAAATTTTCCCAGCAGCACCAGCCGCTGCTGGTGAGCCTCGAATCGCTGGGCCGCCATACGGTGCAGATGCTGCATGACGTGCTGGATGCCTTCGCGCGTATGGATCTCGACGAGGCGGTACGTATCTATCGCGAAGACAAGAAAGTCGACCAGGAGTATGAAGGCATCGTGCGTCAGCTGATGACCTACATGATGGAAGACTCGCGCACTATCCCCAGCGTTCTGACGGCGCTGTTCTGCGCGCGCTCCATCGAACGTATCGGCGACCGCTGCCAGAATATTTGCGAATATATTTTCTACTTCGTCAAAGGCCAGGATTTCCGTCATGTGGGCGGCGATGAACTGGATAAACTGCTCGCCGGAAAAGATCCGAAAGAGTAATAATCATTTTGTCTAATTCTGATAAATGGATTTATCAGAATTAGATATGCTTCCTCCAGCGGCAGCGATATTGCTGCGATTATCGTCACAATTAACAGGCTGCCCGTTTGAGTTCTTCATTTTATCGCGTAACAATCAGTATCCACTGACTGAGCGCGCAAGCTCAGAATGTTTTAAACGGATTGTTACTGCGACAGCAGGCAAAACCTGATATTGCCCCCCCACGGCGGCGATATCAGGTTTTTTTATGCGCGCTAAGAATGAATTAATAAGGGTTGCTACCGCGATGCGCGGGCAAAACCTGAAGAGGATTATCTGTTTAGGCAGATCGTCTTCTTCGGGTTTTTTTGCTTTTTTCTCACCGCAAAAATAACAGCCCTCGCGCCCTTAAGCGGTATGGATACAGCTATTAAAACCCGCGCGATGCTTGTCGCTGTCGTATTTATTTATGCCAACACTTATATAAGGGAATATTATGTTTAGAAAAACCAGGATCGCTTCGGCGATGGTATTGCTGGCGCCGCTTTGTTATTCAACCACGCTGTTCGCGAGCCAGTTGACGGTAGAGCAACGGCTTGAGTTGCTGGAAAAAGCGCTTAGCGATACGCAAAAAGAGCTCAAAAAATATCAGGACCAGGAGAGAAAAAGAGACCAGATTTGGGCCACATGGTCTTCGCCTGCAGAGAGCCAGAAGCGCACCGTCGCGGCGGCGGCAGGACCGAAAGCAGCAGTGAAACCGGATGCGGTACTGGTCAAAAATCAACAACCTGCCACAGACGGCGCGCCAGCCTACAGCGCGATGACGCTGAAAGACTTTAGCAAGTTCGTCAAAGATGAAATTGGCTTTAGCTATAACGGCTACTTCCGCTCGGGCTGGGGAACCGCCTCGCATGGCTCGCCAAAGTCGTGGGCCATTGGCTCGCTTGGCCGTCTGGGCAATGAATATTCCGGTTGGTTCGATCTGCAGCTGAAGCAGCGGGTGTTTCAGGAAGGCGATAAACGCGTCGACGCCATCGTGATGCTCGACGGGAACGTTGGCCAGCAGTATTCCACTGGCTGGTTTGGTGACAATGCCGGCGGCGAAAACTACATCCAGTTCTCGGATATGTACGTTAACACCAAAGGATTCCTGCCGTTTGCCCCGGAAGCCGATTTCTGGGTCGGCAAACACGGTGCGCCAAAAATCGAGATCCAGATGCTGGACTGGAAAACGCAGAGAACCGATGCGGCGGCTGGCGTGGGGCTGGAAAACTGGCAGGTAGGCGCCGGGAAATTCGATATTGCGCTGGTCCGGGAGGATGTTGATGACTACGATCGTTCTTTAAGCAATAAGCAGCAAATTAACACCAATACCCTCGATATCCGTTACAAAGAGATCCCGTTGTGGGATAAAGCCAGTCTGATGGTCAGCGGACGCTATGTCGCCGCCAACCAAAGTTCTTCTGAGAAATATAAAGAGGGCAATGAAGGCTATTATCCATGGAAAGATACCTGGATGGCCGGCACCTCGTTAACGCAAAAATTTGCTCACGGCGGCTTTAACGAATTTTCTTTGTTGCTGGCGAATAACTCCATTGCCAGCAGCTTCTCGCGCTATGCCGGATCCAGCCCCTATACCACCTTTAACGGCCGCTATTATGGCGACCATACCAATGGCACCGCCTTGCGCTTAACCTCGCAAGGGGAAACCTATTTACGCGATGACATTATTATGGCGAATGCCATCGTTTACTCCTTTGGCAACGACGTTTACAGCTACGAGACCGGGGCCCACTCCGATTTTGAATCCATCCGTACGGTCCTGCGGCCGGCCTATATCTGGAATAAATATAACCAGACCGGCGTCGAACTGGGGTACTTCAGGCAGCAAAACAAAGATGTGACCGGCAAGAAATATAACGAGTCCGGCTATAAGACCACGCTGTTCCATACCTTCAAAGTTAATACCAGTATGCTGACCTCGCGCCCGGAAATTCGCTTCTATGCCACCTATATTAAAGCGAAGGATATCGACCTGGATAAGGCCGCGAATAACACCACCCGCATTTTTGAAGACGGTAAAAACGATCAGTTTGCCGTAGGGGCGCAGGCGGAAATCTGGTGGTGAGACGATAACAGAACGGACACAACGTAAGAGGAATAACGATGAAACGACATGCAATTTATTTCGCCCTCGCGCTGGCGGGCGCGGCGTTCACCATTCAGGCGGCACCGTTGCCAGCGGTGCCCGAGCCCTCCCTGCCGGTGAGCCACTTTATCACCCAGGTTAACGCGGATAAGAGTATCACTTACCGCCTGTTTGCCCCTGATGCCCGGCGGGTTTCGGTAGTGACAGGCGCCACGCCGGACACCTTTGTCTCGCACGACATGACCAAAGCGGACCACGGGGTCTGGACATGGAAAAGCGAGCCAATGAAACCCAATCTCTATGAATACTATTTTGATGTGGACGGCTTCCGCTCGGTGGATACCGGCAGCCGCTATCAGAAGCCGCAGCGTCAGGTGAACACCAGCCTGATTCTGGTTCCCGGCAGTATTCTGGACGATCGCCCGGTCGCGCACGGCGATCTGCGCACCCTTACCTATCACTCGAAGGCGCTGAATGCGGAACGGCGGCTCTATGTCTGGACGCCGCCGAACTATAGCGGCAGCGGCGAGCCGCTGCCGGTGCTCTATTTCTATCATGGCTTTGGCGACAGCGGGCTGTCGGCCATCGATCAGGGGCGCATTCCGCAAATCATGGATAACCTGCTGGCGGAGGGCAAGATCAAGCCTATGCTGGTGGTGGTCCCGGATACCGAAACCGACACCCCGGAAGCCATCGCGGAAAACTTCCCGCCGCAGGAGCGACGCAAAACCTTCTATCCGCTAAATGCGCAGGCGGCGGATAAGGAGCTGATGCAGGACATCATTCCGCTGATCGATGCCCGGTTTAACGTGCGTAAAGATGCCGACGGTCGGGCGCTGGCTGGCCTCTCTCAGGGCGGGTATCAGGCGCTGGTTTCCGGGATGAATCATCTGGAGAGCTTTGGCTGGCTCGCCACGTTTAGCGGCGTCACGACCACCACGGTGCCGAATGCCGGTGTGGAAGCGCAACTGAAACATCCTGAGGCGATCAATCAACAGCTGCGTAACTTTACCGTGGTCGTCGGGGAAAAAGATTCCGTGACCGGCAAAGACATCGCGGGTCTGAAAAGCGAACTGGAAAAACAGAAGATCAACTTTGACTATCACGCCTATCCCGGCCTGAACCATGAAATGGACGTCTGGCGCCCGGCCTACGCGGAGTTTGTGCAAAAACTGTTTAAATAGCCGGTGGGGGCGTTTAGCCCCCGCTTTCCGCGAGTGAAGAAAGACAAGATGAAAGTGATTGTGTCCGAAGATGATGAAGAGATAGCCGGTCGCCAGCCGTCCTGTTCTGAGCTAGATCATAGCGCTACCTGCCAACCGTCGCCCGGCTGGGCGACGCCGGGGGCTAGCGAGTGATATCCCAACCGCGCGCTTTCCACAATGCCGGCAGCGCAGCCAGATCGGTAAAGGTCGTCACGTTGGGATGATCGATGGGCGGATTGTGCGGATCGGCGCAGAAGTAGAACACCTCCATGCCGGCGGCTATTCCCGATTGTGCACCTGCCCTGGAATCATCAACCAGAATACAGTTCTCGACGTTAACGCTCATCGCCTTTGCGGCATGGAACATCAGCGCCGGATCGGGTTTCCAGCGCTGAATATCGTAGCCGCTGTACAACCGGTCAGCGAAATAGTGCAGCAGGCCGGTGCGGCCGAGAGAGTGTTGCATCTTACTGACCGGGCCATTGGAAACCACGCACATCGGGACGCTTACCGCATCCAGCAGCGCCTGGGCTCCGGCAATCACCTCCAGTTCGCTATCAAACAGGCGGGCGACTTCCGCACGGTAAATCGGCTCCAGAGTGGCCTTTTGCAGGTTAACGCCATGCTCGGCGTTGATGGTGTCGATTATTTCGTACAGCTTTACACCTTTGAAGCGCTTAAAAATCTCTGCCAGCTCCAGCGTAATGCCAAATTCCTGGAACATATGCACGTAGGCGCGGGAGCAAATCACCTCGCTGTCGACCAGCGTGCCGTCACAGTCAAAAAATACTGCTTCTGGTTGAGTCATAGCCATTCCATATTAACAAGTTTAACGTTTTCGTCATGTCCAATACCGCGACGCAATCGTTGCCGTATAAGCAAAATAAATGAAAAAAATTACCATACAACCGCGCCTGGTGCTGTAATTTGGTATAGGATAGCGTCGAATTTTCCCTCCTTACGTTCGGAAACCGATAATGAGTCAACAACAAACCAGCCAGTCTTCTGGCCAGGGTCTGCTGGAGCGCGTATTTAAACTGCGCGAGCACGGCACCACGGTGCGCACGGAAGCCATCGCCGGTTTCACCACGTTCCTGACGATGGTGTATATCGTTTTTGTTAACCCACAAATTCTTGGCGTAGCGGGCATGGATACCAGCGCCGTGTTTGTGACCACCTGTCTGATTGCCGCTTGCGGCAGTATCCTGATGGGGCTGTTCGCGAACCTGCCGGTCGCCCTGGCGCCGGCGATGGGCCTGAACGCCTTTTTCGCCTTTGTGGTGGTGCAGGCGATGGGCCTGCCGTGGCAGGTCGGGATGGGCGCGATTTTCTGGGGCGCCGTCGGCCTGCTGCTGCTGACGATCTTCCGCGTACGCTACTGGATGATCGCCAATATTCCGCTGAGCCTGCGCGTGGGCATCACCAGCGGTATCGGTCTGTTTATCGGTATGATGGGCCTGAAGAACGCCGGGGTTATCGTCGCAAACCCGGAAACGCTGGTCAGCATTGGTCATCTGACCTCCCACAGCGTGCTGCTGGGCGTGCTGGGCTTCTTTATCATCGCGATTCTGGCGTCGCGCAATATTCATGCCGCGGTTCTGGTCTCTATCGTGGTGACCACCCTGCTGGGCTGGATGCTGGGTGATGTACACTACACCGGTATCGTCTCGGCGCCGCCGAGCGTGACTTCGGTGATCGGTCATGTCGATCTGGCGGGCTCCCTGAATCTGGGCCTGGCCGGGGTGATCTTCTCCTTTATGCTGGTCAACCTGTTTGACTCCTCCGGGACGCTGATCGGCGTGACGGATAAAGCGGGTCTGGCGGACGCCAACGGTAAATTCCCGCGCATGAAGCAGGCGCTGTTTGTCGATAGCGTCTCGTCGGTGGCAGGCTCCTTCATCGGCACCTCGTCGGTAACTGCGTATATCGAATCCTCCTCCGGCGTTTCCGTGGGCGGGCGCACCGGCCTGACCGCCGTGGTCGTCGGTATCCTGTTCCTGCTGGTTATCTTCCTCTCTCCGCTGGCGGGGATGGTTCCGGCCTATGCGGCAGCCGGCGCGCTGATTTACGTCGGCGTGCTGATGACCTCAAGCCTGGCGCGCGTGAAGTGGGATGACCTGACGGAAGCGGTACCGGCGTTTATCACCGCGGTGATGATGCCGTTTAGCTTCTCGATCACCGAAGGCATTGCCCTGGGCTTTATCTCCTACTGCGTGATGAAAATTGGCACCGGCCGTCTGCGCGACCTCAGCCCTTGCGTCATTATCGTCTCGCTGCTGTTCGTGCTGAAGATTGTCTTTATCGATGCACATTAATCCGCACGTATGATGAAAAAGCCCGGCATCGCTGCCGGGCTTTTTTTATGCTTTAACCCGCTGAATATAGTCGCCAAAGGCAGTCAGCTGGCCGCGCAGATGGTCGAGGGTGCTCTGATCGACCACTTCACCCGACTGCGGATCCACTTTGTTCTGGATCACGCCACCCATAAATTCCGGTTTATTCATCACCATCGCATCGAGGAACACCAGAATCTGCCGCAGATGATACTGGCAGCGCGCGCCGCCGATGGCGCCCATAGAGCTGGTTTGAATCAGCACCGGCTTGCCGGACAGCGGCTGCTCGGGCAGACGTGAAAGCCAGTCGATGGCGTTTTTCAGGCCGCCAGGCACGGAATAGTTATACTCGGGGGTGACAATCACCACGCCATCCGCCTCGCGGATCTGCTGCGCAATCTCCTGCACGCTCTGCGGGAATCCCTCTTCCTCCTGAATATCAGCATCGTACAGCGGAATATCGCCGATCGACGGCAACGCGGAAATGTGCATGCCCGCCGGCGCGATGCCGGGCAGGGTACGCGCGACCATTCCATTAAACGACCCTTTACGCAGGCTGCCGAGTAACGTAACCACTTTCAAGGTATCTGACATGATTGCTCCTTTGGATCATGATGCCGGCAAGACCGGTCAATTGAGGGATAAGGTTTTTTCCGTGGGCAGACTGGTAAAGCGCATCAGGCGGGCTGAGGGTTCGCGTGCGCGGCGCTGAGCGTCCGCCAGGCTGTGCCAGTCGCCTCCCTTAGCATCATACTCCCAGACCTTCAGCGGGCCGATATTCGGGGTAGCGGCAATCGACCACACCAGCAGCGATTCGGCGTCACAGACGGCTTCGATCGGCAGGCTGCCGGCGGTACGCAGGCGGCCGGAGCCAGGCAGCAGCTGCAGCTGCGTTGATGTCTCACCGGTCAGCTTCAGCACGCTGCGGCGCAGCGCCACCAGCTGGCTGCGCGCTTCGTCCGGGTCATGCTGAATGTTAATCCACAGATTCTCATTGTTACTGAAATTTTGCCGGTCGGCGTCGTGGCTGCGAACGGCGCGCTGCAGCTCCATGTCGAGGCCGCAATCCCCCTCGGTGGTCAGCGCCACGCCAACGATATTGCCAGTATAAGAGATAGAGAAGCGGGGAAGGTGACGATCGCTAAAAACCGGTCTGCCATTGGCTTCGTTAACGATTTCAGGCAGCTCGCTGATGCCGTAAAGCATAAACAGCAGTTCGGCGAGCAGCGACCGCGAAGCGCGAAAGCGGGCTTGCCGGTATTCAGGGAGCCGACGTGCGGATTGATGACAGGCCGCTGACAAACGTGTCGATAACGGCTCCCCGGTACTGAGTATCCCTCGTGCAAAATGCGTTGCCATACGTCGCTCCGTGAGTAATGGTCTGAATAAAACGGCGGGCGCTATTATCGCCTGGTATTAACAGGTTTTAATGCCGAAATCCCCCCTTGAAAAGGGAATTTGTTTGAATTTTACAAATTCTTGCGCAAATAAGGTGCTATGGGCACGAAACAAGGCTTACAGCGTACCGGAATAGAGCGCTTTCAGCGTATCTCTAAGCCAGACAAGCTTTGGGTTGTAGCTGTTGCGTTTATGCCATAGCAAGGTGAAGGGGACGCGAAGCTTTTCCAGATGCTGCGGCTCCAGCGGCAGCGGTCGGGAGACCAGCGGTAGCTGGTGCTGCTGATTATAGTGCTGGCAGTAGCGCGGCGCGGTGGCCAGCATGGTGTGCTGCGGCTGGGCCGCCATAAAGAGGGATTGCTCAAACCCCGGCACGGTCAGCGCCACGTTACGTTTATGCCCCAGCTCCTGCAGCACGTCGTCCAGCGCCCAGGTATCGCGTTGTTCCCAGCAGATGGTGATATGCGGATAGCGTAAGAATGCCGCCAGATCCCACTCCTCCCTGAGCGCCGGATGATCGGCGCGCAGCCAGACCTGCGGCAGGTCGGTGAACAGCACATCAAAATCGATATACCACGGCAGCAGGCTTAGCAGCTCTCGCGACTGCGGATGGCTTTCGCGCCCGCAGAAGCCGATATCCACCTCGCCGCGAATGATGGCGTCCAGGGAGTCGTAGTCCCAGTTGCGCAAACGAATCAATGCCTGCGGATAGCGCTGATAGATGCGCTGGGAGAGGGTGTTAAACAGGATCATCAGCAGCGGCGTTTCCGCCGCCAGCTCGAACTTGAGGCCGCTCGGCATGGTGTGGTGCGGTTTATCGAGGATCTGGTTGCCCATCTGCATCCAGTCCGCCAGATCCTGCTCCATGCTGCTGACCAGCGGCGTGGGCGCCAGGCCCAGCGGCGTTTTGACAAACAGCGGATCGTCAAACCAGGCGCGCAGTTTGGCCAGCGACTTGCTCACCGCCGAGGGCGAAACGTTCATCCGCTTCGCCGTACGGGTAACGCTGAGCTCCTGGGTCAGGAGCTGCAGGCAGAGGAGTAAATTAAGATCGAGACTCGAAAGCGGCTTCTTCATCGTGTTGCGCAACCCGCGGCGGGGTGGCGACCAGTAGCAGAACAAGACTCACTATGCTACAGGCAATGAGTATCCCGATCAGCATATTCATTGCGCTGAGTCCGATGATAGCGGCGAGCCATATCCACAGCGACGAACCGCACACCTGCGCGATGCCGAGGACCGAGCTGGCGACACCGGCGCGCAGCGTGAATGGCCCCAGGGCCTGGCTCATCGCGACGCCGAAGCCGACGGAGAAGCCGGCGCAAATCATGCCCAGCCCGACCAGGGTGACGGCCTGGTGGGTGGCGAGGCTCAGCGCCACGCCAGCCGCCAGGAACAGCAGCTGCGAGGTTATCATCAGGGTGCGCGGTTTAAACAGCGACAGGGCGAACGGCGTCGAGAAGGAGACCGCCATGCTGACCATCGCCATCAGCGCCATCGTCATGGAATAGGTGCCGCGATCGAACCCCATCTCCTCCATCATCAGTACCGGCGAGACGTTCACGTAGGTGAGGATCGCCGTTACGCTGAGGGTGGTGATGAGAATGCGGCTGAGGAAAAAGCGATTCAACAGCGATTCATCCGCGCCATGCTGCGGCATAGCCGTCTGCGGAGGCGCCGTCGGACGCGTCTCGCGCAGGATAAATACCGCCAGTAAACCCACCGTTACCCCCATGCCGATCATGGTGTAGAACAGACTCTGCCACGGGAATTTCAGCATGATCAGGTGGCCGAGCACCGGCGCCAGAACGGGGATGATGCAGGTAATGCCGTTGAGCAACGACAGCACTTTGGCCCGCCGACGGTCGTCCAGCGTATCGCGCAAAATAGCGAAAGCCACCACGTAGCAGCAGCCGGCGCCGATCCCCTGGATAAAGCGTCCGGTAAGGAAGTGGCTGCTGGTGTGCGCCTGCGCGCAGAGCAGGGAGGCGATAACAAAGATCGCCGCGCCCACAATGGCGACAGGCTTGCGCCCCGAGCGGTCGGCGATACGGCCAGCAAACAGCATCGCGGAGGCCATTCCGGCCAGATAGACCGAGAAGGCGATATGTAATTGCGCCTCGCTGGCTCCCAGATCCTGAGCAATACGCGGCAGGCCGACGAGATACATATCGATGCCGGAGGGATAGAGCAGAACCAGGGCAAAGCTGCAGAGAAGAAAGCGTGTCATGAGATCCTCGCGATGTGAATGGCGTTCAGCATAGTGAGATACGCTCCGCAAGACGAGTTGCCATTTGGACAACGCTATTTTCCTGGCAGGAAACGCGAACTAGCGGCCCCGGCGTCGCCAGACGCGGGCCATCCCTTCGCTTTCCGGCCGAACGCTTTCGAAGCCAAACTTCGCGTACAGCTCCGGAACATCTGCCACCAGCGTAACGTAGGCGCCGTCAAAGGCGTTTGCATCCAGCCAGGCGACCAGTTTCTCCATCACCAGCCGGCCAAGGCCCTTTCCCTGGTGAGCCGGATCGACGGCGACGTCGACAATGTCGAAATTAATCGCGCCGTCGCCGACGATGCGCCCCATGGCGATCGGCGTCTCCTGCCAGAGGATATGTACGCCATAACAGCTTTGCGGCAGCCCGGCTCTGGCGCCTTCTACGGGGCGCGGCGACATGCCCGCTACCAGCCGCAGGTGGCAAAACGCTTCGGCGGAGGGTACCTTCTCGATCACGGTATATTCAACGGTCATGCTTTAGTCTCGTGGTTAGGGGGAGATAAAAGTAGAGAACGTTGCGCCGCAAAGGGCAAGAAAAAACCCGCATTAACGCGGCGCTAATGCGGGTGAGTGAACGTTTACGGACTAAACGTTATTTGCCGATACAGAAGCTGGAGAAGATGCGGCCCAGCAGGTCGTCGGAGGTGAACTCCCCGGTGATCTCGCTCAGCGCCTGCTGCGCGAGACGCAGCTCTTCCGCCAGCAGCTCGCCGGCCCAGGCGCCCAGCAGCTGGGCTTTGCCCTGCCGCAGATGGTTCGCCGCCTCTTCCAGCGCCTGCAGATGGCGACGGCGGGCGAGGAAGCCGCCTTCCATATTGGTATCGAAGCCCATGCTCTGCTTGAGGTGATTACGCAGCACCTCGACGCCTTCGCCGGTGCGTGCCGACAGGCGGATCAGTGAGTGGCCATTTACTTCGCTGATACCCAGCGCTTCGCCGGTAACATCGGCTTTATTGCGCACCACGGTAATCGGCAGTTTAGCGGGCAGGCGCTCGATAAAATCTGGCCAGATCTCCGCCGGGTCAACGGCGCTGGTGGTGGTGCCATCGACCATAAACAGCACCCGGTCAGCCTGCGCAATCTCCTGCCAGGCGCGCTCGATGCCGATACGCTCCACTTCGTCATTGGCGTCGCGCAGGCCCGCGGTATCAATGATATGCAGCGGCATGCCGTCGATATGGATATGCTCGCGCAGCACATCGCGGGTGGTGCCCGCAATGTCGGTGACGATCGCCGCTTCGCGGCCCGCCAGGGCGTTCAGCAGGCTCGATTTACCGGCATTTGGCCGCCCGGCGATCACCACTTTCATCCCTTCGCGCAGCAGACTGCCCTGACGGGCTTCGGCGCGGACGGCGTCGAGGTCGGCCATCACCTCGTTCAGCTGGGCTTCAATTTTGCCGTCGGAGAGGAAATCAATTTCTTCATCCGGAAAATCAATCGCCGCTTCCACGTAGATGCGCAGGTGAGTGAGCGCTTCCACAAGGTGGTTCACCCGCGCGGAGAACGCCCCCTGCAGCGAGTTCAGCGCCGAGCGCGCCGCCTGTTCTGAGCTGGCGTCGATAAGATCGGCGATGGCCTCTGCCTGCGCCAGGTCGAGCTTGTCGTTAAGGAACGCGCGCTCGGAGAATTCGCCCGGTCTGGCGATGCGCAGGCCCGGCAGGGTCAGAATACGTTTGAGCAGCAGGTCGAGAATGACCGGGCCGCCGTGGCCCTGCAGCTCAAGCACATCTTCCCCGGTAAAGGAGTTCGGCCCGGGGAACCACAGCGCAATCCCCTGATCCAGCGGCGTACCGTCAACGTCGTTGAACGGCAGGTAGTCGGCATAGCGCGGCTTCGGCAGCTTGCCGAGTACCGCCTGCGCGACGTCGCGCGCTTTGAGGCCGGAGATACGCAGGATGCCCACACCCCCGCGTCCCGGTGGGGTTGCCTGGGCGACGATAGTGTCGTTATGGCTCATGGTGACTCTCTATGTAGATGTAAAAAAGGCGGTCCATTGACCGCCTTCTCTGGCATTAACGTTACCGTAACTACTCTAAATTATCCAAGTCGCAAATGCGTTGGCTTGAAGAATGAAGAGTATCAGGATTTCTTCTTCTCGCGGCTATGCAGGCCACGCTTCTCCAGACCACGGTAAATCAGCTGCTGCTGGATAATGGTCACCAGGTTGCTGACGATGTAGTACACCACCAGGCCAGACGGGAACCACAGGAAGAACACCGTGAAGATGACCGGCATAAAGGTCATGATCTTCTGCTGCATCGGGTCGGTCACGGTGGTCGGCGACATCTTCTGGATGAAGAACATCGTCGCGCCCATGATGATCGGCAGGATGTAGTACGGGTCTTGCGCAGACAGATCGTGGATCCACAGGATAAACGGCGCATGACGCAGTTCTACCGAGGCGCTCAGCATGTAGTACAGCGCAAGGAAGATCGGCATCTGGATAATCAGCGGGAAGCAGCCGCCCAGCGGGTTCACTTTTTCCGCTTTATACAGCGCCATCATCTCCTGGCTTTGACGTTGTTTATCGTCGCCCAGACGCTCGCGCATGGCCTGAATTTTCGGCTGCAGCATACGCATCTTCGCCATGGAGGTGTACTGCGCTTTGGTCAGCGGGTACATGATGCCACGAACGATAAAGGTGATGACGATAATCGAGAAGCCCCAGTTGCCGAGGAAGCCGTGAATGAATTTCAGCAGCTTGAACAGCGGTTGGGAGATGAACCACAGCCAGCCGTAGTCGACGGTCAGATCCAGGTGCGGCGCGACGGCAGCCATTTTATCCTGAATCGCCGGGCCGACCCACAGCGTGCTCTGCAGTTTGTCGGTTTGACCAGGCTGCACCAGTACCGGCTGAGATTTATAGCCGATAGCGACAATGCCGTTGCCGAGGTTGGCGGTGTAGAAGTTATTCGTCCCGTTATTCTGCGGCACCCACGCGGTGGTGAAGTACTGCTGCAGCATGGCAACCCAACCGTTTTTGGTGCTGACGTTCAGGTTTTCATTGTCCAGGATGGTATCGAATTTGTATTTTTCGTATTTCGAATCCGCGGTGGAGAACGCCGCGCCACGGAAAGTATGCATCGTGGACAGGCCGCCGGTCTGCGTATCGCGACTGGACGGCAGCGCGGCGGTCTGCTTCAGCTGACCGAAGGTCGAGACTTCCAGCGGTTTCTCGCTGGCGTTCTGCACGCTATAACCCACGTTCACCGCATAATCACCGCGTTTCAGGGTGAAGGTCTTGGTGAAGACGTTGCCGGCTTTGTCGGTATAGGTCAGCGGAATAACGATTTCGTTCTGGCCATCAGCCAGTACATACGCATCTTTATCAGCGTTATACAGCGGACGCGGGCCGTTAGCCGGGTTATCCGGGCCGTCACGACCGGTTAAGCCGCTCTGCGCCTGGTAGATAAACTGTGGCGTAGTTTCCAGTAACTGGAACGGTTCAGTCGATTTCAGCGCTTTCGGGTAAGCCGGAAGCAGCGCTTGCTCAACATCACCACCGCGGGTGTTGATGGTCAGATCAAGCACATCAGTTTTAACCGTAATCAGTTTCCCCTGGCCACTGGCCGGTACGCCCTGGTCGGCGGCGCTACCCGCTGCTGTGGTCGTAGTCTGCGTGGTCTGCTGCTGGGGTTGCGGATTTTTGTCCTGCTCCCAGGCTTGCCAGATCATGAAAGACACGAACAACAAAGCGATGATAAGAAGATTGCGTTGCGAATCCATCGTTAGTGTTCTCTGGTATCAAATGGTCCAGGCGGGACGGGATCGTCACCACCAGGGTGTAAAGGGTGGCATTTTAATACGCGTTTCATCGTCAACCAACTGCCTTTTATCACTCCAAACCTGCGTAAGGCCTCAATTCCGTATTGAGAACAGGTTGGGGTGAAACGGCAATGCGGCCCGAGTAGCGGACTAATCAGGCGCTGATAAACTCGAATCAGGCCGATCAGGACCCGCGAGCCAGGCGACAATGGCGGCGCCATAATTTTTCCAACGCTTCCGAGAGAGCACGGTTATCGAGGTCGGCAACCCCTCTTTTCGCCACCACCACGAAATCCATTGGCGGGAGTTCATGTTGACGCAAACGAAAACTTTCACGCGTCAGACGTTTAATCCGATTGCGTTCATGTGCGCGTTTCACGTTTTTCTTGGCGACGGTGAGACCGATGCGGGGATGCCCCAGCGAATTCAGGCGGCCGAGGATGGTGATTTGCGGCGTGCCAGCCCGTTGTGGCTGCTGGAAGACGAAAGTGAAATGACTGGGAGTTAACAAGCGTAACTCCCTGGGAAATGCGAGCTTAACCACGCAGGGTTAGCTTTATTACTTGGAAACGGTCAGACGAGCGCGGCCTTTAGCACGACGACGTGCCAGAACCTGACGACCATTTTTAGTAGCCATACGAGCACGGAAGCCGTGAGAACGGTTGCGCTTCAGTACAGACGGTTGAAAAGTGCGTTTCATGGCGATTTCTACCTAAACTTGAATAAATTCACTGACTTTTGCGTAGACCCGAACGAACTTCGAACGACTTACGCCTCAGCGTGGGTGATTAAAGAGGCCGGATTGTAATAATTGTACACTCCGGAGTCAATTCTCTTTCCTTATTTCTCGCACCTCGTCGCACAAAAAATAAGCTGAGACGCGTGACGAAAACGGGCATTACGCGCCGGGTGGGGGATTATACGGCCTGGCCAGTAAAGCGCAAGGATCCTGAAGGATCTTTGTTAGATCGTTTCCGCCCAAAAGCGGCATAGCTCATTAATTTTTCCAATATGCGGCGGAAATCGTGCTTCACTCTTCCCAGGATCGATTACACTTACCCGGTTTCGATCCTTCCTGTGGATAAATCGGGAAGAATCTGTTGAGAAACACAAGATCTCTTTCTCAGTTTAGGCTATGATCCCCGGTCCCGATCGCGATCCCCGGATCCGCAGCGGGAAATAACCGCAGATAGCGGTTCGCACGTCACCCCTTTTGTGCAGGGGCTTTTCGGCTAATGCAGGGTCTTGTCGACGTGTGCCAACAATCACGATTGTTTCAGTTTTTCTTTGATATCGATTTTATGTTCGAGTGGAGTCCGCCGTGTCACTTTCGCTTTGGCAGCAGTGTCTTGCCCGATTGCAGGATGAGTTACCAGCCACAGAATTCAGCATGTGGATCCGCCCATTGCAGGCGGAACTGAGCGATAACACGCTGGCACTGTATGCGCCAAACCGTTTTGTGCTCGACTGGGTAAGGGACAAATACCTCAATAATATCAATGGACTCCTCAATGATTTTTGCGGTGCGGACGCCCCGCAGCTGCGTTTTGAGGTGGGAGCTAAGCCCGCCAGCTCGCTGCAGAAAGGGGCGGTAAGCCCGGCCGCAGCGACTATCCCGGCGGCGCAGGTGCAGACCGCGCGCGTGGCGCCGACGATCGTGCGCCCTGGCTGGGATAATGTCCCGGCGCCGGCGGAGCCGACCTACCGTTCTAACGTTAACGTGAAACACACGTTTGATAACTTCGTCGAAGGTAAATCTAACCAGCTGGCCCGCGCGGCGGCGCGTCAGGTGGCGGATAACCCGGGCGGCGCCTATAACCCCCTGTTCCTCTACGGCGGAACGGGTCTGGGTAAAACCCACCTGCTGCACGCGGTGGGGAACGGTATCGTGGCGCGTAAACCGAACGCCAAAGTGGTCTATATGCACTCGGAGCGTTTCGTTCAGGACATGGTTAAAGCGCTGCAGAACAACGCCATCGAAGAGTTTAAGCGCTACTACCGATCCGTTGACGCCCTGCTGATCGATGACATTCAGTTCTTCGCTAATAAAGAGCGATCCCAGGAAGAGTTTTTCCACACCTTCAATGCCTTGCTGGAAGGTAATCAGCAGATCATTTTGACCTCGGATCGTTATCCCAAAGAGATCAACGGCGTTGAAGATCGTCTGAAATCCCGCTTCGGCTGGGGGCTGACGGTGGCGATCGAGCCGCCGGAGCTGGAAACCCGCGTCGCGATCCTGATGAAAAAAGCCGATGAGAACGACATCCGCCTGCCTGGCGAAGTGGCGTTCTTTATTGCCAAGCGCCTGCGCTCAAACGTGCGTGAACTGGAGGGGGCGCTGAACCGCGTTATCGCCAACGCCAACTTCACCGGCCGGGCGATCACTATCGATTTCGTGCGCGAAGCGCTGCGCGATCTGCTGGCGCTGCAGGAAAAACTGGTCACCATCGACAATATTCAAAAGACGGTGGCGGAGTACTACAAGATTAAGGTAGCGGACCTGCTGTCCAAACGCCGCTCCCGTTCGGTGGCGCGTCCTCGCCAGATGGCGATGGCGCTGGCCAAAGAGCTGACCAACCACAGCCTGCCGGAAATCGGCGATGCGTTTGGCGGCCGCGACCATACCACCGTGCTGCACGCCTGCCGCAAGATTGAGCAGCTGCGTGAAGAAAGCCACGACATTAAAGAAGATTTTTCCAATTTAATCAGAACATTATCCTCGTGACGCTATGAAATTTACCGTAGAACGTGAACATTTATTAAAACCGCTGCAACAGGTGAGCGGTCCGTTAGGTGGTCGTCCGACGCTGCCCATTCTCGGTAACCTGCTGCTTCAGGTCGTGGACGGCGCGCTGTCGCTGACCGGTACCGATCTTGAAATGGAGATGGTGGCGCGCGTGGCGCTGGTTCAGCCGCACGAAGCGGGCGCCACCACCGTTCCGGCGCGTAAATTCTTTGATATCTGCCGCGGCCTGCCGGAAGGCGCGGAGATCGCGGTGCAGCTGGAAGGCGATCGCATGCTGGTGCGTTCCGGCCGCAGCCGCTTCTCGCTGTCGACCCTGCCCGCTGCCGACTTCCCGAATCTTGACGACTGGCAGAGCGAGGTGGAATTTACCCTGCCGCAGGCGACCATGAAGCGTCTGATCGAAGCGACGCAGTTCTCGATGGCGCACCAGGATGTTCGTTACTACTTAAACGGTATGCTGTTCGAAACCGAAGGCAGCGAACTGCGCACCGTCGCTACCGACGGTCACCGTCTGGCGGTCTGTTCGATGCCGCTGGAAGCGTCGCTGCCGAACCATTCGGTGATCGTGCCGCGTAAAGGGGTGATTGAGCTGATGCGGATGCTCGACGGCGGTGATACGCCGCTGCGCGTGCAGATCGGCAGCAATAATATCCGCGCCCATGTCGGCGATTTTATCTTCACTTCGAAGCTGGTTGATGGCCGTTTCCCGGATTATCGCCGCGTTCTGCCGAAAAATCCGGATAAACACCTCGAAGCGGGCTGCGATATTCTGAAGCAGGCTTTTGCCCGCGCGGCGATTCTCTCCAATGAGAAATTCCGCGGCGTGCGGCTGTACGTTAGCGAAAATCAGCTGAAAATCACCGCCAATAACCCGGAGCAGGAAGAAGCGGAAGAGATTCTGGACGTGACCTACGCCGGCACGGAGATGGAGATTGGCTTCAACGTTAGCTACGTGCTGGATGTGCTGAACGCGCTGAAGTGCGAGAATGTGCGCATTCTGCTGACGGATTCGGTGTCGAGCGTGCAGATTGAGGATGCGGCTTCTCAATCCGCAGCCTACGTTGTTATGCCAATGCGGCTGTAGAATCGTAAAGGGGCTGGTTTACTTGCCATTTCGTCTTCCGGCAGTGCTCGAAATGCTCACGTACTTCGTGTACGCTCCGCTTTCTGCGCGCTGGCGGTAGACGAACTGGCTGCGACACCCACGCCCCTTGAATGATGATGAGCTGATATGTCGCTATCCCGACTGCTAATCAAAGACTTCCGCAATATTGAACATGCGGATCTCGCTTTATCTCCCGGCTTTAACTTCCTGGTTGGCGCGAACGGCAGCGGCAAAACCAGCGTGCTGGAAGCCATCTACACGCTTGGCCATGGCCGGGCGTTTCGCAGTTTGCAAATTGGCCGGGTGATCCGCCACGAGCAGGAGGCCTTTGTTCTGCATGGCCGTCTGCAGGGCGAAGAGCGGGAAACCGCCATCGGCCTGACCAAAGACAAACAGGGCGACAGCAAGGTGCGTATCGACGGCACCGACGGCCACAAAGTGGCGGAGCTGGCGCACCTGATGCCGATGCAGCTGATTACGCCGGAGGGGTTTACTTTACTCAACGGCGGCCCCAAATACAGAAGAGCATTCCTTGACTGGGGATGCTTTCATAACGAAGCCGGATTCTTCACCGCCTGGAGCAACCTGAAGCGCCTGGTCAAGCAGCGCAACGCCGCGCTGCGTCAGGTCAGCCGTTATGCCCAGCTGCGCCCATGGGATCTGGAATTAATCCCGCTGGCGGAGCAGATCAGCCGCTGGCGTGCCGAATACAGCGCCGCTATCGTCGAAGACATGGCGGATACCTGTCAGCAATTTTTACCGGAATTCTCGCTCTCTTTCTCCTTCCAGCGCGGCTGGGAAAAAGAGACCGACTACGCTGAAGTGCTGGAGCGGAATTTCGAGCGTGACAGAATGTTAACCTATACCGCCCACGGCCCGCATAAAGCGGATTTCCGTATTCGCGCCGACGGGGCGCCGGTGGAAGATACCTTGTCGCGCGGGCAGCTTAAGCTGCTGATGTGCGCCCTGCGTCTGGCGCAGGGCGAGTTCCTCACCCGCGTCAGCGGGCGGCGCTGCCTGTACCTGATAGATGATTTTGCCTCGGAACTCGATGATGCCCGCCGCGGTCTGTTATCCAGTCGCCTGAAAGCGACGCAGTCGCAGGTTTTCGTCAGCGCCATCAGCGCTGAGCACGTTATGGACATGTCGGACAAAAATTCGAAGATGTTCCGCGTGGAAAAAGGTAAAATAACGGATTAACCCAAGATTAAATGAGCGAGAAACGTTGATGTCGAATTCTTATGACTCCTCCAGTATCAAAGTCCTGAAAGGGCTGGATGCGGTGCGTAAGCGCCCGGGTATGTATATCGGCGACACGGATGACGGCACCGGTCTGCACCACATGGTATTCGAGGTTGTGGATAACGCTATCGACGAAGCGCTCG
Source organism: Klebsiella sp. GB_Kp056 (assembly GCF_040064755.1). Lineage (NCBI taxonomy): Bacteria > Pseudomonadati > Pseudomonadota > Gammaproteobacteria > Enterobacterales > Enterobacteriaceae > Klebsiella > Klebsiella sp. GB_Kp056. The sequence goes on along the minus strand of NZ_JBEAJA010000073.1, from coordinate 45,154 downwards.
CGGGTTACTGCAAAGATATCGTGGTGACCATCCACAGCGATAACTCCGTCTCCGTCCAGGATGACGGCCGCGGCATCCCGACCGGCATTCACCCGGAAGAGGGCGTCTCCGCAGCGGAAGTTATCATGACCGTCCTGCACGCTGGCGGTAAATTCGATGATAACTCCTATAAAGTCTCCGGCGGTCTGCACGGCGTAGGCGTCTCGGTGGTTAACGCCCTGTCGCAGAAGCTGGAGCTGGTTATCCAGCGCGATAACAAAGTGCACAAGCAGATGTATGAGCACGGTGTGCCGCAGGCGCCGCTGGCCGTGACCGGCGAGACCGACAAAACCGGCACCATGGTGCGTTTCTGGCCGAGCCTGGAAACCTTCACCAACGTCACCGAGTTTGAATACGATATCCTGGCGAAACGCCTGCGCGAACTGTCGTTCCTGAACTCCGGAGTCTCTATCCGCCTGCGCGATAAGCGCGACGGCAAAGAAGATCATTTCCACTACGAAGGCGGCATCAAGGCGTTCGTTGAGTATCTCAACAAGAACAAAACGCCGATCCACCCGAATATCTTCTATTTCTCTACTGAAAAAGACGGTATCGGCGTGGAAGTGGCCCTGCAGTGGAACGACGGCTTCCAGGAAAACATTTACTGCTTTACCAACAACATTCCGCAGCGTGACGGGGGGACTCACCTTGCCGGCTTCCGCGCGGCGATGACCCGTACCCTCAACGCCTACATGGACAAAGAGGGCTACAGCAAAAAAGCGAAAGTCAGCGCCACCGGCGACGACGCCCGTGAAGGCCTGATTGCCGTGGTATCGGTGAAAGTGCCGGATCCAAAATTCTCCTCGCAGACCAAAGACAAGCTGGTCTCCTCCGAGGTGAAATCGGCGGTTGAGCAGCAGATGAACGAACTGCTGAGCGAATACCTGCTGGAAAATCCGTCCGATGCGAAAATCGTGGTCGGCAAAATTATTGACGCCGCGCGCGCGCGCGAAGCCGCGCGTCGTGCCCGTGAGATGACCCGCCGTAAAGGCGCGCTGGATCTGGCTGGCCTGCCGGGCAAACTGGCGGACTGCCAGGAACGCGACCCGGCGCTCTCCGAACTGTACCTGGTGGAAGGGGACTCCGCGGGCGGCTCTGCGAAGCAGGGGCGTAACCGCAAGAATCAGGCGATCCTGCCGCTGAAGGGGAAAATCCTCAACGTTGAGAAAGCCCGCTTCGACAAGATGCTCTCTTCCCAGGAAGTGGCCACGCTGATCACCGCTCTGGGCTGCGGCATCGGCCGCGATGAGTACAACCCGGACAAACTGCGCTATCACAGCATCATCATCATGACCGATGCGGACGTCGACGGCTCGCACATTCGTACCCTGCTGTTGACCTTCTTCTATCGTCAGATGCCGGAGATCGTCGAGCGCGGCCATGTCTATATTGCTCAGCCGCCGCTGTACAAAGTGAAGAAAGGCAAGCAGGAACAGTATATTAAAGACGACGAAGCGATGGATCAGTATCAGATTGCCATCGCCCTCGACGGCGCCACCCTGCATACCAACGCCAATGCGCCAGCGCTGGCGGGCGAACCGCTGGAAAAACTGGTTGCTGAGTTTAACGCCACCCAGAAAATGATTGGCCGCATGGAGCGCCGCTTCCCGAAAGCGCTGCTGAAAGAGCTTATCTATCAGCCGACCCTGACCGAGGCCGATCTGGCGGACGAACAGAAGGTGACCCGCTGGGTGAACACTCTGGTCTCCGAGCTGAATGAGAAAGAGCAGCACGGCAGCCAGTGGAAATTTGATCTCCATGAGAACAAAGAGCTGCAGCATTTTGAACCGGTTATTCGCGTTCGTACCCACGGCGTGGATACCGACTATCCGCTGGATAATGAGTTCATTATGGGGCCGGAATATCGCCGTATCTGTACCCTGGGCGAGAAACTGCGCGGCCTGATGGAAGAAGATGCTTACATCGAGCGCGGCGAACGCCGTCAGCCGGTAGCCAGCTTTGAGCAGGCTCTGGACTGGCTGGTGAAAGAGTCCCGTCGCGGCCTCTCTATCCAGCGCTATAAAGGTCTGGGCGAGATGAACCCGGATCAGCTGTGGGAAACCACCATGGATCCGGACAGCCGCCGTATGCTGCGCGTGACCGTCAAGGACGCGATTGCCGCCGACCAGCTGTTCACTACCCTGATGGGTGATGCCGTTGAACCGCGTCGCGCGTTTATCGAAGAGAACGCCCTGAAAGCGGCGAATATCGATATCTAAGCCGTGTGTTCCCCCGGCGCGAGTTTGACCGGGGTAACGGAATGTCTGAGCCCGGTCGCATAGCGCGACCGGGCTTTTCTTTGCCAGTAAAAGGGGAATCCTCTGCTGCGGTTCCATCCCCCTTTCTGGCCGACACTTTTACTGTTTTTTGAGCGGAATCGCGTTAGCATGAGGGAAGACTCATCTTACCCGGGGATCCTATGGCTATTAAACTGATTGCAATTGATATGGACGGCACGCTGCTGCTGCCCGATCACACTATCTCTCCCGCCGTTAAAAACGCCATTGCCGCCGCCCGTGAAAAAGGGGTGAACGTGGTGCTGACCACCGGCCGCCCTTACGCGGGTGTCCACAGCTATCTGAAAGAGCTGCATATGGAGCAGCCGGGTGATTACTGCATCACCTACAATGGCGCGCTGGTGCAGAAAGCCGGGGACGGCAGCACCGTCGCACAAACCGCGCTGAGCTATGACGACTATCGCTTCCTCGAACAGCTCTCCCGCGAAGTCGGCTCCCACTTCCACGCGCTCGATCGCAATACGCTGTATACCGCGAATCGCGATATCAGCTACTACACCGTGCATGAATCCTATGTGGCGACCATCCCGCTGGTGTTCTGCGAAGCGGAAAAGATGGACCCTGAGATCCAACTGCTGAAGGTAATGATGATCGATGAGCCGGCGATCCTCGACAAGGCCATCGCCCGTATCCCGGCGGAAGTGAAAGAAAAGTACACCGTGCTGAAAAGCGCGCCTTACTTCCTCGAAATACTGGATAAACGCGTCAATAAAGGCACCGGCGTGAAGTCGCTGGCCGATGCGCTGGGTATCAAACCGGAAGAGATTATGGCGATAGGGGATCAGGAAAATGATATCGCGATGATTGAATTTGCCGGCGTCGGCGTGGCGATGGATAACGCCATTCCGGCGGTCAAAGAAGCGGCGAACTTCATTACCAAATCGAACCTCGATGATGGCGTCGCCTTCGCTATTGAAAAATACGTTTTAGCGTAAGCTTCCTTCAGGTCCGGCGTTCGTCGGGCCTGTCTTCTCTTTTTTCATGAACAGATGTTAATCCGCATTTAAATCCCTTATTCCGCACAGGGGATTCTATAAGCTACCCGCCCTCTTTTTTTGCAATTCAGAACTAACATCAGGTTTTTCATGAATAAACGCCATTATTTGATGTTGGTTACGCTGCCATTCGCCTCTGTTCAGATTTGCGCGGCCGCGGAACCAACGACGCCGCTTGAGCCGGCGTATGCCTATCACGGCGCCGAGCCCGCGGATCTGCCGGCGCCAGAAAGTCGCCAGCCTGCGGCGACAGCATCGTCCTCGCTACTCCCTTTGCTAGGCGACGAGGCCAGAAAGCGTGGCTACGTCCTGCCGCTGCCGTTTGGCGTCAGCATTAACTATATGGATATGCGGCAGAATATTAATGTCGACAGCATTAGCTTCACCGGCCTGTCGCTGGACGGCCGCAATATCGATTGCGGTAAGGATCCTGTTTGCAAACGCGCCGTGAAGCACATTTTCGGAAATGGGCCGGTCTCGCTGGACAACGCCTTCCAGATTGGCGTCGGTAATACGCGGGAAAGCAGCAAAACCGAGACGCTCAAGCTGGATGCCTGGCTGCTGCCGTTTATGAATGTTTATGGTCTCGTCGGACACACCGAGGGGCACTCCATTTCGCAGATTGCCGTCGGGCTGAAGGGGCCGAACGGCAAAGTGGTGCCGATGCCGGGGATGCAGGACCTCGACTTTCGCCTCGATTTTAAAGGCACCACCTATGGGATGGGCACCACGCTGGTGGGCGGCATCGGCAACTGGTTTACCGTACTGGACGCTAACTACACCCAGACGCGCTTTGATATCCTCGACGGCAGCATCGATGCGTTTACCTTTTCGCCTCGCGTAGGCTATCGTTTCAATACGCCATCGGTCGATGCGCTACATCTCCCGGCCGGAAAGCTGAATCTATGGGTCGGCAGCATGTATCAGGACGTGCAGCAAGAGTTTAAGGGTAGCCTTAACGATCTCTCGATGCCGTCGCCGATGCTGCAAAACATGGTCAACCTGGCCAACCAGGACAATCATGGCCGCTTTGATGTGAAACAGCATCTGCAGTCGCCGTGGAACGTGCTGGTGGGAGCGCAGTATGAGCTGACGCAGAATTTTAATATCACCACGGAGTTTGGTTTTGCCGAGCGTAACAGCTTCTTTATCTCCGGCGAGTATCGCTTTTGAGCCGACCGCTTAACCCTGTTCTGTTGCTTCTGACATGGGCGCTATGCGCACCGGTCCAGGCGCAGGCCATCAGCCGCGAGCAAATCGACGGCTGGCTGCAGCATCTCGGCGCCAGCGATGAATTCGACGCCAGCAAAGGCATTGACTGGGGCGTGATGCCCGGTCCGTTCTATACGCCGGAGCTGGGGCTGGGCATCGGCACTGCCGTCGTCGGTCTCTACCGTCCCGATCCGCAGGATACCACCAGCCAGAATTCCACGCTGACGCTCAGCGGCTACGCCAGCTCCACCGGCGCCTTCGGCCTTAGCGTGAAAAACTACGCTTTTTTTGACCACGACCGATGGCGAATTTTTGTTGATGGATCGATGGCCAACACCCCGACGTATTTCTGGGGACAAGGCTTTCATGCCGGCGATAAAGACAACGAAAAAGAGAAATATACCGCCCAGGTGCTGACCCTGCGCCCGACGGTCTACCGGCAGCTTATCGACAATGTTTATCTCGGCGCCGGATGGTCGCTGGCGGCGCAGAATGCCGATGAGATGGACCATAACGATCTGCCGAAAATTGAAAATACCCCGCAGGGGCCGTCGGTATTCAGCTCGGGCGCCAGCGTCGCGCTCAACTGGGACGATCGCGACTTCGTCCCCAATCCGCGCCGGGGTCAGTATGCCAACTTCCGTTACACCCACTATGCGCCCGGCTTAGGCAGCGATACCCGCTTTGACGAATTTCAGCTGCACTATAGCCATTATCATGCCCTCAGCGAGAAGAGCGTCCTCGCCTGGGAGGCCGATGGCGCTTTCACCCAGGGCGAAGTGCCGTGGAGCATGATGCCCCTGCTGGGCAGCGATGAGCGGATGCGCGGCTACTATCAGGGGCGTTATCGCGACAAAAACTTCGTTAGCAGCCAACTGGAATACCGCCGGCAGCTCACCTGGCGACACGGGATTGTGGCCTGGGCCGGGGCGGGAACCATGGGGCCATCCATGGATTCCCTGAATGACGGACGCTGGCTGCCTTCGGCGGGCGTCGGCTACCGCTTTGAATTCAAACCTCGCGTTAACGTTCGCCTCGACTACGGTATCGGCAAAGGCAGCAGCGGCTTTTACTTCCAGGTCGGCGAAGCGTTTTAACGCGTCCTCCCCTTCTTTTTCTCTCTTATCGCCTCTTGCCAGGGCTGCTGCGTTTTAATTTTCATGGATTGTTCTTTTTGTGATCCAAATTGTAGTACAACACAATAATATTGTACTACAGTACGCTCATGTTGATAACGTACAGCATCACGTTAGTAGTACAAACATGAGGCGAAATTCAGCAGCGACGGTAAAGTAGAGCAGTACACATAGAGCACAAGGACTCTCCATGACTCTCAATAAGACCGATCGCATTGTGATCTCGCTGGGCAGACAAATCGTCAGCGGTAAATACGTTCCCGGTTCGGCGCTTCCGGCCGAAGCGGAACTCTGTGAGGAGTTTGAAACCTCGCGCAACATCATCCGCGAAGTGTTTCGTTCCCTGATGGCGAAGCGGCTGATTGAAATGAAGCGCTATCGCGGCGCGTTTGTCGCCTCCAGAAACCAGTGGAACTACCTCGATACCGAGGTGCTGCATTGGGTACTGGAAAATGACTATGACCCGCGTCTTATCAGCGCCATGAGTGAAGTGCGCAACCTGGTTGAACCCGCCATCGCACGTTGGGCGGCGGAACGCGCCACCTCAAGCGATCTGGCGGAAATCGAGTCGGCGCTGAATGACATGATTGCTAATAACCAAAACCGGGATGCCTTTAACGAAGCGGATATTCGCTACCACGAGGCGGTGCTGCAGTCAGTACATAATCCGGTTTTGCAGCAGCTTAGCGTGGCGATCAGTTCGCTGCAGCGGGCGGTATTTGAACGGACCTGGATGGGCGATGAAGGCAACATGCCGAAAACGCTCCAGGAACATAAAGCGCTATTTGACGCCATTCGGCATCAGGATAGCGACGCGGCAGAGCAGGCGGCGTTGACGATGATCGCCAGCTCGACACGAAGGCTCAAGGAAATCACATGACGGCTCGCTACATCGCAATAGATTGGGGATCGACGAATTTACGCGCCTGGCTGTACCAGGGCGAAGAATGCCTGGAAAGCAGGCAATCTGAAGCAGGCGTAACGCGCCTGAATGGTCGATCTCCCGCTGCGGTGTTAGCGGAAATCACACAATACTGGCGCGATGGCGCCACACCGGTGGTGATGGCAGGTATGGTCGGTAGCAACGTGGGCTGGAAAATTGCCCCTTATTTGCCGCTTCCTGCCGCTTTCTCGGATATTGGCCAGCAGTTAACTGCCGTTGGCGACAATATCTGGATAATTCCCGGCCTTTGCGTTTCCCGTGACGATAACCATAACGTCATGCGCGGGGAAGAAACGCAACTGCTGGGCGCACGCGCCTTAGCCCCTTCGTCTGTCTATGTGATGCCAGGAACCCACTGCAAATGGGTACTGGCCGATCGCCTGCAAATTCACGATTTTCGTACCGTTTTGACCGGTGAGTTGCATCATCTGTTGCTTCAGCACTCGCTGGTGGGCGCCGGCTTGCCGCCGCAGGAAACGTCCGCCGACGCATTCGCGGCCGGTCTGCAGCGCGGTATCAACAACCCCGCCGTCCTGCCGCAGCTGTTTGAAGTGCGCGCTTCGCACGTGCTGGGCGCGTTGCCTCGCGAGCAGGTTAGCGAATTTCTTTCCGGCCTGCTGATTGGCGCTGAAGTTGCCACCCTCAGCGCCACGTTCGCCGGAGAGCAGGCGATTACCCTCGTCGCCGGGTCATCGTTAACGTCCCGCTATCAGCAGGCATTCCGCGCCATTGGCCGCGAAGTCACTGCGGTTGCGGGCGATACGGCATTTCAGACAGGAATAAGGAGCATCGCTTATGCAGTGGCAAACTAACCTTCCGCTTATCGCTATTCTGCGCGGTATTACGCCAGACGAGGCGCTGGCTCACGTTGGCGCCGTTATCGACGCCGGTTTCGACGCGGTCGAAATCCCGCTGAACTCGCCGCAGTGGGAGAAAAGTATTCCGCATGTCGTCGACGCTTACGGCGAGCAGGCGCTTATCGGCGCGGGCACCGTGCTGCAACCGGAGCAGGTCGATCGGCTGGCGGCCATGGGCTGTCGGCTGATTGTGACGCCAAACATTCAACCGGAAGTGATCCGGCGAGCGGTGGGTTACGGCATGACCGTATGTCCAGGCTGCGCCACCGCCAGCGAAGCTTTCAGCGCGCTCGATGCCGGCGCGCAGGCGCTGAAAATTTTCCCGTCATCGGCTTTTGGCCCGGATTACATCAAAGCGTTGAAAGCCGTGCTGCCGCCCGAGGTTCCGGTCTTTGCCGTCGGCGGCGTGACGCCGGAAAACCTGGCGCAGTGGATTAAAGCCGGCTGTGTGGGGGCTGGGCTGGGGAGCGATCTCTATCGTGCCGGCCAGTCGGTTGAACGTACCGCGCAGCAGGCAGCCGCATTCGTAAAAGCGTATCGAGAGGCAGTGAAATGAAAATAACCAATATCACCACGTACCGTTTACCTCCGCGTTGGATGTTCCTGAAGATTGAAACCGATGAAGGCATCGTCGGCTGGGGCGAACCGGTGATTGAAGGGCGCGCCCGAACGGTGGAAGCCGCCGTTCATGAATTTGGCGATTATCTGATTGGTCAGGATCCGGCGCGGATTAATGACCTGTGGCAAGTGATGTACCGCGGCGGCTTTTATCGCGGCGGTCCGATTATGATGAGCGCCATCGCCGGTATTGACCAGGCGTTATGGGATATTAAAGGTAAGGTCCTGAATGCCCCGGTCTGGCAACTGATGGGCGGGCTGGTGCGCGACAAAATTAAAGCCTACAGCTGGGTGGGCGGCGACCGCCCCGCCGAAGTGATTGACGGGATTAAGAAGCTGCGCGGCATTGGTTTCGATACCTTTAAATTAAACGGCTGCGAAGAGATGGGCATCATTGATAATTCCCGCGCGGTTGATGCCGCGGTGAATACCGTGGCGCAAATCCGCGAAGCGTTTGGCAATGAAATTGAGTTTGGCCTCGATTTTCATGGTCGGGTAAGCGCGCCGATGGCCAAAGTATTAATTAAAGAGCTGGAACCGTATCGCCCATTATTTATTGAGGAGCCGGTATTAGCCGAGCAGGCGGAATATTATCCGCGGCTGGCGGCGCAAACCCATATTCCTATTGCCGCCGGCGAACGTATGTTTTCGCGTTTTGAATTTAAACGGGTCCTTGAAGCGGGCGGGGTGGCTATTTTACAACCCGATCTGTCGCACGCAGGCGGTATTACCGAATGCTATAAAATTGCCGGCATGGCGGAAGCCTATGACGTTGGGCTGGCGCCGCACTGTCCGCTGGGGCCGATCGCACTGGCAGCCTGTCTGCACGTTGATTTCGTTTCGCATAACGCGGTCTTCCAGGAGCAGAGCATGGGGATCCACTACAACAAAGGCGCCGAACTGCTTGATTTTGTGAAAAACAAAGAAGATTTCAATATGGAAGGCGGCTTCTTTAAACCATTGACGAAGCCGGGGCTGGGCGTGGAAATTGATGAGGCCCGCGTGATTGAGTTAAGTAAAAACGCGCCGGACTGGCGAAACCCGTTGTGGCGGTATGAGGATGGCTCTGTCGCCGAATGGTAAATGCGCGTCATACTTCGCGCTGGTGATGCGTTGGCTGCATTTTCTTACCCTGGTCACATACGATTGTATGCTCCCAGGGATGCGAAAATTTGCCGCCTTTCCCCAGCACAAATTATTTAGCGCATCGCAACATAGTTATTAATACAAAACAAAAACACCCTCTGTAAATTACCGGGCATGGTGAGCGGCTTCGCTATGCCCAAAATCTGGAGACAGATTGCGATGGATATTTCAGTTACCGCTGTAAAAACCGGGCGTCGCCGTTATCTGACGCTCATCATGATCTTTATTACCGTGGTTATTTGTTATGTTGACCGCGCCAACCTCGCCGTCGCCTCGGCGCATATTCAGGAGGAGTTTGGTATTAGCAAAGCGGAAATGGGCTACGTATTTTCCGCCTTTGCCTGGCTGTATACCCTCTGCCAGATCCCGGGCGGTTGGTTCCTTGACCGCGTGGGGTCCCGGCTTACCTACTTTATCGCCATCTTTGGCTGGTCTGTAGCCACGTTGCTACAAGGCTTCGCCACCGGCTTAATGTCGCTCATAGGCCTGCGCGCTATCACCGGGATCTTCGAAGCACCAGCCTTTCCAACCAATAACCGCATGGTGACCAGCTGGTTCCCGGAGCATGAACGCGCCTCCGCCGTCGGGTTTTATACCTCGGGGCAATTTGTTGGCCTGGCTTTCTTAACGCCGCTGCTGATTTGGATCCAGGAGCTATTGAGCTGGCACTGGGTGTTTATTGTTACCGGCGGTATCGGCATTATCTGGTCGCTGATCTGGTTCAAGGTTTATCAACCGCCGCGGCTGACCAAAAGCATCAGCAAAGCCGAACTCGACTATATTCGCGACGGCGGCGGCCTGGTGGATGGCGATGCGCCGGTGAAGAAAGAGGCGCGTCAACCGTTATCGAAAGCGGACTGGAAGCTGGTCTTTCATCGCAAGCTGGTCGGTGTTTACCTTGGGCAGTTTGCGGTAACCTCGACGCTGTGGTTCTTCCTGACCTGGTTCCCGAACTACTTAACCCAGGAAAAAGGCATTACCGCGCTGAAGGCCGGTTTTATGACCACGGTGCCCTTCCTCGCTGCGTTTTTTGGCGTCCTGCTCTCTGGTTGGCTGGCGGATAAACTGGTGAAAAAAGGCTATTCGCTGGGCGTGGCGCGTAAAACGCCGATCATCTGCGGACTGCTGATCTCCACCTGCATCATGGGGGCGAACTACACCAACGACCCGGTATGGATTATGGCGCTGATGGCGCTGGCATTCTTCGGTAACGGTTTTGCCTCCATTACCTGGTCGCTGGTCTCATCCCTGGCGCCGATGCGCCTGATCGGTCTAACCGGAGGCGTGTTTAACTTTGTTGGCGGCCTGGGGGGCATCACCGTACCGCTAGTGATTGGCTATCTGGCGCAGGATTACGGCTTTGGCCCGGCGTTGGTCTATATCTCCGTGGTGGCGCTGATAGGCGCGCTGTCTTATATCCTGCTGGTCGGCGATGTGAAACGTGTAGGCTAAATTTTTGCGATACGCTACCCTGATGCGTAAGTCTCGCATCAGGGTATCGTTATGAAACAAGTCACTTTTGCTCCCCGTCATCATCAGCTTACCAATGTTAATACCTGGACCCCCGACAGCCAGTGGCTGGTGTTCGACGTCCGCCCGTCCGGTGCGTCGTTCACCGGCGAGACCATTGAGCGAGTGAACGTAAACAGCGGCGCGGTGGAGACCATTTATCGTGCCACGCAAGGCGCGCACGTGGGCGTGGTGACCGTGCATCCAACCCAGGAGCGCTACGTGTTCATTCACGGCCCCGAGCGGCCGGATGCGCAATGGCAGTATGATTTTCATCACCGCCGCGGGGTGGTGGCCTTTCAGGATACCGTCGAGAATCTGGACGCCATGGACATCACTGCCCCTTACACCCCCGGGGCGCTGCGCGGCGGCAGCCACGTCCATGTCTATAGCCCCAACGGCCAGCTGGTCAGTTTTACCTACAACGATCATGTGCTGCACGAGCGCGACCCGGCGCTGGATCTGCGCAACGTCGGCGTGGCCGCGCCGTATGGACCCGTGACGCCGCCGGGCCACCATCCGCGCGAATACGGCGGCAGCCACTGGTGCGTGCTGGTGAGCCGCACGACGTCGACTCCCGCGCCGGGCAGCGATGAGATTAATCGCGCCTATGAAGAGGGCTGGGTCGGGAACCATGCGCTGGCGTTTATTGGCGATACGCTGGCGGAAAACGGCGACAAAGTCCCGGAGCTGTTTATTGTCGATCTGCCGCAGGATGAAGCCAGCTGGAAGCAGCCCGGCGGGGAGCCGCTGGCCGGTACCGCAACCACGATGCCCGCGCCGCCGGCGGGCGTCAGTCAGCGTCGTTTGACCTTCACCCACCATCGCCGTTATCCGGGGCTGGTGAATATTCCACGTCACTGGGTGCGCGCCAATCCACAGGCTACGAGCATCGCCTTCCTGATGCGCGACGACGCCGGTGTGGTGCAGCTGTGGCTGATTTCCCCACAGGGGGGCGAGCCGCGGCAGTTGACGCATCACACGTCGGGTATCCAGTCAGCGTTTAACTGGCATCCGTCGGGAGAGTGGCTGGGCTTTGTACTGGAGGGGCGGATTGCCTGCTGTCATGCCGGCACAGGCGATATCACCTTTTTAACCGAGGCGCATGCTCATGCGCCCTCGGCGGACGCGATCGTCTTTTCGCCAGACGGTAAACAGATTGCCTGGATGGAGGAGGTGGACGGTTATCGCCAGCTGTGGGTCACGCAGACCGGGCGATAACTTACTGGGCAGGCATCGGCGCTGGCGGGATCACCGAGTTGGTCGCCAGCGTGGCCTTCTCGCTCTTTTCGACCCGAGATTTGATTGAGCTGTCGGTGCGGAACATATCCCACGGCAGCAGGAGGGTATCCATGACGGCGGTGAACGGCATGTCCAGCGCCACCAGCGATTTCACACCCCAGTTGGTATTGTTGTCCCCCAGCGTTTGCGCACTGGATCGCGTGCCCGGATAGGTTCCCTCTTTGCCACCGGTATGTGACATTACGCTGGAGCAACCGCTCAGGCTTATTATCCCGCTGAACAGGACCAGCTTTAACAGTCGTCTGCTTTTCATTGTTCTTCCATCGTCGTTTCGGGCGTTGAGATAACCTTTTAGCGGTTATATCGGGCCATCCCGTGAATGCATAGCGTTATTGCGCCGCACTGTGGCGGGCATCGCACTTTGCTTTTTGTGCTCCTCCCCCCAGTCTAAGCAATCATCGGCAAACTGCAAAAAAAAACGCCCTCAATCCCTTGAAAAGCACGGGGAGAAACCCATTTTATAGGTGTAACCCACTGAGAATACGCCTGAGGGGTATTCCGGATTACCGCGGCCTGTCCACGATGGAAGGTCATTTGATTCTCGCTGATTTTCAGGAGCTATTTATTATGCGTAACTTCGATCTCTCCCCGCTTTATCGTTCAGCCATTGGTTTCGACCGCCTGTTTAACCTGCTGGAAAACAATCAAAGCCAGAGCAATGGCGGCTACCCTCCGTATAACGTCGAGCTGGTAGACGAAAACCACTATCGCATCGCTATCGCGGTGGCTGGCTTTGCTGAAAGCGAGCTGGAGATCACCGCCCAGGACAATCTGCTGATCGTCAAAGGCGCCCACGCTGCCGAGCAGAAAGAGCGTACCTACCTGTATCAGGGGATCGCCGAGCGTAACTTCGAGCGCAAATTCCAGCTGGCGGAAAACATTCATGTCCGCGGCGCCAACCTGGTAAACGGTCTGCTGTATATCGATCTGGAACGGGTGATCCCGGAAGCGAACAAGCCGCGCCGTATCGAAATCAACTAATTGTCCCTCTCAGGCCGCGTGGCGGCCTGATGTAACAACCTGCTCGCCGTCAGGGAGCATATGCGAATTCGCGCAATTCGCAGATATTCACTCGCTTCACAGAAGGAGAAAACAGTATGCGTAACTACGATTTATCCCCCCTGCTGCGTCAATGGATCGGTTTTGACAAACTGGCCAGCGCCCTGCAAACCGCCGGTGAAAGCCAGAGCTTCCCGCCCTATAACATCGAAAAAAGCGACGATAACCACTACCGCATTACCCTTGCGCTGGCCGGTTTCCGTCAGGAAGATCTGGATATTCAGCTGGAAGGCACCCGCCTGGTGGTAAAAGGCACGCCGCAGCAGCCGGAAAAAGAGACCACCTGGCTGCACCAGGGGCTGGTGAGCCAGGCCTTCAGCCTGAGCTTCACCCTCGCCGACAACATGGAGGTCTCTGGCGCGACCTTCACCAACGGTCTGCTGCATATCGATCTGACCCGCCATGAGCCTGAGCAGATCGCCCCGCAGCGCATCGCCATCAGCGAACGACCGGCGTTAAATAGCTAATAAAGCAACCTATTGATAAAGCCCCGATTTTCGGGGCTTTTTTGTGCCGGTCTGTTTGCTGGTATTGTGCGCCAGGCTGCATACAACCCGTCTGGCAGCGGTCATAATCCCTGTTAATAATAATGTTATTCACAGGGACGATACCATGAGTGAGATAGCATTGACGGTCAGCGTACTGGCGCTGGTGGCGGTGATTGGGCTGTGGATCGGCAATGTCAAAATCCGCGGCGTCGGCTTTGGTATTGGCGGCGTGTTGTTTGGCGGCATTATCGTCGGCCACTTTGTCGATCAGGCGGGAGTCGCCCTCAGCAGCCCGATGCTGCATTTTATTCAGGAATTCGGCTTGATCCTGTTTGTCTACACCATCGGTATCCAGGTGGGGCCGGGCTTTTTCGCCTCGCTGCGGGTCTCAGGCCTGCGGCTCAATCTTTTCGCTATCCTGATCGTGATTCTTGGCGGCCTGGTCACGGCGGTGCTGCATAAACTGTTCAATATTCCTCTCCCGGTGGTGCTCGGCATCTTCTCCGGCGCGGTGACCAACACGCCGGCGCTGGGGGCCGGGCAGCAAATCCTGCGCGATCTCGGGGTGCCGTTCGAGGTGGTCGATCAGATGGGGATGAGCTATGCGATGGCGTATCCGTTCGGCATCTGCGGCATTCTGCTGACCATGTGGCTGGTGCGCCTGTTCTTTCGCATCAATGTTGAGAAAGAGGCCCAGCAATTTGAGGAGAGCAGCGGCAACGGCCATGCCCATTTGCACACCATCAACGTGCGGGTGGAGAACCCTAACCTCAACCAGATGGCGATTCAGGATGTGCCGATGCTCAACAGCGACAATATCGTCTGTTCGCGACTGAAGCGCGGTGAGCTGCTAATGGTGCCTGCGCCGGGCACCCTTATCCAGGCCGGCGATCTGCTGCACCTGGTGGGGCGGCCGGAGGATCTGCACAATGCGCAACTGGTGATCGGCCAGGAGGTGGCCACCTCGCTGTCGACGCGCGGCACCGACCTGAAGGTAGAGCGGGTGGTGGTGACTAACGAGAAAGTGCTGGGGAAGAAAATACGCGATCTGCACGTCAAACAGCGCTATGACGTAGTGATCTCCCGGCTTAATCGCGCTGGCGTCGAGCTGGTGGCCAGCAGCAGCGCCAGCCTGCAGTTTGGCGATATTCTCAACCTGGTCGGCCGTCCGGAGGCGATTGACGCCGTGGCCGCCGAGCTGGGTAACGCCCAGCAGAAGCTGCAGCAGGTTCAGATGCTGCCGGTATTTATCGGCATCGGTCTCGGGGTACTGCTGGGATCTATCCCGTTGTTTATTCCCGGCTTCCCCGCCGCCCTGAAGCTCGGGCTGGCCGGGGGGCCGCTGATTATGGCGCTGATTCTCGGGCGCATCGGGAGCATCGGCAAGCTGTACTGGTTTATGCCGCCGAGCGCCAACCTGGCGCTGCGCGAGCTGGGGATCGTGCTGTTTCTGGCGGTGGTCGGGCTGAAATCGGGGGGCGACTTTGTGGCGACCCTGACCCAGGGCGATGGCCTGAGCTGGATCGCTTACGGCATTTTCATCACCGCCATCCCGCTGCTGACGGTAGGCATTCTCGCGCGCATGCTGGCGAAAATGAACTATCTGACGCTGTGCGGCATGCTGGCCGGCTCGATGACCGACCCGCCGGCGCTGGCCTTCGCCAACAATCTGCACGCCACCAGCGGCGCGGCGGCGCTCTCTTACGCTACCGTCTATCCGCTGGTGATGTTCCTGCGGATTATCACCCCGCAGCTACTCGCCGTGCTGTTCTGGGGGGTGAGCTAGCGGGCTGTGCGCCTGGACGCGACGCAGATGGTAGTCCACCTGATACTCGCTGGCGTTGCGGAACATAACCGAATAGTTAAGAAACTCGCCGCTGTCGCTGTAGGAAAGGGAGGTAATCCGCAGCAGCGGCGTCTGCTCCGGAACGTTCATTGAGCGCGCCAGCTGCCTGTCCGCCAGCACCGGCGTCAGGGTCTCATAGTTCCCGCTGATGATGATCCCGCACTCCTTCTCAATATAATCAAATTTCGATCCCTCCAGATGGCTCAGCGACAGGTTACGGAACAGCTTCACCGGCATATAGCTATCCTCCAGCATCAGCGGCTTGCCGTCGACGAAGCGCACCCGCCGCGAGAAGTAGATCCGTTCATCAATTTTAATTCGCAACAGGCTGGCGATGGCCGGCGGGGCAGGCATCACTTCGAAGGCCAGCACCTGGCTTACCACCTCTTTACCCTGCTTGCGCAGCACTTCCGCCAGGCCGGTGAGATTGCTGGTTTCATGATGGACGTCTTTACGCGCCACGTAGGTCCCCGAGCCGTGGCGACGGACCACCAACCCCCAGTCCACCAGCAGGTCGATGGCTTTGCGGATGGTCATGCGCGCCACCCCGAACTCCTCGGCCAGTTTTTTCTCTCCCGGCAGCGGGCTGCCGATGGAGAAGTCGGCAGAATTCAGCCGCAGCCGCAGGCGGTCAGCAATCGATTTGTAGATCACCAGTAGTCCTCTTGTACAGGAAAGAGCGAGGTTATTTTCTTCACCTGTTATTAATAAATAAGTTTTAAGACAGCAGGTTATTATCCATTCATTAGATCGATTTCATCCTTTGGCTTATCGATGTCTAACTTTTGTTAACGAAGTAGACAACTTTGGCCAAATTAAAACCATGAAAGCGATCACGAATCGCAACGGCGCGGCATGTTGTTGGACGGGCAAATTCCTATTCTCGAGTGAGGCCGGTAATCAAGAAAAAGAAGGCCATTCACCCTACGAGTTGTTACATGAGGATTTCCCAATGCTCAGTCAAATACAACGCTTTGGCGGCGCCATGTTTACCCCGGTTTTGTTGTTTCCTTTCGCCGGGATCGTGGTCGGTATCGCCATTATGTTGCGCAACCCGATGTTCGTCGGCGAAGCGCTGACCGCACCCGACAGCCTGTTTGCACAGATCGTTCACATCATCGAAGAGGGCGGCTGGACCGTCTTTCGTAATATGCCGCTGATTTTCGCCGTCGGTCTGCCGATTGGCCTGGCGAAGCAGGCCCAGGGCCGGGCCTGTCTGGCGGTACTGGTGAGCTTTCTCACCTGGAACTACTTTATCAACGCCATGGGGATGACCTGGGGCCACTTCTTCGGCGTCGACTTTTCCGTTGAACCCACGGCCGGCAGCGGCCTGACGATGATTGCCGGGATTAAAACCCTCGACACCAGCATTATCGGGGCGATCGTCATCTCCGGCCTGGTGACGGCCCTGCATAATCGCTATTTCGATAAACCCCTGCCGGTGTTCCTCGGCATCTTCCAGGGCTCATCGTTTGTGGTCATTGTCGCCTTCCTCGCGATGATCCCCTGCGCCTGGCTGACGCTGCTCGGCTGGCCAAAAGTCCAGCTGGGTATTGAATCGCTACAGGCCTTCCTGCGCTCTGCCGGCGCGCTCGGGGTGTGGGTCTACATCTTCCTTGAGCGCATTCTGATCCCCACCGGTCTGCATCACTTCGTCTATGGCCCGTTCATCTTTGGCCCGGCGGTAGTGGAGGGCGGACTGCAGGTCTACTGGGCAGAGCATCTGCAGGCGTTCAGCCAGAGTACGGAACCGCTGAAGACGCTGTTCCCGGAGGGCGGCTTTGCCCTGCACGGTAACTCGAAAGTGTTTGGTTCGGTGGGCATTGCGCTGGCGCTTTACTTCACCGCCGCGCCGGAAAATCGCGTCAAGGTCGCCGGCCTGCTGATCCCCGCCACGTTGACCGCGATGCTGGTCGGGATCACCGAGCCGCTGGAGTTCACCTTCCTGTTCATCTCGCCGCTGCTGTTCGCCGTCCACGCGGTGCTGGCGGCGTCCATGGCGACGGTGATGTACATCTGCGGGGTGGTGGGCAATTTCGGCGGCGGCCTGCTCGACCAGTTCTTGCCGCAAAACTGGATCCCGATGTTCCATCACCACGCCTCGATGATGTTCATTCAGATAGGTATTGGTCTCTGTTTCACCGCCCTCTACTTCGTGGTCTTCCGCACCCTGATCCTGCGTCTGAACCTGAAGACGCCGGGCCGGGAAGAGAGCGAAATCAAGCTCTACAGCAAGGCTGATTATCAGGCGGCGCGGGGTAAAACCACGGCGGCAGCCGCGCCAGAGACCCGGCTGGGCCAGGCCGCTGGCTTCCTGCAGGCCCTCGGCGGCGCCAGCAACATTGAAAGTATCAATAACTGCGCCACCCGACTGCGCATCGCGCTGGTCGATATGGCGAAAACGCAAAGTGACGACGTCTTTAAAGCGCTGGGCGCCCACGGGGTAGTACGCCGCGGCAACGGGATTCAGGTCATCGTCGGCCTGCACGTTCCCCAGGTGCGCGACCAGCTGGAAAACCTGATGAAAGATTCTCTTTCGACCGAACATACCACCATGACGGAGGCAGTATCATGAAAAAATTCTCAGTTGTTATCGCAGGCGGCGGCAGCACCTTCACCCCGGGCATTGTCCTGATGCTGCTGGCAAACCAGGATCGTTTTCCGCTGCGGTCGCTGAAATTTTACGACAACGACGGGGCGCGGCAGGAGACCATCGCCGAGGCGTGCAAAGTGATCCTCAAAGAGCAGGCGCCGGAGATTGAATTCAGCTATACCACCGATCCGCAGGCGGCGTTTACCGATGTTGATTTCGTCATGGCGCATATCCGCGTCGGGAAATATCCGATGCGTGAACAGGATGAGAAAATCCCGCTGCGCCACGGCGTGCTGGGCCAGGAGACCTGCGGACCGGGCGGGATCGCCTACGGTATGCGCTCTATCGGCGGCGTGCTGGAGCTGGTGGATTATATGGAAAAATATTCGCCGAACGCCTGGATGCTTAACTACTCCAACCCGGCGGCGATTGTGGCGGAAGCTACCCGTCGTCTGCGGCCGAACGCCAAAATCCTCAACATCTGCGATATGCCGATCGGCATTGAAGGGCGGATGGCGCAGATTGTCGGCCTCAAAGACCGTAAACAGATGCGCGTGCGCTACTACGGCCTCAACCACTTCGGCTGGTGGACTTCGATTGAGGATCTCGACGGCAACGATTTGATGCCGAAACTACGCGAATATGTGGCGAAACACGGCTATGTGCCGCCATCTAACGACCCGCACACCGAGGCAAGCTGGAACGACACCTTTGCCAAAGCGAAAGATGTGCAGGCGCTGGATCCGCAGACCATGCCGAATACCTACCTGAAATATTACCTGTTCCCGGACTACGTGGTGGCCCACTCCAACCCGGAACGCACCCGCGCCAATGAGGTGATGGATCATCGTGAGAAAAACGTCTTCAGCGCCTGCCGGGCGATTATTGCCGCCGGGAAATCCTCCGCAGGCGATCTGGAGATTGACGAGCACGCGTCGTATATCGTCGATCTGGCGACGGCCATCGCCTTTAACACGCAGGAAAGGATGCTGCTGATTGTGCCGAACAATGGCGCGATCCATAACTTTGACGCCGACGCGATGGTGGAAATTCCTTGCCTGGTGGGCCACAACGGGCCGGAGCCGCTGACGGTCGGCGACATCCCGCACTTCCAGAAAGGGATGATGAGCCAGCAGGTGGCGGTGGAAAAACTGGTGGTCGATGCCTGGGAACAACGCTCTTACCACAAGCTGTGGCAGGCAATTACCCTGTCGAAAACCGTGCCGAGCGCCTCGGTGGCGAAAGCGATCCTCGACGACCTGATTGCCGCCAATAAGGATTACTGGCCGGAGCTGCATTAATCCCCGCCGTTGAACGGCGCCCTGCGGGGCGCCGATGCTTCTCCCCGGTTCCTGATTTACGCTATGCTGAAGCCTGCTGCGCGATGAACAAGGAACCGTCATGAAAATCTCCCGCCTCGGCGAAGCGCCTGATTACCGCTTTTCGCTGGCTAACGAACGCACCTTTCTGGCGTGGATCCGCACGGCGCTCGGTTTTCTTGCCGCTGGCGTCGGTCTTGACCAGCTGGCGCCAGACTTTGCCACGCCGCTGATCCGTGAAATTCTCGCCCTGCTGCTGTGCCTGTTTGCCGGCGGCATGGCCATCTATGGCTATCTGCGCTGGCTGAACAACGAGAAGGCGATGCGCCTGAAGCAGGATCTCCCCTATACCCGGACGCTGCTGGTGATTAGCATCCTGCTGCTGGCGGTGGTGGTCGCGGTGATGCTGCTGGTGCTGTATGGCGGATAAACGCCGGGCGCGGCGGGAAAGCGACCCGGGGCTACAGCCAGAGCGCACCTCCCTGGCCTGGTTTCGCACCCTGCTGGGCTATGGCGCGCTGATGGCGCTGGCGATTAAGCACAGCTGGCACCGCGCCGGACTGCCGTTCTGGCTGTCGATCGGCGTGCTGGCGATAGTGGCGGGGATCCTTTGGGGCTATACCCGCCGTCGTCATCTGATGGACGTCGACGACAGCGATTTTTTGCAGCCGCGGGCGGTTCGTGACAAATTTTTGATCGCACTCGCAGTACTTTCTCTGGCATTCCTGTTTGCTGTTACTCACCTTCAACAGATCGTTTCATTCATTAGGGATATGTCATGACAGGATGTCCGGCGAATTTGCCTCTCACTCATGCCCCCGGCCAGCAACATGACACTCCCTTTCAGGCGGTAGCGGTCGAGGCGGAGCATTGCCGCCAGCCGCAGGCGTTCTATGCGCAGCTGCGTCAACAGGGGCTTACGGCTATCCATTTTATTCCGCAGCTGGCGGCTGGCGACGCCGCGCTGTGGGGAGAGTTTCTCTGCGCGGTCTTTCACCGCTGGGTGCGGGAAGATATTGGCCGTATCAATATTTTGCTGTTTAGCGAGACGCTGAGCGCCTGGTGCGGCGAGTTGATAACGCAGGCGGGCGCGCCGGCGGCCAACAGCGCCTGCTACGGCTGTCCGTGGCTACGCCTGTGCCGCTGCGGCGAACAGGAAGACCCGCTGTGCGCGGGTTATCGGCAGTTCTACGATCTCAGCGGGCCCTATATGCGAGTGATGCGGGACCTGCGCCGACAGCAGCGGCCGCCAGAGGCGTTGATGCCGCTGCTGCGCTGAAGATTAGCGCCCCTTCGCCAGATACTGCGCCATCTCCTCTTCCGGCACCATTCCGCCGCCGGTGGCCCACACCAGGTGGGTCGCCTGCTGCAGCTGTTGCTCACTCAGCCCTTGCAGCTGATGGTACGCTTTGCTGGCGCAGACGCGCTGCGGCCCGGCCATCCCGGCCAGCGCGGAGGGCTCAAGGCGGATATTTTCCGCTGTCGCCAGCCAGCCCAACATGTCATACATCGTCTGGTCGTCAAGGGTATAGAACCCGTCGAGCAGGCGCTCCATTGCCCGGCCAACGAAGCCGGACGCCCGGCCGACCGCCAGACCGTCGGCGGCGGTCAGGTTATCAATGCCTAAATCCTGCACCGCTATCTGGTCATGAAGCCCGGTGTAGACGCCGAGCAGCATGCAGGGAGAGTGGGTCGGTTCGGCAAACAGGCAGTGAACGTGGTCGCCAAAGGCCAGCTTGAGGCCAAACGCCACGCCGCCGGGGCCGCCGCCGACGCCGCACGGCAGGTAGACGAACAGCGGATGGTCGGCATCGACCACCCGTCCGGCTTTGGCGAACTGCGCCTTCAGGCGCTCGCCGGCCACGGCATAGCCGAGGAACAGCGTGCGCGAATTTTCATCGTCGATGAAAAAGCAGTTCGGGTCGGATTCCGCCGCCTTGCGTCCCTGTTCGACCGCCACGCCGTAGTCCTCTTCATACTCCACCACCGTCACGCCGTGGCTGCGCAGTTTGGCCTTTTTCCACGCCCGGGCGTCCGCGGACATATGTACGGTAACCTTAAAGCCGATGCGGGCGCTCATGATGCCGATCGACATCCCGAGGTTGCCGGTTGAGCCGACGGCGATGCTGTACTGGCGGAAGAACTGTTTAAACTCCGGCGTCAGCAATTTGCGATAATCATCTGCGGTAGTCAGCAGCCCGGCCTCGAGCGCCAGCTTTTCCGCATGGGTCAGCACTTCATAAATGCCGCCGCGCGCTTTGATCGAGCCGGAGATCGGCAGATGGCTGTCTTTTTTCAGCAGCAGTTCGCCGCCAATCGGCTGGCCGAATTTTTGCTCGAGGCGGTGCTTCATTGCCGGAATGGCGACCACTTCCGATTCGATGATCCCGCCGCTGACGGCCGTTTCCGGGAAGGCTTCCGCCAGATAGGGCGCGAAGCGCTGAAGGCGGGCATGGGCGTCCTGCACGTCGTCGGCGGTCAGGCCGACGTAAGGTAATCCCTCCGCCAGAGGGGTGGTGGCGGGGTTAAACCAGGTGGTTTCTTTCAGGGCGATCAGATCCTGCACAAGCGGGAAGGTCGCGGTCAAGGTAGTCAATTCAGCGTGTTTCATCATACGTCTCTTTGCGCTCAGATAATGAAAGAAAGCAGGAAGGTGGCGGCCAGTGCAAGTAGCGACGCGATAAAAGTCGCCGTCGTGTAGTACTTGAACGTTTCACTGAGGCTTGCGCCGCAGTACTGTTTGACCAGCCAGAAGAGGGAATCGGTGACGATCGTGCAGCCAATGGCGCCGGAACCGATAGCAATAGCGATGATCTCCGGGCTGACGCCGGGATAGAGCGGCAGCATCGGCGCGACGATGGCGGTGGCGCCCATCATCGCCACGGTGGCGGAGCCGACGGCGGCGTGCAGGATAAGCGCCACCAGCCAGGCCAGCAGAATCGGGTGCATATCGAGGTTCGACAGGATCACCGCCAGGCGATCGGCCAGGCCGCTGGATTTTAAGATCGCGTTGAACGCGCCGCCTGCGCCGATAATCAGCAGGATGTTGGCGATCGACCCAAAGCCATTTTCAGTATGGGTTAGCAGGACGCCCATCCCCATTTGCCGACGAATGCCGAGCATGTAATACGCGACAAAGACGGCGATAAACATCGCGGTGATGGGGTTGCCGATAAATTCCAGCACCGTATACAGCGTGCCGCCTTTCGCCATGTTCAGTTCGGCGACGGTTTTCACCAGCATCAGGCCAATCGGCAGCAGTACGGTAAACAGCGTGGCGCCGAGCGACGGCAGCGTCGACGCCTCGCGGACCTCAAGATTGGCAAATTCGGCCGGGACCGGTTTGTACGGCAGGCGGTTGCCTAACGCTCGGAGAAACAGCGGGCCGCCAACCAGCGAGGCGATCAGACCGACCAGCAGGCCATAGACAATCACTGTGCCAATATCGGCGCCCAGTTTGTTAGCGACAAACAGGGCCGCCGGATGCGGAGGGACCACGCAGTGCACCGCCATCAGCGCGGTACACAGCGGAATAGCCAGCTTCAGCAGCGAGGTGTTGGTTTTTTTGGCGATGGAGAAGGCCAGCGGGATCAGCAGGACCACGCCGACTTCGACAAACAGCGTGATGCCGCAGATCAGGCCGACCAGCACCATAATCACGTCCGCCGACAGCCAGCGGCAGCGCTGCAGCGTCAGGCCGATGCGCTCCGCCGCGCCGGAGACCTCCATCATCTTGCCGAGAATGGTGCCGAGGCCGATCACCGCCGCCAGGAAGCCCAGCGTGCCGCCGATCCCGCTCTCAATGGCGTTGACCATCTCCAGCGGGCCCATTCCCATCATCGCGCCGACGAAAAAGCTCGCCAGCAGCAGCGCCAGAAAAGGATGAAACTTCAGTTTGACGATCGTTAAGACGATTAACACGATGCTGATCAGCAGCGTGCTCACAACCCAGACTTGCGAACCCATATTCCACCTCGCCTGTGAATAATCTGGCCTTATTGAAGCGAGAAACCTCATGGGCTGACAAACGATATAAATGGGCTTTAAGGTGAGGAGAATTGAATCAAGTCGGTGATTTGGCTCAAAAACAGACCATTAAACATGCTGTGGGTCAAATTAATTCACCCTTTAGCGGCAAAATCGGCGTGATTTTTTTATCATCAACAGCCACTGTATTAGCCAGGAGCGCGTGATGGATGTGCTAAAAAACATAGGTACCCGGCTGCTGAACGGCTGGCAGCTCTCCAGGCTGTCGACCTTTGAAGTGGCGGCGCGGCACGAGTCGTTTGCCCTGGCCGCCGACGAGCTGGCGCTCACGCCTGGCGCCGTCAGCCACCGGATTAATCAGCTGGAAGCGGAGCTGGGGATCCTGCTCTTTGTCCGCTCGCATCGCAAAGTTGAGCTGACGCGTGAAGGTAAGCGGGTCTACTGGGCGCTGAAGTCGTCGCTGGATGGCCTCAATCAGGAGATCCTCGACATCAAAAACCAGGAGCTCTCCGGCAGTCTGACGGTCTACTCGCGGCCCTCTATCGCCCAGTGCTGGCTGGTGCCGGCTCTGGGAGACTTTACCCGCCGTTACCCGGCCATCTCCCTCACCGTGCTGACCGGCAACGAGAACGTTAACCTGCAGCGGACGGGCATCGATCTGGCGATCTATTTTGATGATGCGCCGTCGTCGCAGCTGAGCCACCATTTTCTGATGGATGAGGCGATCGTGCCGGTATGTACGCCGAATTACGCGCACCAGCGGCAGTTAATGTCGAATCCGGGCAATCTGCGCCACTGTACCTTGCTCCACGACCGCCAGGCATGGAGCAACGATTCCGGCACCGATGAGTGGTATAGCTGGGCGCAGCAGTTTGCGGTGGACCTGCCGCCATCGTCGGGCATTGGCTTCGATCGTTCCGATTTAGCGGCGATCGCGGCGATGAACCACCTCGGGGTGGCAATGGGGCGTAAGCGGCTGGTGCAGAAGCGGCTGGAGAGCGGGGAGTTGATCGCCCCGTTTGGCGATATGACGCTGAAATGCCACCAGCACTACTATGTGACCACCCTGCCGGGTCGCCAGTGGCCGAAAATCGACGCCTTTATCGAGTGGCTGCATAGTCTGACCTGAAAATGAGCCGGGCTACCCCTCAATGATGTTGGACAGGCCGGGTAAGGCGTGAGCCGCCACCCGGCAACATTACGGTACGGCGCCTGATAACCGCCCGGCGGCGCTGCGCTTGCGCGGGCCTACAGAGGACAGAACGGTAGGCCGGGTAAGGCGTCAGCCGCTATCCGGGGAACGGCCGCCGCGCTTATACCGGCTGCTGATGATGGGTAAAACGCGAGGCCAGCGGCAGCCAGCACAGCAGAATCAACAGGCCCATCAGCATCATCAGCAGCCCGAGACTGCTCTGACCGGTTTGCGGCATCATTGCTGACAGCCAGGCCAGCACGCCGGAACCGATATTCTGCAAGCCGCCAACCAGCGCCCCGGCGGTACCGGCGAGGAACGGGAATGGCTCCATCGCGCCGCTGGTGGCCAGCGGGAACAGCATGCCGGCGCCAAAGAAGAACAGCGCCGCCGGCACCAGCAGGGTCCAGACGGTCATAACGCCCAGCAGCCCCGGGATCCACATCATCAGACCCGCCAGCAGGCAGCAGATAACCGATTGCCACATCAGGGTCGGGAAACGCTTGTTCGGCCGGCCGGCAAACCAGGCGCCGAAGAAGGCGGCCGGGATCGGCAGAATAAACAGAATACTCACCGCCATGCTGCTCAGGCCGAGCACCGCGCCCATCAGTACGCCGGAACAGGCTTCGAATACCGCAATTCCCGCCAGGCCGCCGATCAGCATGAGCAGGTAACAGTTAAAGGCGCCGGTGCCGAACAGCGTTTTGTAGCTGGCCAGAAGTTTGGTGCGCGGCGCGCCCTCCGGGCGCGTTTCCGGCATCCATTTCGCCATGCTAAAGGTCACCCCCGCGCACAGCACCAGCAGGAAGGCGTAACAGGCGCGCCAGTTCCACAGGGTGTCGAGGATGCCGCCGAGCAGCGGGGCAATCAGCGGGCTGACCAGAATGCCCATATTTAACAGGCTATTGGCATGACGCAGCTGGGCGCCTTCGTACAGATCGCGGGGCAGGGTGCGCGCCATCACGCCGCCGACGCCGGTGCCCATCCCCTGCATGGCGCTGGCGGCGATCAGCACCGGCAGGCTATGGGTGGTAATGGCTACCAGCGTCGCCAGCATAAAAATCGACATCCCGACGAGGATCACCGGGCGGCGACCCACGCGGTCGGAGAGCGGGCCGTAAAACAGCTGTGAAATACCGTAGGTCAGCAGGTAGGCCGCCATTACGCTTTGTACCGCCCCTTCGCGGACGTTCAGCGCGACCGCCATGTCGGCGATGGCCGGAATATAGATGGTCTGCGCCATCTGGCCGACGGCCACCAGCAGTACCAGCATCAACAACAAATTGAAGTTTTTATGCCGTTTCATGTCGATGAATACTTTGTGAGTAAATAAAAATTAAGAATATGTGACTGGCACACCCCGTAAACGATGGAGGAATCTACCATATAAAAATGACATAACAACTGCAAAGTGCCGATTGTTGAGGGAATTCCAGGCAGATTATGTAAACAGGAACGGCAACTAATGTTGCCATTTCAGGCTACGCGAGGCGCAGGAGGATCGCCCCGGCGGCAATCCCGCAGGCGGCGACGATGCGCAGCGGCATCAGTTGCTCTTTCAGGACGATAAACGCGATCAGCGCGCCGAACAAAATGGAGGTTTCACGCAGCGCGGCGACCACCGCCAGCGGCGCCTGGGTCATCGCCCACAGCGCCAGGCCGTAGGAGCCCATGGTGCCGATCCCGCCGAGGATACCTATTCGCCAGTGCAGGCGTAGATAGCGGCTGGCTTCAGCGCGGCGGGTCATCATTGCCCAACTTAGCAGGCAGAAGCCGTTCATAAAAAAGGTCCACAGGGTGTAGCCCAGCGCCGAGCCCGCCAGCCGGACGCCGGTGCCATCCACCAGCGTATAGCCGGCGATAAAGCAGGCGTTGATCAGCGCCAGCACGATGCCTTTGCGGGAGCTGGCGCGGCCGTTAAAGGCCATCGCCAGAATGGCCAGGCAGATGACGCCGATGCCCAGCCAGGCCAGCGGCGACAAACGATCGCCGAGAAACAGCACGCTTATCGCCGCCACCAGCAACGGGGCAGTCCCCCGCATCAGCGGATAGGTCTGGCTCATATCCGACACCTGATAGGTCTTCGCCACCAGCACCGTATACACCACCTGTAACGCGCACGACGCCAGCAGATAGGGGGCGCTGGCCAGCGTGGGCTGCGGGGCAAAGGGCAGCATCACCAGGGCGATCAGCGCGGCCGAGCCGCTGACGCCGATCGCCGCGTACATTTTATCGCCGCTGGCTTTGACAATAGCGTTCCAGCTGGCGTGCAGCAGGGCGGCGAACAGCAAAATGCAGAATACGGTGAGGGTCATCGCAGACAGGTTCAACAGTGAAGGTCACCGGACTGTAACACGCGCCCGCGCTGCCAGCCAGCGGGGCTACAGCGAACAAAACAGGCGATGCGTCACCCGCGGTTCATCGTACACC
The DNA here is from genome assembly GCF_040064755.1 of Klebsiella sp. GB_Kp056. Lineage (NCBI taxonomy): Bacteria > Pseudomonadati > Pseudomonadota > Gammaproteobacteria > Enterobacterales > Enterobacteriaceae > Klebsiella > Klebsiella sp. GB_Kp056. The sequence goes on along the minus strand of NZ_JBEAJA010000073.1, from coordinate 18,186 downwards.
GGGCGAAAGCCAAGTCTTTCATAAAAGGGCCAGGCCTGCGCCGGAGCGTGGGTGTTGAGAAAATCGAACCAGGCGCTGGAGTGGGTGATAACCGAGACCAGCAGCTGCTGGCCGATCCCCCGGCGGCGGTAGCGCTCGCTGATGTAGAGGTGGCGAATACGCCCGGCCCGCGGCTGGGGGCTGAAGGGATCGCTATTGATGCCGCATACCCCAACCAGCTGGTGATTCACGAAGGCGCCCAGCAGCGTTTCGCCCGGCGCAGTAAAGCGGTTTTTGCCGCTCTGCCAGTTTTCCGCCAGGCGGCGCAGCATATTGAAATGCTGTTCAAGGCTTTCGGTGCGCAGCGCCGCGAACCCCGGGGCATCCGGCGTCGTGGCGGCAATTAACAGGGGTGGCATAGCTTCCTCCATCAAGTCATCCCGGGACGCCCGGCGGGCGCCTGCAGGGGGGCGGTTTCCCGCCCCCCTCAGGTGCGACTTGAACCTGAATCAGCGGAACTGTTTCAGGACTGCATCAAGTAGTTGCAACACAGCAACCATGAGTTTCAGGATTAAAATAATAATATCCATTCCGCCCATACGCGCGTCTCCTGTGGTTAAGGAGCACAATAAGCTGACGTACCTTTCCGCTGCCCGTTGTCAGCTTATCCCTGCCTGTCGCCGGCGGCGTCGCCCTGGCCTGTGGTGGCTCCTTCCGTGGACGGCTTCCCGGCCCGCCGCCTGCAACGACAGGGGTGCGCAGCGCTGAACCACGCGTTGCCGCGCGGGCCAGTGACTGCACGTTGTTGACGTAACACAGTGTGCTCTCTCGGGGTTAAGGCACTGACGGCACCACCCGTTTCAGCCAGGACTTCGTTGCGCCGGTCAAACTTGCAGCCCCCGAATGGCACACCGTGAACACACCCAGTATAGATAAATACTGTATGGATGAACAGTATTTTTTGGACAAATCCGCCGCGCTATCCCATACTCTATGACAGAGAAAAACCGACCTTAAATTGCGCGAACTGCAGCGATCGCGTATACTTTTGGCGTTGACGTAATACAGTGTGCTTGCGGCTACCACCTGTAACCATGCTGATAAAAACCTCGCTCCGGCGGGGTTTTTTGTTTTCTGCCCTTTTGCGCCGAACTGTGATCTTTCGCGCAAATTTTCGTGGATGAAAATAAATCCATTGTGAAAACGTAAAACCTGTGTTTGTATAAATTCAGCTTATTTTTCGACACAACAGGTCCCTAATGAACGCAACCCTGATCGCTTCGACCCTACTAAAAACCGCGCCTGCCGCGGTGGTCGTCGTGTCTGTGGTGGTCGTCGTCGGCAATGCGCCGTAGGGTCCGGAACAACACGAATTCCAAACCCCGCCGGCGCAAACCGAGCGGGGTTTTTTGTTGGCGAGCCCCCCGGTAAAGTCGGCCCAGAAGAAAAGGACTGGAGCATGGCAAGTTCGGGCACCACATCAAACACAATGCGCTTTACCGGCGCGCAGCTGGTTGTTCATTTACTGGAACGCCAGGGTATCACTATGGTTAGCGGCATTCCGGGCGGCTCCATCCTGCCTATCTACGATGCCTTAAGCCAGAGCACGCAGATCCGCCACATCCTGGCGCGCCACGAGCAGGGCGCGGGCTTTATCGCCCAGGGGATGGCGCGTACCGAAGGCAAACCGGCGGTCTGTATGGCCTGCAGCGGCCCGGGGGCGACGAACCTGGTGACGGCGATCGCCGATGCCCGCCTGGATTCGATTCCGCTGGTCTGCATCACCGGCCAGGTGCCGGCATCGATGATCGGCACCGACGCCTTCCAGGAAGTGGACACCTACGGCATCTCTATCCCCATCACCAAACATAACTATCTGGTGCGCGACATCGCCGAGCTGCCGCAGGTGATCAGCGACGCCTTCCGTATTGCTCAGTCCGGGCGTCCCGGGCCGGTGTGGATAGACATTCCTAAGGACGTACAGTCGGCGACCATTGAGCTGGAAACGCTGCCGGAGCCGGGCGAGCGCGCCGCAGCGCCGGCATTCGCCCCCGAAAGCGTGCGCGAAGCGGCGGCGATGATCAACGCGGCGAAGCGTCCGGTGCTCTATCTGGGCGGCGGGGTAATTAACGCGCCGCAGGAGATCCGTGAGCTGGCGGAAAAAGCCAACCTGCCGACCACCATGACCCTGATGGCGCTGGGCATGCTGCCGAAGGCGCACCCGCTGTCGCTGGGGATGCTGGGCATGCATGGCGCGCGCAGCACCAACTTCATTCTGCAGGAAGCGGATTTACTGATTGTTTTAGGCGCGCGTTTTGATGACCGGGCGATTGGCAAGACCGAGCAGTTCTGCCCGAACGCGAAGATTATCCACGTCGATATCGACCGCGCCGAGCTGGGCAAAATTAAGCAACCGCACGTGGCGATTCAGGGCGATGTGGCGGAAGTCTTAGCCCAGCTGAACCCGCAGGTTGAGGCGCAGCCGCGCGAGGAGTGGCGCCAGCTGGTGGCCGACTTGCAGCGCGAATTCCCCTGCGCCATCCCGCAGGAAAGCGACCCGCTCTCTCATTATGGCCTGATTAACGCCGTGGCCGCCTGCGTGGATGATGAAGCGATCATCACCACCGACGTAGGCCAGCACCAGATGTGGACGGCGCAGGCCTACCCGCTCAACCGTCCGCGGCAGTGGCTGACCTCCGGCGGTCTTGGCACCATGGGCTTCGGCCTGCCGGCGGCGATCGGCGCGGCGCTGGCGAATCCGCTGCGCAAGGTTATCTGCTTCTCCGGCGACGGCAGCCTGATGATGAATATTCAGGAGATGGCCACCGCCGCTGAAAATCAGCTGGATGTAAAAATTATCCTGCTGAACAACGAAGCGCTGGGGCTGGTGCATCAGCAGCAGAGCCTGTTTTATCAGCAGGGGGTTTTTGCCGCCACCTATCCGGGGATGATTAACTTTATGCAGATTGCCGCCGGTTTTGGCCTGCAAACCTGTGATTTAAATAACGAAGCCGATCCGCAGGCGGCGCTGCAGGCGATCATCGACCGTCCGGGGCCGGCGCTGATCCACGTGCGCATCGACGCGCAGCAGAAAGTGTATCCGATGGTACCGCCGGGTGCGGCTAATACTGAAATGGTGGGGGAATAAGCCATGCAAAAACACTGTGATAACGTCATCCTGGAGCTCACCGTCCGCAACCACCCCGGCGTCATGACCCACGTCTGCGGGCTTTTTGCCCGCCGCGCGTTTAACGTCGAAGGTATTCTCTGTCTACCGATTCAGGGCAGCGAACACAGCCGCATCTGGCTGCTGGTGAACGACGATCAGCGTCTCGGGCAGATGATTAGCCAGATTGAAAAGCTGGAAGATGTCACCAAAGTGGCGCGTAACCAGTCCGATCCCACCATGTTTAACAAAATTGCGGTGTTCTTCGAGTAAATCGCGCAAGGCTTGAACGGTAAGGTGCTTATGGTTAAGGTAAGCGCCTTTACCGGATGGCGCTGCGCTAATCCGGCCTGCAGGGAGTGAATCCGTAGGCCGGATAAGGCGTTTACGCCGCCATCCGGCGCTTTCAGGCACCAGGAAACACCATGACCACCATCGCCCTTATTGACGATCATTTGATTGTCCGCTCCGGCTTTGCTCAGCTGCTGGGGCTGGAAACTGATTTTCAGGTTGTCGCCGAATTTGGCAGCGGCCGCGAGGCGCTGGCGGGGTTGCCGGGGCGCGGCGTTCAGATCTGTATCTGCGATATCTCGATGCCGGATATTTCCGGGCTGGAGCTGCTCAGCCAGCTGCCGAAGGGGATGGCGACCATTATGCTGTCGGTGCACGACAGCCCGGCGCTGGTCGAGCAGGCGCTCAACGCCGGCGCGCGTGGCTTTCTGTCGAAACGCTGCAGCCCGGACGAACTTATCGCCGCGGTGCGCACGGTGGCGGCGGGCGGCTGCTATCTCACGCCGGATATCGCCATGAAGCTGGCCGCCGGGCGCCAGGATCCGCTCACCAAACGCGAACGTCAGGTGGCGGAAAAGCTGGCGCAGGGCATGGCGGTAAAAGAGATCGCCGCTGAGCTCGGGCTGTCGCCGAAAACCGTCCACGTTCACCGCGCCAACCTGCTGGAAAAGCTGGGCGTCAGCAATGACGTCGAGCTGGCGCGCCGCATGTTTGACAGCTGGCAATGAAGACCTTACTCCCGCGCCTGCTGTCGGTGATCGGCTGCGCCTTTATCTTCGCCGCCGCCTGGTTTTGTCTGTGGAGCATCAGCCTGCATCTGGTGGAGCGCGCCGATCTGGCGGTGCTGCTGTTCCCCTTCGGCCTGCGGCTGGGGCTGATGCTCCAGTGCCCGCGCGGCTACTGGCCGGTGCTGCTGGGAAGCGAGTGGCTGCTGATCTTCTGGCTGACGCAGGAAGTGGCGCTGGCGCATCCGATAATATTGATGACCGGAAGCCTGCTGACCCTCCTGCCGGTGGCGCTGATCTCGCGATATCGCCAGCAGCGCGACTGGCTGACGCTTCTGCGTCAGGGCGGGGCGTTAATGGCCGCCGCGCTGCTGCAATCGCTGCCCTGGCTGGCGGAGGGGGACGAGGGGCTTAACGCCCTGCTGTTGACGCTCACCGGCGGCCTGACCCTGGCGCCGACCTGTCTGGTGTTCTGGCACTACCTCACCAGCACCGTCTGGCGGCCGCTGGGGCCGTCGCTGGTGGCGCAGCCGGTAAACTGGCGCGGGCGGCATCTGATCTGGTATCTGCTGTTATTCACCATAAGCCTGTGGCTGCAGCTTGGGCTGCCCGCCGAGCTCTCCCGCTTTACCCCGTTTTGCCTCGCGCTGCCGATTATCGCTCTGGCCTGGCACTACGGCTGGCAGGGAGCGCTGATCGCTACGCTGATGAACGCGATCGCCCTGATTGCCAGCCAGACCTGGCACGATCACCCCGTCGATCTCCTGCTTTCGCTGCTGGCGCAGAGCCTCACCGGGCTGCTGCTGGGGGCGGGGATCCAGCGATTGCGCGAGCTGAACCAGTCGCTACAGAGCGAGCTGGCGCGCAATCGGCGGCTGGCGGATCGTCTGCTGGAGACTGAAGAGAGCGTGCGCCGCGACGTTGCCCGCGAGCTCCACGATGATATCGGGCAGACCATCACGGCAATACGCACCCAGGCGGGGATCGTCCAGCGGCTGGCGCCGGACAACGCCAGCGTTCGCCAGAGCGGCCAACTGATTGAACACCTGTCGCTGGGGGTGTATGACTCGGTGCGTCGCCTGCTGGGCCGTCTTCGTCCGCGCCAGCTTGACGACCTGCCGCTGGAGCAGGCGGTACGTTCTCTGATGCGCGAAATGGAGCTGGAGGACCGCGGCATCGTCAGCCATCTCGACTGGCGGATTAACGAGGCGGGGCTGAGCGAAAACCAGCGCGTGACCCTGTTCCGCGTCTGCCAGGAGGGACTGAACAATATCGTCAAGCATGCCAGCGCCAGCGCCGTGACCCTGCAGGGCTGGCAGCAGGAGGAGCGACTGATGCTGGTGCTGGAAGATGACGGCTGCGGCCTGCCGCCGGGCTCCAGCGCGCAGGGGTTCGGTCTGACCGGCATGCGCGAGCGCGTGACCGCCCTGGGGGGCACGCTGACGATCTCCTGCACCCACGGTACCCGGGTGTGCGTCAATCTACCGCTGCGTTACGCCTGAGAGGATCGCCGATGTTCGCCTTTTTAAAAGCCCCGCCGGACGCCGCGCCGATTAGCGATAAACGCGAGCTTGATGCGCGTTATCGCTACTGGCGTCGCCATATCCTGTTGACCATCTGGCTGGGCTACGCGCTGTTCTATTTCACCCGCAAAAGCTTTAACGCCGCGGTTCCTGATATTCTCGCCAGCAACGTGCTGACCCGCAGCGATATCGGTCTGCTGGCCACGCTGTTCTACATCACCTACGGACTGTCGAAATTTTTCTCCGGTATCGTCAGCGACCGCTCCGACGCCCGCTATTTTATGGGGCTGGGGCTTATCGCCACCGGGGTGGTGAATATTCTGTTCGGTTTTTCTTCCTCACTGTGGGCCTTCGCCCTGCTGTGGGCACTGAACGCCTTCTTTCAGGGGTGGGGCTCGCCGGTCTGCGCCCGGCTGCTGACGGCCTGGTATTCACGCACCGAGCGCGGCGGCTGGTGGGCGCTGTGGAATACGGCGCATAACGTTGGCGGCGCGCTGATCCCGATGGTAGTGGGGGCGGCGGCGCTACATTACGGCTGGCGCGCGGGGATGATTATCGCCGGGGGCCTGGCGATCCTCGCCGGATTATACCTGTGCTGGCGGCTGCGGGATCGTCCGCAGGCGGTGGGGCTGCCCGCCGTCGGCGACTGGCGTCACGATGCGCTGGAGATTGCCCAGCAGCAGGAGGGCGCCGGACTGACGCGTAAAGAAATCCTCACCCGCTACGTGCTGGCCAACCCCTATATCTGGCTGCTGTCGCTGTGCTATGTGCTGGTGTACGTGGTGCGGGCGGCGATTAACGACTGGGGCAATCTGTATATGTCGGAGACGCTTGGCGTCGATCTGGTGACCGCTAACTCGGCGGTGACCATGTTCGAGCTGGGCGGATTTATCGGCGCGCTGGTGGCGGGGTGGGGCGCGGATAAGCTGTTTAACGGCAATCGCGGGCCGATGAACCTGATCTTCGCCGCCGGAATTTTGCTGTCGGTTGGCGGCCTGTGGCTGATGCCGTTCGCCAGCTACGTGATGCAGGCGGCCTGCTTCTTCACCACCGGTTTCTTCGTCTTCGGCCCGCAGATGCTGATCGGCATGGCGGCGGCGGAGTGTTCGCATAAAGAGGCCGCCGGGGCGGCCACCGGGTTTGTCGGCTTGTTCGCGTATCTTGGCGCGTCGCTTTCCGGCTGGCCGCTGGCGCAGGTAATGGATATCTGGCACTGGACCGGATTCTTCGTGGCGATCGCGATTGCCGCCGGCATTTCCGCGCTGCTGCTGCTGCCGTTCTTAAACGCCCAGGCGCCGCGCGCCGCCAGTGAAGCGTGATGCATCTCACTCTTTCGCCGCGAATGGGGCAAAACTAGGAAATTTTCCCGGTTTCACCTGGACGCCGTCTCAGGCCAGACGGCGCGCTGATTTTTACAATGCCTGGCTATGACGCAGGCATAAAAAATCAGCTCAGGAGATACCCATGCTGGCCTTTCTGAATCAGGTTCGTAAGCCGACCCTGGATCTGCCGCTCGACGTGCGGCGCAAAATGTGGTTCAAACCTTTCATGCAGTCCTATCTGGTGGTCTTCATCGGCTACCTGACCATGTATCTGATCCGCAAGAACTTTAATATTGCGCAGAACGACATGATCTCCACTTACGGGTTGAGCATGACGCAGCTGGGGATGATTGGCCTGGGCTTCTCCATTACCTACGGCGTAGGGAAAACCCTGGTTTCCTACTATGCCGATGGCAAAAACACCAAGCAGTTCCTGCCGTTTATGCTGATCCTCTCCGCCATCTGCATGCTGGGCTTTAGCGCCAGCATGGGCGCGGGTTCCACCAGTCTGTTCCTGATGATCGCCTTCTATGCGCTGAGCGGCTTTTTCCAGAGCACCGGCGGCTCGTGCAGTTATTCCACCATCACCAAGTGGACGCCTCGCCGTAAGCGCGGCACCTTCCTCGGCTTCTGGAATATCTCTCACAACCTCGGCGGCGCCGGCGCGGCGGGCGTGGCGCTGTTTGGCGCCAACTATCTGTTCGACGGCCACGTGATCGGCATGTTTATCTTCCCGTCGATTATTGCGTTAATCGTCGGCTTTATTGGCCTGCGCTATGGTAGCGACTCCCCGGAATCCTATGGCCTCGGCACGGCGGAAGAGCTGTTTGGCGAAGCGATCAGCGAAGAGGATAAAGAGACCGAAGAAAACGCGATGACCAAGTGGCAGATCTTTGTTGAGTACGTGCTGAAAAACAAAGTGATCTGGCTGCTGTGCTTCTCCAACATCTTCCTCTACGTGGTGCGTATTGGTATCGATCAGTGGTCCACCGTGTATGCCTTCCAGGAGCTGAAGCTGTCTAAAGAGGTGGCGATTCAGGGCTTTACCCTGTTTGAAGTCGGTGCCCTGGTTGGCACGCTGCTGTGGGGCTGGCTGTCGGACCTGGCCAACGGCCGCCGCGCGCTGGTGGCCTGCATCGCGCTGGCGCTGATTATCGCCACCCTCGGCGTTTATCAACATGCCAGCAACCAGTACGTCTACCTGGCCTCGCTGTTTGCGCTGGGCTTCCTGGTGTTTGGTCCACAGCTGCTGATCGGCGTCGCCGCCGTCGGTTTCGTACCGAAAAAAGCGATCGGCGCCGCCGATGGGATCAAGGGCACTTTCGCCTATCTGATCGGCGATAGCTTCGCCAAGCTGGGCCTCGGGATGATCGCCGACGGCACGCCGGTCTTCGGTCTCACCGGCTGGGCCGGCACCTTTGCGGCGCTGGACGCCGCCGCCATCGGCTGTATCTGCCTGATGGCCATCGTGGCTATCTTCGAAGAGCGTAAAATTCGCCGCGAGAAAAAGAATCGCATTTTGCAGACCGCCTGATTCACCAGGTATTGGGTAACCTTGCCCGGCCTTCGCGCCGGGCTTTTTTATTTCTTGCGCATTATGCCAGGTCCGGCAGTCGACAGCAGGCAAATTCCCATTATGATAGTCAGGCCGCGATTGGATGAGAGGATGCATGATCTGGATAGGACTGGCCACCCTGGTAGTGGTGTTTGTTGTGGGATTTCGGGTGCTTACCTCTGATTCACGCCGCGCGATCCGCCGCCTGAGCGAACGCCTTGGCATTACGCCCGTCCCGCTGGAATCGATGATCGATCAGCTGGGTAAAACCGCCGGCAATGAGTATTTGCGTTACCTGGAACGACCGAATGAAGCGCATCTGCAGAATGCCGCCCAGGTGCTGCTGATCTGGCAGGTTGCGATTGTCGACGCCAGCGAAAAAAACCTGCATTACTGGTATCGCCTGATGCAAAAAGCGCGTTTAGCGGCGCCGATCACCGACGCGCAAATCCGCCTTGCGCAAGGGTTTCTGCGCGAGCTGGATCCGGATGTGAGCGATTTGCATAACCTTCAGCAGCGCTATAACGACCTGTTTCTCCCGGAAGACGGCGTGCACTGGTTGCACTGATATCATTGTTATCCGGCCTGTGGTTCAAAACCATATCTCCCTTACGTTCCTTGTAGGCCGGATAAGCGTAAGCGCCATCCGGCAGAATAACTACAGTAGGATTTTCAGGCCGTGTTTTTGTACGACGCTAAGCAATTTTAATGACATTCCGCTCGGTCGTTTAGCGCCAGTCTCCCATTTTTGCACGGTAGACACACTGGTATTCAGATAACGAGCGAACACGGGTTGGCTAACATTGAGTTGTTCACGTAGCGCTTTAATTTCAATGGGTTGAAGTGCGGCTACGCTACCGAGACATGATTCATCAAAATGGCGCATTGTTTCCTGTGGGATTGCGCCAACGCTGAATAGCCCCGACGCAGCGCTATGGATCGCTTCGAAAGCCGGGCTTTTGTATTTATTTTTTGCTGTCATCGCAAATCTCCACCAATTCTTTACTTTTAACTAAGGCCGTCGTTTTCTCTTCAGAGAGATTGGCATAGTGTTTTGCTAACTCACGAAACCCCATTAATTCGCGATGGTTGATATTGGCCATATCCTGTTTGGCATATAGAAAGGTATAAAACCAATACCCTGCGCTTTTGGTAAGGATGATTGCGCGATCGCGATTCTTGTTGAGTCGCTTTTTATAAACACCTCCTCCTAAATCAACCACTTTGCCCTGAAGCGCAGAATGAATTGCCTGATAGAGCTCGTCGTCGGAAATGCCATGAGAGCTAGCCTCTCTGGCGAACCATTTGGTTTTAAAGATACGCATTGCTGACATCCTGTCGTTAAAAGTATAGCACATAGTGCTACATTAAATTCTCCTGAGATTTGTTAAAGCGATAGCAAGCATCGTTTTTTTAAACATGCGAGCAGCTACGCATCCTCTTATGAAAAGCGAGAAGAGTTGCGAAAACGTTAAATGCGTCACAAACAAAATGTTACACTGCGCAGCTTTCCGCCACTTTCTTCGCAGGTCACTCATGAGTCATTCAAATGAAGCCAAAACCCACGCACGCGAGCTCGCGCGACCAAACTGGTCGGCAGTTTTCGCGGTTGCTTTCTGCGTCGCCTGCCTGATTACCGTCGAATTTCTACCGGTCAGTCTGCTGACGCCGATGGCGCTGGATTTAGGCATCTCCGAAGGGATGGCCGGGCAGTCGGTGACGACGACGGCGTTCGTCGCGATGTTTTCCAGCCTGTTTATCACCTCCGTCATTGGCAAAACCGATCGCCGCTACGTGGTGATCCTCTTTTCGCTGCTGCTGACCCTTTCCTGCCTGTTGGTGTCCTTTGCCGATAGCTTCACCCTGCTGCTGCTGGGACGCGCCTGTCTGGGGCTGGCGCTCGGCGGTTTCTGGGCGATGTCAGCCTCGCTGACCATGCGTCTGGTGCCGATGCGCGTGGTGCCGAAAGCGCTGTCGATTATCTTCGGCGCGGTATCCATCGCGCTGGTGATCGCCGCCCCGTTGGGCAGTTTTCTTGGCGGGCTTATCGGCTGGCGCAACGTGTTTAACGGCGCGGCGGTGATGGGCGTGCTGTGTACGATCTGGGTGTTGAAAGCGCTGCCGTCGCTGCCGGGTGAATCGGCGGCTCAGCAGCAAAAAATGTTTGGCCTGCTGAAGCGGCCGGGGGTGATGGCCGGCATGTGCGCCATTTTCATGGCTTTTGCCGGACAGTTCGCCTTCTTTACCTATATTCGCCCGGTGTACATGACCCTCGCCGGGTTTGATGTCGATGGCCTGACGCTGGTGCTGCTGAGCTTTGGTATCGCCAGCTTCATCGGCACGTCGCTCTCCTCGGTGCTGCTCAAGCGCTCGGTGAAAGCGGCGCTGGCGATTGCGCCGCTGGTGCTGACCGCCTGCGCGGCGGCGCTGGTGCTGTGGGGGGAAAGCAAAATCGTCGCCTCGACGGTGGCGATCATCTGGGGCTTCGCGTTCGCCTTGATCCCGGTGGGGTGGTCAACGTGGATCACCCGTTCCCTCTCCGATCAGGCGGAAAAAGCCGGGTCGATTCAGGTGGCGGTGATCCAGCTGGCCAACACCTGCGGCGCCGCGGTCGGCGGCATTGCGCTTGACCATTTAGGCCTGCTGTCGCCGCTGGTGTTGTCAGGGGTATTGATGCTGTTTACCGGCCTGCTGGTGGCGGCCAAAGTGAAGATGAATTCACCCGCTTAAGGCCGCTCGCCTTTTGCCAGCCGGGCGTTGATATCCGCAATCACCCCCGGCAGGTCCGACAGGGTATCAACCACATAATGCGCCCCGGCGGCATACAGCTTGCCTGCCGCCCGCTCGCGACGGGTGGCGATTTCCTCTTTCGACATCGCCTGATACGCCTCCCAGGTGGCGCCAAATTCATTTCCCGACACCGCCAGGCCGACGCTCCACATCCCGGCATGTAACCCTTCGCTGATGCCCGGCGCGGCGTCGTCGACCTTCACGCAGTGGGCCACATCGTCTATGCCCAGGGCAATCACGTTCTGCAGCGCCATCCACGGCCCGGGACGCCCGCCGGCGGCAAGGTCATCGGTGGCGACCCAGTGGTCCGGGGCATAGCCCTGGGCGGCGGCGGCTGGAACCAGTTTTTCCATCACCGGGCGCGGATAGCCCGAGCAGGAGCCGATCTTCAGTCCGTCGGCGCGCAGCGCGGCGAGGGTGTCGACCACGCCGGCGATCGGAGCGGAAAAATCGACAACCTTAGCGATTTGCAGCGGCATAAACGCGGCGTAGATCGCATCGATATCAGCGGCCGTCATCGCCCGACCAAATTTCGCCTGCCAGCGGCTGTCGACCGACGGCAGTTTGCCCAGCGCCTCAATGTGCTGCCATTTGCCAAGCCCCATCGGCACGCGGGCCTCTTCAAGGGTGATCTCAATATCGAAGGCCTGGCGGAAGGCCTCGACGAAAATTTGCGTCGGCGCGAAGGAGCCGAAGTCCACGGTGGTGCCGGCCCAGTCGAGAATGAGTGCGGTGATACGGTTCATGGCGGTTCCTTATTGTTTCCAGTACATGGCGTTGTCGATGGCCGCCAGCAGGGCGGTGATGTCGGCGTCGTAGACTTCGCCGATGTTGCCGATGCGGAAGCAATCGCTTTGCGACACTTTGCCCGGATAGATCACGAAGCCCTGATCTTTCAGCTTCTGGTAGAAGGTGTGAAAGCGATACTGCGGCGCATCCGGTGAATAAAAGGCGGTAATGATCGGCGAGTGCAGGCTGTCGTCGAGCAGCGGCCGGAAGCCGAGCGCGCGCATTCCGGCTACCAGTCGGCGCTGATTGCGGGTATAGCGCTGATGGCGGGCGCTGACGCCGCCCTCCTGGGCCAGCTCTTTCAGCGCCTGGGCGAAGGCCAGCACGGTATGGGTCGGCGAGGTGAAGCGCCACTTGCCGTGGTTATCCTCCATACAGCGCCACTGGGCGTAAAGATCCAGCGACAGCGAGCGCGAGCAGCCTTTGCAGGCGGCCAGCTCCGATTCGCGGGCGATGACGAAGGCGAAGCCCGGCACGCCCTGAATGCACTTGTTGGCAGAGCTTATCAGGTAGTCAATATTCAGCGCGGCGATATCCAGCGGAATGCCGCCGAAGCTGCTCATCGCATCGACGATATAGCGTTTGCCATACTCTTTCGCCAGCGCGGCCACCTCTTCAATCGGGTTGAGCATGCCGGTGGTGGTTTCGCTATGCACCATCGCGATATGGGTGATCGCCGGGTCATCCCGCAGGATCCGCGCGATCGCCGCGGCGTCCGGGCGGGCGACTTCGCCGCAGTCGTAAGGGTGGAAGGCGATACCCATCCGCTGAGCCATCTCAATCATACGCGCGCCATAGGCGCCATTGCTGACGATCAGCACTTTGCCCTGTTCGCCGATGACGCTGCCGAGCACCGCTTCGACCGCGTAGCTGCCGCTGCCCTGCAGCAGCACCGCCGTATACCCAGCGGCCGGGGTGGCCAGCTGCACCAGCTGCTGACGAATGGTCTGTACCACGCCGAGATTGTAATCATCATCCCAGGTGCAGCTATCGAATAACATCGCCTCTTTCACTGTGCGGGAGGTGGTTAGCGGGCCGGGGGTCAGCAGCAGGTAGTTTCGTGAAGTCATTTGTCTCACCATTGGTCTATACCAGATTGGTATTTATCATGGAGACAAAGCCGGGGCAGGGTCAAAGGAAATGTGGCGCTGCAACAAAAAATTCATCTGGCTATGTATAATGAGCGCACCAAAAGTGGCAGCGAGTAAACATGAAATCACCCTCTGGCGAGATGCCGCAATACCTGATGATTAAGGCGCAGCTGCAGGCGCGTATTCAAAACGGCGCCCTCAAAAGCGGCGATAAATTGCCTTCCGAGCGCGAGCTGTGCGCGTTGTTCAACACGACCCGTATCACCGTGCGCGAGAGCCTGGCGCAGCTGGAGGCCAGCGGCGTGATCTACCGCGCCGACCGCCGCGGCTGGTTTGTGACGCCGGAGCGGCTGTGGCTGGATCCGACGCAGAACACCAACTTCCACAAGCTGTGTCTCGAGCAGGGACGTGAGCCGAAAACGGTGCTGCTTGATGGCCGGTTATCCGCCGTGCCGCTGGATGTGATGGCGCCGCTGGCGCTGCAGCCCTTCGATCAGGTCTACCTGCTGACCCGCCTGCGCTATGCCGACGGGCGTCCGGTGTGCTATTGCGAAAACCACTGCCTGCCGGCCCGGGTGCCGGAGCTGCTGCGCCACGATCTCAACGGCAGTCTGACCGAGATTTATCAGAGCCAGTACGACCTGATCTATACCAGTATGCATTTGTCGTTTTATCCCACCTCCATGCCGCCGCAGGCCGCAGCGGCGTTGGGGGTGATGGAGGGGCGCCCGGCGCTGCTGCTGCGCAGGCTGAATTACGATCAGCACGGGCGTATTCTTGATTACGATATCGAATACTGGCGGCATGACAGCCTACGGATCGAAGTCGATACCCATTGATTTTATTGCATTAATCCTTCCCGTGTCCCCGGTGGCGTCAGCGTTAACCGGGGCTATGCCTCCCCTCGTTTTAATTCTTTCGACACACTTCTTTCATCGTTTTGTCATAAACCCCCGGTAGCGTGAAGGCAAATCTGGTCTACACCAGAATAACCAACTGCGATGAGGCTAACACGATGAAACTCTCCCGACTTGCCCTGCTGTCCCTGTTCGCGCTGACCAGCTCCCCGGTTTGGGCGGACGGCGTCGTCACGGTTTACTCCGCCGACGGCCTGCATGACGGCGATAACAGCTGGTATCAGAGCCAGTTCGACGCCTTCACCAAAGCGACGGGCATCAAAGTGCAGTATGTGGAAGGCGGCTCCGGCGCGATTGTCGAGCGTCTGGCGAAGGAGCGCACCAATCCGCAGGCCGACGTACTGGTCACGGTGCCGCCGTTTATCCAGCGCGCCGCGAAAGAGCAGCTGCTGGCCACCTTTACTCCACAGGGCAGCGCGCAGATCCCTGGCGCCAACGACCGCTATTCGCCGCTGGTGAACAACTATCTGACCTTCATCTATAACGGTCAGTTGCTGAAAACCGCGCCGGCCAGCTGGCAGGTTCTGCTGGATAGCCGCTTTAAGAATAAGCTCCAGTACTCCACGCCGGGCCAGGCGGGGGACGGCACCGCGGTGATGCTGCAGGCCTTCCACAGCCTTGGCGGTAAAGACGCTGGCTTTGCCTATCTTGGCAAGCTCCAGGCCAATAACGTCGGCCCATCGGCCTCCACCGGCAAGCTGACGGCGCTGGTCAACAAAGGCGAGCTGTACGTCGCCAACGGCGATCTGCAGATGAACCTGTCGCAGATGGCGCGTAACCCGAACGTTAAAATTTTCTGGCCGGCGGATGATAACGGCGAGCGCAGCGCGCTGGTGCTGCCCTACACCATCGGGCTGGTGCAGAACGGGCCGAACAGCGAAAACGGCAAAAAGCTGATTAATTTCCTGCTGGATAAACCGGCGCAATCCAGCGTCAGCGCGCGCTCCTGGGGCTTACCGGTACGCAACGACGTGGCGCCGGATGACGCTAACTTTAAGGCGGCGCAGGCGGTGCTCGACGGCGTGAAGCGCTGGGAACCTAACTGGGACGACGTTGCGCTTTCTCTCTCGGCGGATATCGCCCGCTGGCATAAAGTGACCGATAGCGAGTAAGCCTGATGTTAATGAAAACGACCGTCACGCCTTCCCCGTCGCTGGCGGGGACTTCCGGGATCACCCTGGACTCGCTGCGCGTTTCCTACCACGGCAACGTGGTCTTAAAACCGCTGTCATTGACCATTGAACCCGGTGAGGTGCTGGCGCTGATTGGCCCTTCCGGTTCCGGGAAAACCACCGTGCTGCGGGCGATTGCCGGATTTGTGCAACCGGCTGGCGGGCGGATCCTGATCGGCGACACGGACGTCACCCGCCTGCCGCCTTACCAGCGCGGGCTGGCGATGGTGGTGCAGAACTACGCGCTGTTTCCCCATATGAAGGTGGAAGACAACGTCGCCTTCGGCCTGCGGGCGCAAAAGCAGCCCAGGGCGCTGATCGCCGGGCGGGTGACTGAAGCCTTAAAAATCGTTGGTATGGCGGACTACGCCACCCGCTATCCGCATCAGCTTTCCGGCGGCCAGCAGCAGCGCGTCGCGATAGCCCGCGCCATTGCCGTGCGTCCTCGGGTGTTGTTGCTTGATGAACCGCTGTCGGCGCTGGATGCGCAAATTCGTCATAACATGGTGGAAGAGATTGCCCGTCTGCACCGCGAACTGCCGGAGCTGACCATCCTCTACGTCACCCACGATCAGACCGAAGCGCTCACTCTGGCGGATAAAATCGGCATTATGAAAGACGGGTCGCTGATCGCCCATGGCGAAACGCACGAGCTGTACCACTATCCGCCAAACCGCTTTAGCGCCGAATTCCTCGGCCGCGCCAATATCCTGCAGGCGACGGCGTTGACCGATAGTCTTCAGCCGGGTCTGGTTAACGTGAGCTGCGGCGGCGGCCTGGTTAACGCCTTCAGCCGGGGCGGGCTGCATGGCAACAACAAGCTGTTATGCATTCGCCCGCAGCATATGAGCCTGGCGCCGCGATCGGCAACCAGTAATCGCCTCAACGCCACCCTGACTTCGGTACACTGGCAGGGCGATCTGACGCATCTGCTGTGCGACGTCGCGGGCGAAGCGGTGCGGATCGTCATGACTCACGTCAACCCCCTGCCGCGCGCGGGCGACAAGCTGGCGCTCTACTTCGAACCTGGCGATGCGGTTCTGATCGAGGAGCAATGATGTCGCAAACCTTAATCCTTACGCGCTCGGCGCGAAACCTGCGCCCTTACCTGTGGCTGGCGTTGCCGCTATTGGTGCTGGCGACGCTGTTTTTCTATCCGCTGTTGCTGATCGCCGAACAGGCACTGCGCGACGCCAGCGGCAACCTGAGCCTCGAAACCTTCTGGCAGGTGATTGACTCAAAACGCTTTATTGGCGCGCTGCTCAATACCTTACAGATTGCGGTGTTCGCTACCCTTGGCTGCCTGGTGCTCGGCAGCGTTTTGGCGCTGATTCTGGTTTTTATTCCGTTCCCCGGCAGCCAGCTGATTTGCCGGGTGATCGATACTTTTATTGCGCTGCCGACCTTCCTTATCACTCTCGCGTTCACCTTTATTTACGGATCGGCGGGGCTGCTCAACGGCGCCCTGATGGCGCTGTTCGCCTTTGAACTGCCGCCGGTGGACTTCCTCTATTCGATTAACGGCGTGATCCTGGCGGAGATCACCGTCTTTACGCCGCTGGTGATGCGCCCGTTGATGGCCGGACTGCGGCAGATCGATAAGAGTCAGCTGGAAGCGGCGAGTATTCTTGGCGCTCACCCGCTGCGGGTGATGACCCAGGTTATCTTCCCGGCGGCGCTGCCGGCGCTGATGGCGGGGGGCAGCCTGTGCCTGCTGTTGACCACTAACGAGTTCGGTATCGTGCTGTTTATCGGCGCCAAAGGGGTCAATACCCTGCCGATGATGGTCTACAGCAAGGCGATTCTGGAGTCGGATTACAGCGTGGCCTGCATGATCGCGCTGATGAATATTATGCTGTCGCTGGGGCTGTTTATGCTCTATCGGCTGGCGGCGGCGCGCACTGGCGTAAGGAGTTAACGATGTTGATTTGGTCGCGTAAAGGCCGCGCGGCGGCGGGCGCGCTGGCGGTGACGCTCTTTGCCGGCATCTTCCTGCTGCCGCTGGCGGTGATTTTGCTCTCCAGCCTGAGCCAGCAGTGGAACGGCCTGCTGCCCACCGGCTTTACCTTTGCCCACTTTGTTAACGCTTTTCGCGGCGCGGCGTGGGATTCGCTGTTTTCCAGCCTGATGGTGGGCTTCTGCGCCAGCCTGCTGGCGCTGTTGTGCGGGATGTGGGCGGCGCTGGCGCTGCGCCAGACGGGCGCGAAGCTGCAGAAATATCTTGGGTTGATGTTTTATCTGCCCAGCGCCATCCCCTCGGTTTCCGTGGGACTGGGCATTCTGGTGGCCTTCAGCCAGGGGCCGCTGCAGATGAATGGCACCTTCTTTATCGTCCTGGCGGCGCATTTCGTGCTGATCTCGGCCTTTACCTTCAGCAACGTGACCACCGGGCTGGCGCGAATTTCCGCTGATATTGAAAACGTCGCCTCCAGCCTGGGCGCTTCCCCGTGGTACCGCCTGCGCCATGTGACGCTGCCGCTGATGACGCCATGGATGATCTCGGCGCTGGCGCTGAGTTTATCGCTGTCGATGGGGGAGTTGGGAGCGACGGTGATGATCTATCCGCCGGGCTGGACCACCCTGCCGGTGACCATTTTCAGCCTGACCGATCGCGGTAATATCGCCGATGGCTCGGCGCTGACCATCGTGCTGGTGGGCGTCACGCTGCTGTTGATGATGAAGCTGGAGCGCATCGCCCGTCGTTTGTGTCAGAGATAAAGAGTGGATGTCGTCATGCGGGGCTGGCGTCTGACCGCCCGGCGGCGCTGCGCTTGCGCGGGCCTACGGGGGGATCCCGCAGGCCTCCTCAGAAACGTAGGCCGGATAAGGCATTTATGCCGCCATCCGGCACAACCGCAGGTATGGA
>NZ_JBEAJA010000072.1:0-102512 GCF_040064755.1 Klebsiella sp. GB_Kp056 | reverse complement strand
ATAAAGCAGAAAGCTCAGTCGAAAGACTGAGCTTTTTTGCGTTTTTGTCCTCCGGCGAGGGTGCCGACATGCTTCCCCCGGTGGCGCTGCGCTTACCGGGGCTACGGATCTGACATGGGGCTACGCCCCTGTGGCGCGGACAAGATATGCAGCACTGACTCAGGGAAAAATATCGCCTGAAGTCCTGCTACTGCTTCGCTAACCAGCCGACAATAAATGTCGCAATCTGCGGAATATTATTTAAATCCAACAGCGGAAGTGAGGTCGCGATCGATACATCGCTGGCCACGGCGATCGTATGATCATCCATCGTTAACTCTTCCACACGATGGCCGCTGTTTTGCCGGAAAAGCAGGATCTTAGGCACTGCTTCATGCTTGAAACCCTCGACCAAAACAAGGTCCAGTCTGCTGGCATCCATTCGACTGACCAGCCATGTGAGATCTAATTCCGGCTTCTCGGGTGTTTCGGTCATCAGCGCCCACCGCTGTTCGCTGGCGACAATGGTTTGCGCAGCGCCCGCCTTGCGCAATTCATAGCTATCTTTGCCCGGCTTATCCACGTCCATATCATGATGGGTATGCTTGATCAGACCAGGGCGTAATCCTTGAGCGCACAGCTCAGGAATGAGACGCTTTAATAATGTCGTTTTCCCTGTACCGCTCCAGGCGGCAATCGCTAATAGCGGGATCATGATGGCTCCTGCATACGTTGCAAATCCTCGAGCGTATTCACATTCATAAAAGCCGATTTTACCTCGCTGAAGCTAACCGGATGGCCGCCCATCTGGCGCATGAACACCATTACCCGGCGTTCGCCGCTGGCAAGATAGGCCTCCAGATGCGGAATAATTTGCCGATGCGCCAGCGCAACGGCGGGATGATCCCGTTCGCCGTCATGGGCCCAAACCACCGGCGCAGCGCTTTTTTGCTGGATAAAGCGCTCAACTAAAAATGACGGAATGAAGGGCGTGTCGCAGGGGCAAAAAACAAACCATGGACTCGCGACCTGCTGCATCACGGCAAGCATACCGGCTAAAGGACCCGGGTACCCCGCCTGCGTATCACGAAACACCGGATATCCACTGGCTTGCCACTGCGTAAGGTGACGGTTGGCGCTAATCACTAACTCATCTACCTGCGGAGCTAATGCCTCCGCGACGTGTCGCCAGAGAGGACGTCCATTGAGCAACTGTAATCCTTTATCAATGCCGCCCATTCGCGTGGCCCTGCCGCCCGCCAGCACGACGCCGGTTATCGCCTCGCTTTGCATATGAATATCGCCTCTTTCATTGTGGGATTGACCCTGTTAACTTGTCCCTATCAAGAGTAAGGAGCATGACCATGAAATGTAAACGTCTGAATGAAGTAATTGAACTCCTCCAGCCCGCCTGGCAGAAAGAGCCTGAACTGAACCTGATGCAATTTTTGCAGAAGCTGGCGAAAGAGGCCGGCTATGATGGCGAACTGAGCGATCTTTCCGACGATATTCTGATCTATCACCTGAAGATGCGTGATTCTTCAAAAGATGCTGTCATCCCGGGTATTCAGAAGGATTATGAAGAGGACTTTAAAACCGCGCTGTTGCGCGCCCGCGGCGTAATAAAAGAGTAAAAGGTTGTAAGCGCTGCCGCGTAAAGCGCAATGAGATGATATCCTGAACTATTCGTACGATTATCGGATGTCAGGATGCACGATAAGGCTTTTACTTTTCAGACGCTTCGCCCGGATACCATTATCGATGGATTATTCGATCTGGGTATGCGGGTGGACTCCGGTCTTACCCCGCTGAACAGCTATGAGAACCGCGTTTATCAGTTCCAGGACGAAGAGCGTCATCGCTATGTGGTGAAGTTCTATCGTCCTGAGCGCTGGTCGGCAGCGCAGATCCTTGAAGAACACCAGTTTGCGCTTCAGCTTGTAGAAGATGAAGTGCCCGTTGCTGCGCCGCTGTTATTTAACGACAGTACGCTTCATCAGCATCAGGGATTTTATTTTGCCGTTTTCCCAAGCCTTGGCGGCCGACAGTTCGAGGCGGATAACCTTGATCAGATGGAGTGGGTTGGCCGTTATCTTGGGCGCCTGCACCAGACCGGGCGCAAACAGCGCTTTTCTGCGCGTCCGGAGATTGGCGTGCAGGAGTATCTGCTGGAACCGCGCCAGGTATTTGAACAGTCGACGCTTATCCCGTCAGGCCTGAAGGCCGATTTCCTGAAGGCGACCGATAAACTTATCGCTGCCGTCATGACCCAATGGCACGGTGGCGGGACTACTTTGCGCCTGCATGGTGACTGCCATGCAGGCAATATCCTCTGGCGCGATGGGCCGCTGTTTGTTGACTTAGACGATGCGCGAACCGGCCCGGCGATTCAGGATCTGTGGATGCTGCTCAACGGCGATAAGGCTGAACAGCGTATGCAGCTGGAGACCATCGTCGAGGCCTATGAGGAATTCAGCCCCTTTAACAGCGATGAAATCGCGCTTATTGAACCTTTACGCGCCATGCGACTGGTTTATTATCTGGCGTGGTTGCTCAGACGCTGGGACGATCCGGCTTTCCCGGTTAATTTCCCCTGGTTAACCGGGGAGGATTACTGGCGAGGGCAGACGTCTACTTTTCTCGAGCAGGTGAAGGTTCTACAGGAACCCCCGCTTCAGTTAACGCCAATGTATTAATGTGATATATCCAGGAGAGAGTAAATCATGAAAAAAGTTTGGCTGGCGCTGGCTGGTATGATTCTGGCTTTTAGTGCATCCGCTGCCCAGATCACCGACGGCAAGCAGTACATCACCCTTGATAAGCCGGTTGCTGGCGAGCCACAGGTGCTTGAGTTCTTTTCATTCTACTGCCCGCACTGCTATCAGTTTGAAGAAGTGCTGCATGTCTCTGACAGCGTGCGCCAGAAACTGCCAGAAGGCACCAAAATGACCAAATACCACGTCGAGTTCCTGGGGCCGCTGGGCAAGGAGCTGACGCAGGCATGGGCTGTTGCCATCGCGCTGGGCGTTGAAGATAAAATTACGGCGCCGATGTTCGAAGCGGTGCAGAAAAACCAGACCGTGCAGAGCCTGGCTGACATTCGTAAAGTGTTCGTCGACGCTGGCGTGAAAGGGGAAGACTACGATGCCGCATGGAACAGCTTCGTGGTGAAATCTCTGGTCGCTCAGCAGGAGAAAGCGGCAGCCGATCTGCAGCTGCAGGGGGTACCGGCTATGTACGTCAATGGTAAGTACCAGCTGAACCCGCAGGGGATGGACACCAGCAATATGGATGTCTTCGTCGCTCAGTATGCGGATACCGTGAAGCAGCTGGTTGAGAAGAAATAAAAAAAACGCCGGTCACTGACCGGCGTTACTCTATCTGCTTTACCGTGGCGCCCTTTCTTTGTCCCGCATGATGTCAGTTAACTGACGGTCTTTCTCTTCCCACAGCCCATTCAGCCAGCGCTGGAAGCCACGCTTAAAGTTCTTATCGTTGACGTAATCGCCGTGTAGCTCTTCGCCAATCGGTACCAGATTGATACGAACCACAATGCGCGTCAGTCGGCCGCTTAACATGTCGTAAAACGGCCTTGCATTATTTTCCGGGTAGCACAGCGTAACGTTCAGCAGTTTATCGAACTGCGAACCGAGAACATTGAGCGCCATGGCAATACCTGCCGCTTTCGGTGGTAAAAGATTGTGGTAAGGGGAGCGCGTCTCGCGCTTTTTTGCGTCGGTAAAACGCGAGCCTTCCACGAAATTGACGATAGTCGTCGGATGTGAGCGGAATTTCTCACATGAACGGCGGGTGGTTTCGACATCTTTACCACGGCGTTCCGGGTGACGAATAAGATAGCTACGCGAATAGCGGCGCATAAAAGGCATATCCAGCGCCCAGCAGGCGAGACCGATGAACGGTACCCACGCCAGCTGCTGTTTAAGGAAGTACTTATTCATCGGAATATGCTTGCGGAACAGTACGCACAGCACCACGATATCTGCCCAGCTGTGGTGGTTGCTGATCAGCAGATACCAGTTCTTTTTGTTCAGGCCTTCCAGACCCTGGACGTCCCATTTTAGCCAGGGATTGAGATGCAACAGCAGCGCCAGCCCTTCGCACCAGCAGTACATCATAAAATTGCAAAAAACGGATATAGAGCGCCATACCGCTGGAATGGGGACCAGCAGTTTAATCAGCCCGGCGACGATGATCGGTACAGAGCAGATAACGGTGACTAAGATGGTTAAGGCGATACTCAGCGGAAGTGTTATCGCAGCGAGTAATCTCGACATAGTTAGTTTATTCAGAAAGTTAGGCTGACAAAGAGCGCCTTTAAGCTGCGCAAGGGGCTGATTTTACCAGAAAACGCGGCAAATGACGGGTCTTACCAGAACAGAAAAAAACAAGGATCTTCTATCCACATGGAAGATTAGGTCATCAAATTAATGCCAGGATCGTTGATCTGTTTTTAAGTGATTGATAAATAGTAATTAATACTATTTATTCATTTATTTCCCGGGGCGGATAAGCTGACGTTGTAAAACTATGCACAAAGTTATCCACAAGCTAAGTTGTCGCGCGATCGCGACGATCGTTGAATCTTTTCCGCGAAATGCGGGAAAAATTCAGGATTTGATGCCCGTCTGTGGCATCCTTTATCCATAATCTGATAAACAGGCACGGAAATTATGGTTCAGATCCCAGAAAACCCTCTCATCCTCGTTGACGGCTCCTCCTATCTTTATCGGGCGTATCATGCGTTTCCGCCGCTGACTAACAGCGCAGGGGAGCCCACCGGGGCTATGTACGGCGTACTGAATATGCTGCGCAGTTTGATTCTGCAGTATCAACCGACTCATGCCGTCGTGGTCTTTGATGCGAAAGGGAAAACCTTCCGTGATGAATTGTTCGAACATTACAAATCTCATCGCCCGCCGATGCCGGACGATCTGCGCGCGCAGATTGAGCCGTTGCATAAGATGGTGAAAGCGATGGGGCTGCCGCTGATGGCGGTCCCGGGCGTCGAAGCTGACGATGTGATTGGCACCCTGGCGCGGGAAGCGGAAAGGGCCGGACGTCCGGTGCTGATCAGTACCGGCGATAAAGACATGGCCCAGTTGGTGACGCCGGGGATCACCCTGATCAATACCATGACCAACACTATCCTCGGGCCGGATGAGGTGGTTACCAAATACGGCGTCCCGCCGGAGCTGATTATTGATTTCCTGGCGCTGATGGGCGACTCCTCGGATAACATTCCTGGCGTGCCGGGCGTGGGCGAAAAGACCGCCCAGGCGCTACTGCAAGGCCTTGGCGGCCTCGATACGCTGTATGCGGAACCGGAGAAAATCGCTCAACTGAGCTTCCGCGGCGCGAAAACGATGGCGGCGAAGCTGGAGCAGAACAAGGAGGTGGCTTATCTCTCTTATCAGCTGGCGACCATCAAAACCGACGTCGAGCTGGAGCTCACTTGTGAAGAGCTTGAGGTGCAGCCGCCGGCGGCAGACGATCTGCTGGCGCTGTTCAGACAGTATGAGTTTAAGCGCTGGACCACCGACGTTGAAGCCGGGAAATGGCTGCAGGCGAAGGGGGGCAAACCGGCTGCGAAACCTGCAGTGCCTGCAGCAGCGGCAGAAGCCGAAGAAGAGGTTGAAGCCGCTACTGCACTTTCAGCAGAGCACTATGTCACTATCCTTGATGAGGCCATGCTGCTCACCTGGATCGATAAGCTGAAGCAGGCGCCGCTCTTTGCCTTTGATACGGAAACCGACAGCCTGGATAACATCTCTGCCAACATGGTCGGCCTTTCATTCGCTGTTGAGCCGGGCGTGGCCGCCTATGTCCCGGTAGCGCATGATTACCTTGATGCGCCGGACCAGATCCCGCGCGAGCGCGTGCTGGCGCTGCTTAAACCGCTGCTGGAGGATGAGAAGCTGCTCAAGGTTGGGCAAAATCTCAAATACGATCGCGGCATTTTGGCTAATTACGACATTGAGCTGCGCGGGATTGCGTTCGATACCATGCTGGAATCTTACATTCTCGACAGCGTGGCGGGCCGCCACGATATGGACAGTCTTTCCGACCGCTGGCTGAAGCATAAAACGATTACCTTCGAAGAGATCGCTGGCAAGGGTAAGAATCAGCTCACCTTTAACCAGATTGCGCTGGAAGAGGCTGGTCGCTACGCGGCGGAAGACGCCGACGTCACGCTTCAGTTGCATCTGAAAATGTGGCCGAAGCTGCAGCAGCATGAAGGTCCGCTGAATATCTTCCAGCACATTGAAATGCCGCTGGTGCCGGTGCTGTCTCGCGTTGAGCGCAATGGCGTTAAAATCGACCCCGCCGTGCTGCATGCGCACTCGCAGGAAATTGCCCAGCGCCTGGTTGAGCTGGAGCAGCGGGCGCATGAGATCGCCGGGGAAGCGTTTAATCTCTCCTCCACCAAACAGCTGCAAACGATCCTGTTTGAAAAACAGGGTATCAAACCGCTGAAGAAGACGCCGGGCGGCGCGCCGTCAACCTCTGAAGAGGTACTGGAAGAGCTGGCGCTCGATTACCCGTTGCCGAAAGTGATTCTGGAGTACCGTGGGCTGGCGAAGCTGAAGTCGACCTATACCGATAAGCTGCCGCTGATGATTAACCCCAAAACGGGCCGCGTGCATACCTCCTATCATCAGGCGGTTACCGCCACTGGCCGTTTGTCGTCTACCGATCCAAACCTGCAAAATATTCCGGTGCGTAACGAAGAAGGGCGCCGTATTCGCCAGGCGTTTATCGCGCCGGAAGATTACGTCATTGTCTCGGCGGACTACTCGCAAATCGAGCTGCGCATTATGGCGCACCTGTCGCGGGATAAAGGCCTGCTGACCGCCTTCGCGGAAGGGAAGGATATTCACCGGGCGACGGCGGCTGAAGTGTTTGGCTTACCGCTGGACAGCGTCAGCAGCGAACAGCGGCGCAGTGCGAAAGCTATCAACTTCGGTCTGATCTATGGCATGAGCGCGTTTGGCCTGGCCCGCCAGCTGAACATCCCGCGTAAAGAAGCGCAGAAGTACATGGATCTTTATTTCGAGCGTTATCCGGGCGTGCTGGAGTATATGGAGCGCACCCGCGCACAGGCGAAGGAGCAAGGTTATGTTGAAACGCTGGATGGCCGTCGACTCTATTTACCGGATATCAAGTCCAGCAATGGCGCTCGTCGCGCCGGTGCGGAACGTGCGGCGATTAACGCCCCGATGCAGGGGACGGCTGCGGATATCATCAAGCGGGCGATGATTGCCGTTGATGAATGGCTGCGCAGCGAGAAGCCTCGCGTGCGGATGATCATGCAGGTTCACGATGAACTGGTCTTTGAAGTGCATAAAGATGAGCTCGATGCCGTATCGAAAAAGATCCACGAACTGATGGAGAACAGCACTACGCTGGCGGTACCGTTGCTGGTGGAAGTGGGCAGCGGAGAAAACTGGGATCAAGCGCACTAAGTATACAAAGCGCAACGCGATTTTCTGTAAGTAAGCAACATAACTTATAGAGTTTTGTGAGGATCATTTGAATTTGCTATGTAAATAGTGAAAAAAAACTACAAAAAATGCTTTATCCGTGAGCGAAAGAAGAGTAGAGTTATTCGCGTAGGGTACAGAGGTAAGATGTTCTATCTTTCAGACCTTTTACTTCACGTAATCGGATTTGGCTGAATATTTTAGCCGCCCCGGTCATTTATGACCGGGGCGTTTTTTATTGCGCGAAAGAAAAGTGGCAAAGGAACAGGACACGCTTGTGCTTGATTCTGGAGAGGAACCCGGATAAGGCGCGGTACGCTCTTATCCGGCTGTTCGTGACGATTACTCGTCTGCGGCGCGCTCTTCTTCCTGCGGCGGGATTTCGTTAAACCAGCTATCCAGCTTCTGTCGCAGCTTATCCACGCCAGATTTTTTCAGCGAGGAGAAGGGTTCAACCTGGACATCGCCATTGAAGGCCAGTACCGCTTCACGCACCATATTCACTTGCGCTTTACGCGCGCCGCTGGCGAGCTTATCGGCTTTGGTCAGCAGCACCAGCACCTGAATATCGCTTTCTACCGCCCATTGGATCATCTGCTGATCGAGATCTTTAAGCGGGTGGCGAATGTCCATCAGAACCACCAGGCCCTTCAGGCACAGACGTTTTTCCAGGTATTCTCCCAGCGCGCGCTGCCACTTGATCTTCATCTCTTCCGGGACTTGCGCATAACCATAGCCGGGCAGGTCGACCAGGCGTTTGCCTTCGGCAACTTCGAACAGGTTAATCAGCTGTGTACGTCCGGGCGTTTTGGAGGTCCGCGCCAGGCTTTTCTGGTTGGTCAGCGTATTCAGTGCGCTGGATTTTCCCGCATTGGAGCGGCCGGCGAATGCCACTTCAATACCAGTATCGGCAGGAAGATGGCGGATATCTGGCGCGCTGGTGACAAAGTGCGTCAGTTGATAATTCCAGTTGGTCAAGACGGTCGTCTCCGTTAAAACAGGCTATGGCAGGGATTATACCTGAACAGCAGAAAAAGGCTGTTTTTACCGCACGCTGGTTCTGTAAGTAAAAACCATGCACTTTGTGAGACATTGGCTATTCTTCGTATAGGACATGCCTGAGAAAAATAAGGCCAATAAATCATAACCATATGAAAGTAAATAAATTATAAAAATAGAGAAATCTGAAAGTAGATTTTTAACGGCCAGACTGGTTGTCGATTTTTGTCAACACGGTAAAGTAATACACAACGGCGAGGATGCTGAAAAGGATGAGGACTCAGGACGAGGGGTCAGGAAGCGCCAGGAGGCGAAGACCACAGGATTGTCAGGATGACACGCGTTTTGGAAACGTTTCAAAGGGAAAAGGAAGAAACAGGGACCGTTGGACGCTAAGGGAAAGACAGGGTAAGTCGTTAGCGAACAGGGAAAGAAGAGCCCGTTAAGGGTGGTCAGTGAGGAAAAAGGCGACAGAGTAATCTGTCGCCTTTTTTCTTTGCTTGCTTTCTGCTAGATTCCGCCTCAATTCTATACTGAATAATACTGTCTGAAGATTACACACCATGAAAAAACCGACATCCGCCACCCGTGGCAAATCCGGCCGCAAGTCGCGTGAAGAGTTAAATCAGGAAGCTCGCGATCGCAAACGGCAGAAGAAACATCGTGGCCACGCGGCAGGAAGTCGCGCGAACGGCGGCGATGCGGCTTCAGCGGGTAAAAAACAGCGCCAGGCGCAAGATCCGCGCGTGGGCAGCAAAAAACCAATCCCGCTGGGCGTGAGCGAAAGCAGCGCTCCAGCTCCTAAGCAGCATAAACCAAAGAGCGAGAAACCTATGCTTTCACCGCAGGCTGAGCTGGAGTTGCTGGAGAATGATGAGCGCCTGGACGCGCTGCTGGAACGTCTGGAAGAGGGCGGTACCCTGAATGCAGAAGAGCAGAGCTGGGTGGATGCCAAACTGGATCGTATTGATGAGCTGATGCAGCAGCTCGGCCTCTCTTACGATGACGAAGATGAAGAAGAGGAAGAGCGTCAGGAAGATATGATGCGTCTGCTGAAGGGTGGAAACTAACATTTGCATCCCATCGGATCCCCGGTACTGCTTATAACCCTTCTGGTTATATGTTATCTGCTGTGGTTATTCGTTAAACTACGACGGTTGTCGCGGCGTCAGAAATGGCTGCGCAACCGGCTCATGACCCGCGGTGCGGTGGGGCCGGGACGGCGTACCCGTCGGCGGCACCATCGGAAGGAGTGAGCATGTCTGAGCAGATAATCGACTGGGATCTGGCCCTGATCCAGAAATATAACTATTCCGGGCCGCGCTATACCTCGTATCCCACCGCGCTGGAGTTTTCACCACAATTCGGCGCGGCGGAATTCGATGCCGCTGTGGCCCGTTACCCACAGCGTCCCCTGTCGCTGTATGTGCATATCCCGTTTTGCCATAAGCTGTGTTATTTCTGCGGCTGCAATAAGATCGTCACTCGCCAGCAGCATAAGGCCGATCAGTATCTCGATCTCCTTGAACAGGAGATCATCCACCGCGCGCCGCTGTTTGCCAACCGTCAGGTTAAACAACTGCACTGGGGAGGCGGCACGCCGACCTATCTCAATAAGGCGCAAATCAGTCGCCTGATGGATCTGTTGCGTACCCATTTTCATTTCAGCGCCGAAGCCGAGATCTCTATCGAGGTCGATCCGCGTGAAATCGAGCTGGATGTCCTCGATCATTTACGCGCTGAGGGTTTCAACCGCCTGAGTATGGGTGTGCAGGACTTCAATAAAGAGGTTCAGCGTCTGGTTAACCGCGAGCAGGACGAAGCGTTCATCTTTGACTTGCTTCGCCATGCGCGGGAGATTGGATTTACTTCGACCAATATCGACCTCATCTACGGCCTGCCGAAGCAAACGCCGGAGAGCTTTGCCTTCACCCTGCAAAAGGTCGCCGAGCTCAACCCTGACCGCCTGAGCGTGTTTAACTACGCGCATCTGCCCACGCTCTTTGCCGCACAGCGCAAAATTAAAGATGCCGATCTGCCCTCCGCTGAACAGAAGCTGGAGATCCTCCAGGAGACCATCGGCTCGCTGATGGCGGCGGGCTATCAGTTTATCGGCATGGACCACTTCGCGCGTCCTGATGATGAATTAGCGGTCGCGCAACGTCACGGCGTACTGCATCGCAATTTCCAGGGCTACACCACTCAGGGCGATACCGATTTGCTGGGGATGGGCGTGTCTGCGATCAGCATGATTGGCGACAGCTACGCTCAGAACCAAAAAGAGCTGAAGCAGTACTACCAGCAGGTGGCAGAGCAAGGGAACGCCCTGTGGCGCGGGATCGCGTTAACCCGTGACGACTGTTTGCGTCGCGACGTGATTAAGGCGTTGATCTGTAACTTCCGTCTGGATATTGATGCCGTCGAAGCGCAGTGGGCCGTGGATTTTCAGACTTATTTTGCCGAGGACCTGAAACTGCTGGCGCCGCTGGCGCATGACGGGCTGGTGGTGGTGGAGAGTAAGGCTATCCAGGTAACGGCGAAAGGCCGCCTGCTGATCCGCAACATCTGCATGTGCTTTGATGCCTATCTCCGGCAAAAGGCTCGGATGCAGCAGTTCTCACGGGTGATTTAATGTTTTCCCCCTCTCCCGCAGGAGAGGGGGAACAATTAGCTGAACAGCCCGACCAGCGCAGCGCACAGCACGGCAGCGACTGCCGTTTGCGGCGTGTGACTCGCAGCGGCGCCGCTCGATATCATACTCACCAGTGATTCAAACATGATGCTCTCCCCTAATGCCGGGCACGATCATACTCAACTCATCGGAACAGTAAAGTACAAAATAGCAGCACTTTGCGCTGATCGGCTATTTTTCATCACGCCGTTAAACCCTACTCCATACCCAACTCTTTTAGCTTACGCGTCAGGGTATTACGACCCCATCCCAGCAGGCGCGCAGCCTCCTGTTTATGTCCTTGAGTATGACGCAGGGCGGTTGTCAGCAGCGTGCGTTCCATTTCGGGTTGCGCTTCTGAGAGCAGGTTTTGATGACCGGAGCGCAGCGCACGATCGGCCCACTGACCCAGCAGCGTCGCCCAGCTGTCTGGCTGCATCTGCGTCGGGCTATCAGGAATGGTGGTCTCAAACAGTTCGCTCGGCAGATCCTGCGTCAGCACCTCCTGGCCGGCGGCCATGACGGTGAGCCAGCGACAGGTGTTTTCCAGCTGGCGAACGTTGCCCGGCCACGCCAGGCGGGTCAGCGCTGTCTCCGTTTCCGGATGCAGCTGTTTGGCTTCAACACCTAGCTCGCGGGCGGCAATCTGCAGAAAATGGCGGGCCAGACGAGGAATATCTTCCCGACGCTCGCGCAGCGGCGGCAAATGCACCCGGATCACGTTCAGGCGGTGGAATAAATCTTCACGGAATTTCCCCTCCTGCACCCGCTGCTCCAGATTCTGGTGGGTGGCGGCGATGATCCGCACATCGACTTTCACCGGCGCGTAACCGCCCACGCGATAAAACTGGCCATCCGCCAGAACGCGCAGCAGGCGAGTCTGGACATCCAGCGGCATATCGCCAATTTCATCCAGGAACAGCGTGCCGCCGTCAGCCTGTTCAAAGCGACCCTGACGGACGGTATTGGCGCCGGTAAAGGCCCCTTTTTCATGCCCAAACAGTTCCGATTCGATCAGGTCCTTGGGGATCGCCGCCATATTCAGCGCGATAAATGGCGCTTTTGAGCGCGGGCTATGACGATGCAGGGCATGAGCGACAAGCTCTTTACCGGTACCGGATTCGCCATTGATCAGCACGCTGATGGATGAGCGCGACAGACGGCCAATAATGCGAAAGACATCCTGCATGGCCGGCGCCTCGCCAATGATATCGGCGGTGGGGCTGCTTATCGGCGCATTTCGCGGCTGCTGCTGCTCCTGATAGTGGCTAATCGCCCGGTCGACGAGGGCGACGGCTTCATCGATATCAAAAGGTTTGGGCAGATAATCAAACGCGCCTTGTTGATAAGCGCTGACCGCAGCGTCCAGATCGGAATGCGCGGTCATTATGATGACCGGAAGCATTGGATGACGCTGCTTAATCTGTTTGAGCAGCGCCAGGCCATCCATTCCCGGCATACGGATATCTGACAGCAGTACATCCGGGGTTTTGGTGGTGAGGGCATCTAGCACCTCATTGCCGCTTTCGAACGTTGTGCAGCTCAAGCCGGCTCCGGTGAGCGCGCGTTCAAGCACCCAGCGGATGGAGCTATCGTCATCAACGATCCAGGCTATCCCTCGTTGCATAAACACCTCTACTTCCGAATAGGCAGGTATACCGAAAATTCGGTATGACCCGGCCAGCTGGTGAATTCAATTTTGCCGGAGTGCTGATCGATAAGGCTGCGGGCGATAGATAAGCCCAGGCCGGTACCGCCTTCGCGGCCGCTGACCATCGGATAAAACAACGTATCCTGGAGCTGGGGCGGAATACCCGGGCCATTATCTTCGACGTCAATACGGGCGGCGAGGCGATAACGCACCCCGTGCAGCGTCAGCTGGAAAGCGGTCCGGGTACGGAGAACAATTTCGCCCCCTTCCGGCCCCAGCGCCTGCAGCGCATTACGGACGATGTTCAGCAACACCTGTTCAATTTGATCCGGGTCGTGGGGGAGTTCCGGTAGGCTGGGGTCGTAATCACGGATCAACTTCACGTTGTCCGGCAACTCCATCGAGACCAGTTTCACTACCCGTTCGGCGACCTTGTGGATGCTTTCGGTAACGTGCATGCCCGGATGCTGTGGCCCGAGCAGGCGATCGACCAGATTTCTCAGCCGGTCGGCCTGCTCGATGATCACTTTGGTATATTCCGTTAGCGCCGGGTCGGGCAGGGCTTTGCTGAGCAGCTGTGCCGCGCCGCGCAGGCCGCCTAACGGGTTTTTAATCTCGTGCGCCAGGCCGCGGACCAGATCGCGGGCGGCGACCTGCTGCGCGTGCTGCAGCTGCTCCTGGCTCAGGCGGCGCTGGTTATCCATCGGCGCCATTTCCAGCAGAATAAAGCCTTCCGGCAGCCGCTGGGCGGTCAGCGACAGGATATGCGAGCGGCCATCGATAACCAGCGTCACTTCGTTATCGGTAAAACCCTGGCCCGCCTGCAGACTCTCCTGCATCAGCCCGATATTCAATGAGAAATAGCTCAACAGCTCAGGTAACGGGGTGCCAAACAGTTTGCGCGAACTCTGCGCCAGCAGCTGCTGGGCCGCAGGATTGGCAAAGTGCACCGCCAGGTCGTCATCGACCAGTAAGATACTGTTGATAAGAGAGTTAAGGATCTGCCCAGCATCGGGCAGTGTGCCTGTTGCCATTCGACAGTCTCCTGAAAAAGAGTGCACCAATTTAGTGCAGTATAGCTTTTTATCGGTAAAAAGCTCGCGAGATCAGCGTGTTGGTGGAGAAAAAAGCCCATCCTGAGATGGGCTGAAAGTTTCCACGGCAACAAAATATCCCGGGCATCCCGCGCCACAACACGACATACCCTGGATTTACAGCAAAATTAGACGCTGTAGTACAGTTCGAACTCAACCGGATGCGGAGTCATGCGTACGCGGTCGTTCTCTTCCAGACGCAGGGCGATGTAAGCATCGATAGCGTCATTAGTGAATACGCCGCCAGCTGTCAGGAACTCGCGGTCAGCATCCAGGGCCTGCAGGGCTTCTTCCAGAGAACCGGCAACCTGCGGGATCTCTTTCGCTTCTTCCGGCGGCAGGTCGTACAGGTTTTTGTCCATTGCTTCGCCCGGATGGATTTTGTTCTTGATACCATCAAGGCCAGCCATCAGCAGCGCCGCAAAGCACAGGTACGGGTTGGCAGCCGGGTCCGGGAAGCGCACTTCGATACGACGCGCTTTCGGAGAGGTCACCACCGGAATACGGATGGAGGCAGAGCGGTTACGGGCAGAGTAAGCCAGCATAACCGGCGCTTCGTAACCCGGGACCAGACGCTTGTAGGAGTTGGTGGTCGGGTTCGCCAGGGCGTTGATGGCTTTAGCGTGTTTGATTACGCCGCCGATGTAGAACAGCGCCTGCTCAGACAGACCTGCGTATTTGTCGCCGGAGAACAGGTTGGTGCCGTTCTTCGCCAGAGACATATGGCAGTGCATGCCGGAGCCGTTATCGCCGAACATCGGTTTCGGCATAAAGGTCGCGGTTTTACCAAAGCGGTGAGCGACGTTGTGAACAACGTATTTGTAAATCTGAATTTCGTCCGCTTTTTTGGTCATGGTGTTGAAGCGGGTTGCCACTTCGTTCTGACCTGCGGTAGCCACTTCGTGGTGGTGAGCTTCAACAACCAGGCCCATCTCTTCCATGATCATACACATGGTGGAACGGATATCCTGAGAAGAGTCTACTGGCGGAACCGGGAAGTAACCCCCTTTCACGCCCGGACGGTGACCTTTGTTACCGCCTTCGTATTTGGTGGAGGAGTTCCACGCACCTTCGATGTCATCGATCGCGACATGGGAGCCGGAGATAGAGGCGCCGAAACGGATGTCGTCGAACAGGAAGAATTCTGGTTCTGGCCCAAACAGGACGGTGTCAGCGATGCCGGTGGCGCGCAGGTACTCTTCAGCGCGTTTCGCGATGGAGCGCGGGTCACGGTCATAGCCCTGCAGGGTGCCTGGCTCGAGGATATCGCAGCGGATGATCAGGGTCGGTTCTTCGTAGAACGGGTCAATGACCGCGGTGGAAGCGTCCGGCATCAGGACCATGTCAGATTCGTTGATACCTTTCCAGCCACCAATCGAGGAGCCATCAAACATTTTGCCTTCTTCGAAGAATTCGGCATTTACCTGATGAGACGGAATCGTGACGTGCTGTTCTTTACCTTTGGTATCGGTGAAGCGCAGATCGACAAACTTCACTTCGTGCTCGTTCAGCATCGTCAAAACGTGTTCAGCGGACATACTTAAACTCTCCCGGATTGGTCATTGTCGTCGTGGTAACGAAAACTTCATACTGCTTAAAAGTGGCGTTGTTGCCTTAAAAAATATAAAGCGAAATCTGTGCCAACTTTTAAATGCCCTATAAAACGCTGTATCATGCGCACCATAGTGCAAAAGGACTGCACCATGATGGAGATAATGCACCAAAATAGTGCCTCAATGTGAACATTGAGCACCATTTTGGTGCAATTTTTGTTACGGTGCCCTTTTATCGCTCCGTGAAAGCGGTCACAAAGAAACTCTGCAATACTTGTTTGCGGAGGATGTTTGTGATCCTGTTCAGTCCTTCGCTTAATACGTGTACAATAACGCGCTATTTCTAATGCCTGAGGCAAAGTTGTGATCGAAAATCTGCGTAATATCGCCATCATCGCGCACGTTGACCATGGTAAAACTACCCTGGTTGACAAGCTGCTACAGCAATCCGGTACGTTCGACGCACGTACTGAAGCACAAGAACGTGTGATGGACTCCAACGATTTGGAGAAAGAGCGTGGGATTACCATCCTCGCGAAAAACACCGCAATCAAATGGAATGATTACCGTATCAACATCGTTGATACCCCAGGGCACGCCGACTTCGGAGGTGAAGTTGAGCGTGTTATGTCCATGGTTGACTCTGTGCTGCTGGTGGTAGATGCCTTTGATGGCCCGATGCCGCAAACGCGCTTCGTGACCAAAAAAGCTTTTGCCCACGGTCTGAAGCCGATCGTGGTCATCAACAAAGTTGACCGCCCGGGCGCGCGTCCGGACTGGGTTGTCGATCAGGTGTTCGACCTGTTCGTTAACCTCGACGCGACCGACGAACAGCTGGACTTCCCGATCGTTTACGCGTCCGCGCTGAACGGTATCGCGGGTCTGGACCACGAAGACATGGCTGAAGACATGACCCCGCTGTACCAGGCGATTGTCGATCGCGTGCCGGCGCCGGACGTTGACCTTGACGGTCCGCTGCAGATGCAGATCTCCCAGCTGGACTACAACAACTACGTTGGCGTCATCGGCATCGGCCGCATCAAACGCGGTAAAGTGAAGCCGAACCAGCAGGTCACTATCATCGATAGCGAAGGCAAAACCCGTAACGGTAAAGTCGGTAAAGTACTGACCCACCTGGGTCTTGAGCGTATCGAGAGCGACGTAGCTGAAGCTGGAGACATCATCGCGATCACCGGTCTGGGCGAGCTGAACATCTCCGACACCATCTGCGACCCGCAGAATGTCGAAGCGCTGCCGGCCCTGTCCGTCGATGAACCGACCGTTTCCATGTTCTTCAACGTCAACACCTCTCCGTTCTGCGGTAAAGAAGGTAAGTTCGTTACCTCTCGCCAGATTCTGGACCGCCTGAACAAAGAGCTGGTGCACAACGTGGCGCTGCGCGTTGAAGAAACCGAAGACGCTGATGCGTTCCGCGTTTCCGGCCGTGGTGAACTGCACCTGTCCGTTCTGATTGAAAACATGCGTCGTGAAGGTTTCGAGATGGCGGTTTCCCGTCCGAAAGTTATCTTCCGTGAAATCGACGGCCGTAAACAAGAGCCGTTCGAGAACGTGACGCTGGACGTCGAAGAGCAGCACCAGGGTTCTGTTATGCAGGCGCTGGGCGAGCGTAAAGGCGACCTGAAAAACATGAATCCGGACGGAAAAGGCCGCGTACGTCTCGACTACGTGATCCCAAGCCGCGGTCTGATCGGCTTCCGTTCAGAGTTCATGACCATGACCTCCGGTACCGGTCTGCTGTACTCCACCTTCAGCCACTACGACGACGTTCGTCCGGGCGAAGTGGGCCAGCGTAACAACGGCGTGTTGATCTCCAACGGTCAGGGTAAAGCGGTAGCGTTCGCCCTGTTCGGTCTGCAGGATCGCGGTAAGCTGTTCCTCGGTCACGGTGCGGAAGTTTACGAAGGCCAGATCATCGGTATTCACAGCCGTTCTAACGATCTGACGGTAAACTGCCTGACCGGTAAGAAACTGACCAACATGCGTGCGTCCGGTACTGACGAAGCCACGGTTCTGGTTCCGCCGGTTAAGATGACCCTGGAGCAGGCTCTGGAGTTCATCGATGACGACGAACTGGTAGAAGTCACTCCGACCTCTATCCGTATCCGTAAACGTCACCTGACTGAGAACGACCGTAAACGCGCGATGCGCGGTGCAAAAGAAGAGTAATTTATTCTTCTTGTTGTTCGTAAAACCCCGCCTCTCCGGCGGGGTTTCTTTTTTTGATTCCTGCACCACACGCCAATAGTCAAATCCTGCCTTTCCCGCTAAAGTTAATTTTCCACGGCGCGGAAGGAGACGAAAATGCTCTATATCTTTGATTTAGGTAATGTGATTGTCGACATTGACTTCAACCGGGTATTGGGGGCCTGGAGCGATTTAACCCGCATCCCGCTGGCGACGCTGAAGCAGCATTTCACCATGGGAGAGGCTTTCCATCAGCATGAGCGCGGCGAGCTCAGCGATGAAGATTTTGCCGCCGCCATGTGCCATGAAATGAATATGTCCCTCAGCTATGAGCAGTTTGCTCACGGCTGGCAGGCGGTGTTTGTCGCGCTGCGTCCGGAAGTGATTGCGATCATGCAAAAACTGCGTGCCCAGGGCCATCGCGTGGTGGTGCTCTCCAATACCAATCGTCTTCACACCACGTTCTGGCCGGATGAATACCCGGAAGTGCGCGCTGCCGCCGATCGCATCTATCTGTCTCAGGAGATGGGAATGCGTAAGCCTGAAGCGCAAATTTATCAGCGAGTACTGGAAGAAGAGGGTTTTTCCGCCGCAGATACGGTCTTTTTTGATGATAACGTCGATAATATAGCAGGGGCTAACCGGTTGGGGATCACCAGTATTCTGGTGACCGGGAAGAAGACCATCCCTGACTATTTCGCGAAACAGCTATGCTAAGAACCGTTCATCAAAAATTACTCCACCATACCCGGCCGCTGCTGGCGTGGCTTAAGCTGCTGTGGCGGCGTATTGATGAAGACCATATGACCACCCTGGCGGGGAACCTCGCCTATGTGTCATTACTGTCCCTGGTGCCGCTGATTGCCGTCGTGTTCGCGCTGTTTGCGGCCTTCCCCATGTTCTCCGAAGTCAGCGTGCAGATCCGCCATTTTATCTTCGCCAATTTTATTCCGGCGACCGGGGATGTGATCCAGGGATATATCGAGCAGTTCGTCGCCAATTCCAGCCGCATGACCGCCGTAGGCGCCTTTGGCCTGATCGTGACCTCGCTGCTGCTGATGTACTCGATCGACAGCGCGCTAAACACCATCTGGCGCAGCACGCGCAGCCGGCCCAAAGTTTACTCCTTTGCCGTCTACTGGATGATCCTGACCCTTGGTCCGCTGCTGGCGGGCGCCAGCCTGGCGATCAGTTCCTATCTGCTGTCGCTGCGCTGGGCAAGCGACCTGGACGGCGTAATTGATAATCTGCTCCGCCTTTTCCCGCTGATCCTCTCCTGGGCAGCATTCTGGCTGCTCTACAGTATTGTACCCACCACCCAGGTGCGTAACCGCGACGCGGTGATCGGGGCGCTGGTGGCGGCGCTGCTGTTCGAGGCAGGTAAAAAAGCGTTTGCCCTCTATATCACCACCTTTCCGTCCTATCAGCTCATTTATGGCGTGATTTCGGTGGTGCCGATTTTGTTCGTCTGGGTGTACTGGACCTGGTGTATCGTCTTGCTTGGCGCTGAAATTACTGTCACTCTCGGTGAATACCGCAAACTTAAAACAGAAGAAACAGAACAACCATGATTGCATTAATTCAACGCGTATCCCGTGCAAGCGTTACCGTGGCGGACGAAGTGACGGGCGAAATTGGCCCAGGGCTTCTGGTGCTGCTGGGGGTCGAAAAAGACGATGATGAACAAAAAGCGAATCGCCTCTGCGAGCGCGTGCTGGGCTACCGCATCTTCAGCGATGCGGAGGGGAAAATGAACCTGAATGTTCAGCAGGCGGGCGGCAGCGTGCTGGTGGTTTCGCAATTTACGCTGGCGGCCGATACCGAGCGGGGGATGCGGCCGAGCTTCTCGAAAGGTGCTGCTCCGGACCGCGCTGAGGCGCTGTATGAGTATTTTGTCGCCCGCTGTCGCCAGCAGGAAATGAACACCCAGACCGGAAGATTCGCTGCGGATATGCAGGTTTCTTTGGTCAATGATGGTCCCGTGACCTTTTGGTTGCAGGTATGACCCAGCTTCCGGGCAGGCTGCGGGTAACAAAAGAGAGTACGACTATGTATCACCTTCGTGTACCGCAAACAGCAGAAGAGTTAGAGAGCTACTATCAGTTCCGTTGGGAAATGCTGCGTAAGCCGCTGCATCAGCCTAAGGGTTCGGAACGTGACGCCTGGGATGCGATGGCGCATCATCAGATGGTGGTGGATGAAGAGGGCAACCTGGTGGCCGTCGGCCGGCTATATATCAATGCGGAGAATGAAGCTTCCATTCGCTTTATGGCCGTTCATCCCTCGGTGCAGGATAAAGGGCTGGGTACGCTGATGGCGATGACCCTCGAGTCCGTCGCGCGTCAGGAAGGGGTTAAGCGGGTCACCTGTAGCGCTCGCGAAGATGCGGTGGAGTTTTTCGCCAAGCTCGGCTTTGTCAATCAGGGGGAGATTACTACCCCGACCACCACGCCGATCCGTCATTTCCTGATGATTAAACCGGTCGCGTCGCTGGACGATATTCTCCACCGCGGCGACTGGTGCGCGCAGCTACAGCAGGCGTGGTATCAGCATATCCCGCTGAGTGAAAAGATGGGCGTGCGCATTCAGCAGTACACCGGGCAGAAATTTATTACTACCATGCCGGAAGCGGGGAATCAGAATCCGCACCACACGCTGTTTGCCGGCAGCTTGTTCTCGCTCGCCACCTTAACCGGATGGGGGCTTATCTGGCTGATGCTGCGCGAGCGGCACCTGGGGGGCACCATCATTCTGGCGGATGCGCACATCCGCTACAGTCAGCCCATTAGCGGCCGCCCCAGCGCCATTGCCGATCTCGGTTCTCTGAGCGGCGATCTTGACCGTCTGGCGCGTGGGCGTAAAGCCCGCGTGCAAATGCAGGTGGAGCTTTTTGGCGACGATAAACAGGGCGCCGTATTCGAGGGGATCTACATCGTGCTGCCGGCGAAGCCCTTTGGCTCTTACGAAGAGGGCGGCAACGAGGAAGAGTAGCCCCGGGCGGTTATCGTCCTGGCGATGCTACGCGCCAGGCGATATCCCGCATGGCCTCTCGCGCGGCGCGGCTG
Organism: Klebsiella sp. GB_Kp056; assembly: GCF_040064755.1. Lineage (NCBI taxonomy): Bacteria > Pseudomonadati > Pseudomonadota > Gammaproteobacteria > Enterobacterales > Enterobacteriaceae > Klebsiella > Klebsiella sp. GB_Kp056. The sequence continues at coordinate 81,793 of NZ_JBEAJA010000072.1, read as the reverse complement.
ATCCCCCCCAGCTGAAAGAAGCCGTGGATCACCCCCAGATAGCGCTGACAGGAACTCTCCACCCCTTGCGCCATCAGCCTTCGATGCAGCGCTTCGCCCTCGTCGCGTAAAGGATCGAACTCCGCCGTCAGAATATGCACCGGCGGCAAACCGTGAAAATCGTCGCGCCAGAGCGGACTGGCATCCGGATGGTTCGCCGGCGTCGAGGCGAGGTACATTTCATAGCCGCTCAGCAGCGTGTCCCGGGTAATCACATAGTCAGCGCCGTTGCTGACGTAGCTTGCCATGCTGGCGGTGGGGTCAAGCATGGGATAAATCAGAATCAGTTGCGCGGGTTGCCACGCCATATTCGCTTTCAGGCGCAGGGCCGTTACCAAAGCGAGGTGCCCGCCGGCGCTGTCGCCAGCCAGGGTGATGCGTGATGCGTCAACGCCAAGCTGCTCCGCGTGTCGGTGGATAATCATGACACCTTGTTCTGCGTCATCGTGCGCTGCCGGAAAGGTATGCTCCGGCGCCAGGCGGTACTGCACGGCGATCACCCGGCAGCCGCTGAACCAGGCTAGCTGACGGAGCTGATTGTCGTGGGTGGCAAAGCCGCCGCTGACAAAACAGCCGCCGTGGTAGTAGATAAGTGTCGGCAACAAGCCGCTGGCGGTGGGCGGTGAAACGATGCGGAAGTTCATCCCCTCCAGCGTGATATCCTCCACCCGCACTCTCGTTTCCATCTCTCCGGCGAGCACCGCGCTGGCGATATAGCCGGCTCTCCGATCATCAATATGTTGAACGCGTGATGACGGACGCTCTGCCGCAATAAACGCCTCAACCAGCGAAGCAATCCCTTTTTCCAGCGCCATGTGAAGTTCCTTATACTGTTTTAATATCCAGTGTTATAGCCTGGATTATGGCGAAAAGACAGACTTGATGAGATCGCCTTTACGTTCTGGAAAGCGGCTCGCAAAAATGCGTGTACGCCGGCCGAGGTGCTGGATACTGCGGTTTGGCACTTGTAATGTGTGACTGGTAGCTGTACGAGCCTGATTCGATTACTGTAAGCCAATGGCGTAGCAAGATGAGCTTTATAGAAGCGCATTGAAAGACCGGGTCGCAAGTGCTTCCCGGTTTGATGAGAACTTACTCCCCTTCGCCGGGGAACATGAACGGGTTTATTGAGCTTCTGGCGAAGCCTTCCTGCTCCATGCGGGCGTCGAGTACCAGGGATGCCAAATCGTCGGCGACGGCTTCGACTTTTGGATCCTTCTCCTGATACATAATCTTCAGGTAGGTTCCGCAGTCGCCACAGCTTTCAGCTTTCACCGCAGCCTGCTCGTTGTCCAGTGACCAGTAGTGCAGATCGCGGCTCTGTTCGCAATTGCTACATTTGACGCGTACCACGTGCCACTCGGTTTCGCACAGATTGCAGTGCAGATAGCGCAGCCCCTGGGTGGTACCGATCTGCACGATGCTGGAGACCGGCATCGAGCCGCACACCGGGCAGAACTGGCGCTGTTCGCCGTATTCGGCGCGCGCTTTCCCGGGGATCAGACTGGCCATCTGCGCCCAGTAGAGCGACAGCGCGGCCCAGATGAACGGCGCTTTATCGCTGCTGACCGAGGCGAAGTCGGAAGCAAACAGCGCGCTGGCCATCTGCTCCAGCTCCTGCTCAGAGGCTTTTTCCAGATTCTCAATCACCGCCAGCGCCGGGCCGCTCATCTCCGGCTTCAGCTCGGCAATCAGCGAGTGCAGCAGCTTATGCCAGTGTTTGTCGCGCGGCAGGACGTGGATATCCAGCGGCGGCTTGCCCTGTTCGCTGGCCGCTTTAATGCGGGCGGTAAGATCCATCTGCAGCGGATGGTCGTACAGCACCACTTCCTGGGCATGGGCGATCAGCGCGGCAAAGCGCAGATAATCGCCCAGCGGGTTGTTGGCGGCCAGCTCGCGCAGGCGTTCAGCGCGGCGGTTATACAAATTTTTCAGTCTGGGGAACAGTAGCGGCGGAATGGCTTCCGCCGTGCGTTTCTCGCTCGAACCCAGCTCGTCTTGCGGGATTATGCGAATACTCATTCAGATGACTTTTCCTGTTTCTGGCGGACCTCTCGGTACCAGCGCGGGTGATGTTTCTTCGCCCACGTACTGGTGACCCAGCCTTCCACCATCGCGGTAATGGTGCCTTTCACCCAGAGGGCGGCGTAGATATGCACCATGATAACCACAATTAACGCCACTGCGGCAAATGAATGCAGCATCAGCGCAAATCGGATCACCGGGATTGAGAAAGCCGGCGCAAAATACGGACGCCAGATGATCACACCGCTCACCAGCAGCAGTACCAGGAAGATAATCGCCGCCCAGAATACGCATTTCTGGCCGAAGTTATAGCGCCCGGTATCGCCTACCTCCTCGTTGACGACGATCTTACGAATATTCTTCGCCCAAAAGATATCATCCCGATTGATTAGGTTGTGGTGCCAGTAACGGAAAAACATGATGATGAACGACGCGAACATCACCACCCCGACGAATGGGTGGAGAATTCGCGCCAGCTGCGGCGTGCCGAGGATATGCATCAGCCAGTTAAAGGACGGGAAGAAAAAGCCTAACCCGCTTACCGCCGCCAGGATGAAGCAGAAGGCGGTGACCCAGTGGTTGATGCGTTCCGGCGCCGTGTAGCGCACGATGGTGTCACGTCGTTTCATTTGCGCACCTCGTCTTTCTCTTCATGCAGGTTGTCCTCTTCCTCTTCCGCGCGGTTCGGACCGACGCCGACGTAGTGGAAGATACTGGCTGCGAAGGTCGCGGCGAAGCCGACGGCCGCCAGCGGTTTCCAGATGCCTTTCCAGAACTTGACGGTCTGGCTGATCTCCGGGTTTTCCGGCAGGCCGTGGTACAGATTCGGCTTGTCGGCATGGTGCAGCACGTACATGACGTGGGTGCCGCCGACGCCGGCCGGATCGTACAGGCCCGCATTGTCGTAACCGCGGGTTTTCAGCTCAGCCACGCGCTCGCCGGCCAGCGTTTTCATATCCTCTTTGGAGCCAAAGTGGATGGCGCCGGTTGGGCAGGTTTTCACGCAGGCCGGTTCCTGGCCGACGGTAACGCGGTCTACGCACAGGGTACATTTGTAGACGCGGTTGTCTTCCGGGTTCAGACGCGGCACATCGAAAGGACAGCCGGCGATACAGTAACCGCAGCCGATGCACTGCTCGGACTGGAAATCGACGATGCCGTTGGCGTACTGAATGATCGCGCCTTCTGACGGGCAGGCCTTCAGGCAGCCCGGATCGGCGCAGTGCATGCAGCCATCTTTGCGGATGAGCCATTCCAGCTTGTCGTTTTGCTCCACTTCCGAGAAGCGCATTACCGTCCATGACTTGGCGGTCAGGTCCGCCGGGTTGTCATACACCCCGACGTTGTGACCGACTTCATCACGAATATCGTTCCATTCGGAGCAGGCCACCTGACAGGCTTTGCAGCCGATACAGGTGGTGACGTCGATAAGCTTCGCCACCTCCTGCTGGTGGTCCCGCGCCTGAGGCGCGGGGGTGAAACCGTTAGTCGCGGAACGACGAATAATATCTTGCGATTGATAAGCCATAAGTCGTCTCCGTTACACCTTTTCCACGTTCACGAGGAAAGCTTTGAACTCCGGCGTCTGCGTGTTCGCATCACCGACGAACGGCGTCAGGGTATTGGCTATAAAGCCTTTTTTCGCCACGCCCTCATAGCCCCAGTGAATAGGAATGCCGATGGTATCGATATCCTTACCGTCCACTTTCAGCGTGCGAATACGTTTGGTCACCACCGCCTTGGCCTTGATGTAGCCGCGGTTGGAGGAGACCTTGACGGTATCGCCATGGCTGATGCCTAGCTTATTCGCCAGTTTTTCACCGATCTCCACAAACTGCTCCGGCTGCGCGATGGCGTTAAGCAGCGCGTGCTTGGTCCAGTAGTGGAAGTGTTCGGTCAGGCGGTAAGTGGTGCCGACGTACGGGAATTTCTCCGCTTTGCCCATCTGCTCGAGATCGCCTTTGAAGACGCGAGCGGCCGGGTTAGAGACCACGTTCGGGTGCAGCGGGTTAGTCCCGAGCGGCGTTTCAAACGGCTCGTAGTGTTCCGGGAACGGTCCTTCCGCCATCTTATCGATAGCGAACAGACGGCCCATCCCTTCCGGCTGCATGATAAACGGACCGACGTCGCTGCCAGGCGCGGCGGCGCTGTAGTCCGGAATATCCACGCCGCCCCATTTCGCGCCGTCCCACTTCAGCAACTGACGTTTAGGATCCCACGGTTTACCCTGCGGGTCCGCGGAGGCGCGGTTATACAGGATGCGGCGGTTGAGCGGCCATGCCCAGGCCCAGCCCAGCGTATTGCCCAGACCGGACGGATCGGCGTTATCGCGGCGCGCCATCTGGTTGCCTTCCGGCGTCCAGCTGCCGGCGAAGATCCAGCAGCCGCTGGAGGTCGTGCCGTCGTCGCGTAGCTGTGCGAAGGAGCTCAGCTGCTGCCCTTTCTTGACGATCACCGCGCCGGTCGCCGGGTCGGTAATATCCGCCAGCGCTTTACCGTTGCTTTCCATCGCCACTTCTTCCGACGCCGGCTCATGCGGTGTGGAGTAATTCCACGTCATGTTGAGCACTGGCTCTGGCGCCGGGCCACCCTCTTCGGCATACATCTTACGCAGGCGAGTGAAGATACCGGCGAGGATTTCGCCATCGGTGACAGCGATCCCCGGGGCGTCCGCACCTTTCCAGTGCCACTGCAGCCAGCGGCCGGAGTTGACGATAGACCCGTTCTCTTCGGCGAAGCAGGTGGACGGCAGACGGAACACTTCGGTCTGGATTGTCGACGGGTCAACATCGTTCGACTCACCGTGGTTTTGCCAGAAGGTGGACGTTTCGGTATTGAGCGGGTCGATGGTCACGAGGAACTTCAGCTTCGACAGGGAAGCGACGACCTTGTTTTTGTTTGGGAACGAGGCGACCGGGTTAAAGCCCTGGCAAATATAGCCATTCACTTTGCCCTGATTCATCATCTCGAAGTACTGCAGAACGTCGTAGCTCTTATCCCACTTCGGCAGCCAGTCAAAGCCCCAGCTGTTTTCTGCTGTCGCTTTATCGCCGAAGAAGGCTTTCATCATGGAGACGAAGAACTTCGGATAGTTGCCCCAGTAGTTGACCTGGTCTTTCAGCAGCGGCTTCGGCGTGTTAGCCGTCAGGTAGGTCTGCAGGTCGGCCTGTTTTTCGTTAGGCAGCGACATGTAGCCCGGCAGGCTGGTAGAGAGCAGGCCGAGGTCGGTCAGACCCTGGATATTGGAGTGGCCGCGCAGGGCGTTGACGCCGCCGCCTGCCATCCCCATGTTGCCGAGCAGCAGCTGGATCATCGCCATGGTGCGGATGTTCTGCGCGCCGATGGAGTGCTGGGTCCAGCCGAGAGCGTACAGGAACGACGCGGTTTTATCCGGCGCGCTGGTTTCGGCAATGTATTCACAGACTTTGAGGAAGTCGGCCTTCGGCGTACCGCAGATGTTTTCGACCACATCCGGGGTATAACGGGAAACGTGCTGCTTCAGCAGGTTCCAGACGCAGCGCGGATGTTGCAGCGTGGTATCGCGTTTGGCGAAGCCGTTTTCGTCCAGCTCATAGTTCCAGCTGGTTTTGTCGTACTGGCGTTTTTCTGCGTTATAGCCGCTGAACAGCCCGTCGTCGAAGCTGTAGTCCTCACGCACGATCAGGCTGGCGTTGGTGTAGGCTTCGGTGTATTCGCGGTTGAATTTTTCGTTATTCAGCAGGTACAGGATCACGCCCGACAGGAAGGTAATGTCGGTACCGGAACGAATCGGGGTATAGAAATCAGCCACCGACGCTGTACGCGTGAAGCGCGGATCGATAACGATGAGTTTGGCACCGTTATGGATTTTGGCTTCCATCGCCCAGCGGAATCCCACCGGATGCGCTTCAGCGGCGTTACCGCCCATCACCACGACCAGGTTGGCGTTCTTAATATCCACCCAGTGGTTGGTCATCGCACCGCGACCAAATGTTGGAGCAAGACTTGCTACCGTTGGTCCGTGTCAGACACGCGCCTGGTTATCCACCGCCAGCATCCCGAGGGCGCGGGTGAATTTTTGCGTTAAATAGCCGGTTTCGTTACTGGAAGCGGAGGCGCACAGCATCCCGGTGGTCAACCAGCGGTTGACGGTGGTGCCGGCGTCGTTTTGCGCGATAAAGTTGGCGTCGCGGTCCTCTTTCATCAGCTTCGCGATGCGATCGAAGGCTTCGTCCCAGCTGATTTGCTGCCATTTATCGGAGCCTGGCGCGCGATATTCCGGGAATTTCAGGCGGCTTTCAGAATGGATAAAGTCCACCAGACCGGCCCCTTTCGGGCAGAGCGCACCACGGTTAACCGGATGATCCGGATCGCCTTCGATATGGAAAATGGATGCTTTGGCGTTTTTTGCGCCGTCGCCGAGGCTATACATCAACAGCCCACAGCCGACAGAACAGTATGTGCAGGTGTTACGGGTTTCGCGTGTGCGCAGCAATTTGTACTGCCGTGTCTCCGCGAGCGCAGTTGCCGGGGCAAAGCCCAGCGCTGCTGCCGTGGTTCCCGCCATACCGCCAGCGCAGATCTTAAAGAACTGCCTTCTGCTGACCTGCATGGTTCGCTCCTTGTTTCGACATTGTCACATGTAGTTATTTGCTTTGCGGTGAAGGCCGCAAAGGTTCAGAATTAGGGCATATTTCCCTCATTCCTGAAGGGATAAAAACAGAATACCACATTGTGTGTATGCCTGTTCCAATACGGTTAAAGCAAAGTGAACAAGAAGCCTCTCGAACAAATCGAAAATGTGACGAACATCACAGGATATCGCCAGGTCTCCCTCTGGAAGCGCGAGGATCTGCAACACCCTCAGCCAGATGAGTTAGCGGAAGAGGTCCCCGTCGCGCTGGTCTACAACGGTATCTCCCACGTAGTGATGATGGCCACGCCGAAAGACCTCGAGCAATTCGCCGTCGGCTTCTCCTTATCCGAAGGGATTATTGAGCATCGGCGGGAGATTTTCGGCATGGACGTGGTGTCGATGTGCAACGGCCTTGAAGTGCAGATTGAACTCTCCAGCCGGCGTTTTATGGGGCTCAAAGCCCGGCGACGCGCGCTGGCCGGGCGCACCGGCTGCGGGGTATGCGGCGTCGAGCAGCTCAATGATATTGGTAAGCCGGTCCAGCCGCTGCCGTTCACCCAGACGTTCGATCTCGCCAACCTCGACCAGGCTCTGGCGCATCTTAACGACTTTCAACCGATCGGCCGACTCACCGGCTGCACCCACGCGGCCGCCTGGGTCCGGTCGACGGGCGAACTGGCGGGCGGTTTTGAAGACGTCGGCCGGCATGTGGCGCTGGATAAACTGCTCGGCCGGCGGGCGGAAATCGGCGAGGGCTGGCTGCCTGGCGCCGCGCTGGTATCCAGCCGCGCCAGCTATGAAATGGTGCAGAAAGCCGCGATGTGCGGCGTCGAGATCCTGTTCGCGGTATCAGCAGCTACCACCTTAGCGGTGGAAGTCGCCGAGCGCTGCAACCTGACGCTGGTGGGCTTTTGCAAGCCGGGCAGGGCGACGATCTACACCCACCCGCAGCGTTTGAATGCGGGTTAAAAGTTGATCAGTAAATTTGAACAATGACAGCAAATCCTTCCGCTTTTTGTTTGGTGATGTGCGGGCTACTATTTAACACATCAAGGCACAACGCCTTATCTAAACAACTAAATGAAAGGGTTTATCTCATGAAAAGCATCAAAACTTTTGTCGCAGTAATCGCTATGGCCGCCTCTTTTGCTTCCTTCGCTGCTGAAACCGTCACCGCTACCGCGACAACGATGGACGGCGCGGAAGCGAAAATCGCCGCTCAGGCCCAGGCTGCTGGCGCTTCGTCTTACAAAATTACCGAAGCGTTTACCGGCAACCGCGTGCATATGACTGCGGAACTGAACAAATAAGCGTAACGCTACTGTCGAAAGAGCGCCTCAGGGCGCTTTTTTTGTTTCCGCTTTGGCAAAAAACAGCCACTATTTCCCACCGCCGCGAAAAAAATGTGGCAGTACTCACGTTTCCGTTCTTTTCTTAAATCCCCATTATTACCGCAAATAAAACATCTTCAATGCTGAATATCTCGATGTTTTAACGCTATGAAATATAAAGATATTAAAACCAGAAAGCGATGAAGATCACTCTCTTTTAATGAGATGTTTGTCACAAAAATAAGCGTGATATCACTCCTGTCAACTATTCACGGACCTAATTTAATACGCATTATGTGATCTCCATTGCAAATAGAAGTCTTGCAGTCAGGGAAAAATGTCGTCAGGCAAATGAGCGAGGAAGCATCATGAAAATTGGCATCGTTATTAGCGGCGGGGATGTTTCGGGAATGAATAATTTTATATTCCAGATTGCCAGGCAGGCTGATGCCGAGATCACCCTGTTTAATGGCGGTATTCCTGGCCTGCTGGAGAAAAATCATCAGGATATCGCGTGGCGCGATCTGGTTGATTTCTCTATTACCGCTGTGCCGATCATTACCTCCGGACGCACCAGTCGCAAACTGCAGCGCAGCGAATATGAAATGATTGCTAAAAAACTTAAATCGTTGCGTATTGATGTGCTTATTATGGCCGGGGGGGATGGCAGCTTGCAGTTTCTCAATACCCTAAGTGAATTTGATATTAATTGCTTTGGCGTGGGAATGACTATCGATAATGATGTATATGGTAGTGATTATACGATTGGTTTTTCCACGGCCTGCGAGCAGATTATTAAAGAAGTCTCCCGTTTAAGAAATACCGGGAGAGCGCTGCCGGGGCGGGTTTTTATGGTTGAGATATTAGGAGGTTATTGTGGAGAACTAACGTTACAGTCCGCCATTAAATGCAATGCGGATATTGCCCTGATCCCGGAGGCGCAGATGCCGCTGGCCATGCTTGCGGAACGGATTACCCGGAAGCTGAGCATGCAGAACAGCGTCGTTATCCTCTGCTCAGAAGGCTACACCAAAGAGTACTCTCCCGGCTTTCAGGGAGCGATTGATACCATGATCAAACAGCTTGAACCGCAAATTGGCGTTCGTATCCGTAAAACGATTGTCGGCTATGGCTTACGCAGCGGTGACCCGACCTGTGAAGAGATTTATCAGGGCACCATTATGGCCAGTGAGGTGGTTCGCTGTATTCAGTCAGGTATGAAAAATAAAGCCATAATAATTAATTCCAGTAATAAACCTATTCCGATTGATTTAGTCAGTATGAAAAAACGTCTGGTCGATACTGAAGGACATCATTATAAACTTGCCAAGCAACTCAATATTATTTGAGGAGACCCTCCATGCTGAAAATTTTATGCGTATGTGGCTGCGGCCTCGGTTCAAGCTTTGCCATTGAAATGACGGCGAAGGCAGTTTTAAAAAAGCTGGAAATTCCCGCTCATATTGAACACACCACCGTATCCGAAGCCGGAGCCTTTAAATCGGATATGATTTTGACGCAAAAAACCTTTGCCGACATCTTAACCGCCGATGCCACTGAAGAGGAAATTAAACGCGTCGTGGTGCTCAATAAACTTACGGATAAAGAGGAAATTGAAACCAAAATCGTCGCATTCTTAAAAGAACGTCATCTGAAGGTGGCTGATTATGAATAGCTTCGTTGCGTTTATCGTTAAGGATTTACTTGGTCAGGCATCTATTCTTATTGCTTTTATTGCCATGCTTGGCCTGATCCTGCAAAAGAAATCCCCGGGCAAAACCGCGGAAGGGACGTTTAAAACGCTGCTCGGCTTCTTAATTATGATGGCCGGGATCAACATCATTGTCGCCACGCTAACCTTCCTCAACGATATCTTCACCCAGGGGTTTGGCATGAAGGGCTACATTACCGATGTGGCCGCCATCGCCGGGTTAGCGAATCGGGAATTAGGTTCGGAAGTGGCGCTGACGCTGCTGGTGATCTTTGCCGTCAATATAATTATCGCCCGTCTGACGCCGCTAAAATATATTTTCCTGACCGGTCAGGCGCTGCTGTGGATGGCGACGATCGGCGCCGTGATTGGCTATAAATCCGGGCTCACCGGCGTACCGCTGATTTTAACCGGGGGCATCTTCGGCGGCGTGATGGCGGTGTTAATGCCGGCCCTGGCGCAGCCGGTGGTCAGGCGCATAACCGGGTCTGACGACGTAGCCCTGGGGCACTTCTGTACCATCGGTTATCTGGTGCAGGCCGCCGTCGCGAAGGTCGTCGGCAAAGGTTCCCGCTCCACGGAAGATCTCGAGCTGCCTGATAACTTTAAGTTTCTGCAGGATACCTATCTGGCCATGGCGGTGGTGATGGTGCCGATGTATCTCATCCCGGCTATCGCGGCAGGCCCGCAGTACATCGCGCAGTTCTCCGGCGGGATTAACTACCTGATGTATGCCTTTATGCAGTCCATTCAGTTTGTCGCCGGAGTTTTTGTCCTCTATAGCGGCGTGCGTTTATTGCTCAATGAACTGGTGCCGGCCTTTCGCGGTATCGCGATGCGTATTGTTCCGGATGCGAAGCCGGCTCTCGATTGCCCGGTACTGTTTCCTTATGCGCCGAATGCGGTGATTGTCGGATTTCTGGCGACGACCGTCGGCTCGATTATCGGCATGCTGGTCTTCCCAATGTTCGGTCTGGCGATGATCCTCCCCGGGCTGTTAACCAACTTTTTCGCCGGCGGCACGGCAGGGGTATTTGGCAACGCGCTGGGCGGACGCCGCGGGGCGATGATCGGCGGGGTTATTCACGGTCTGTTTATCACGTTTCTGCCGGCCATTCTGGTGCCCATGCTGGAGAGTTACGGCTTTACGGGCGTCACCTTCAGCGACTCTGACGTCATCAGCTCGGGTCTGGTATTAGGCCACGCCTTCCAGAATAACTGGCTCTTTGTCGCCTTATTTATTGTGTTTGTCGCCGCACTGGCATGGTTTGTCAACGGGAAATCCGCTAAGCCGAAAGGGGAAAATGTTCATGAGTCTGTATAATTTCAATGAGATTTTAAAAATTGCCCAAGAGAGAAAATTTAAAGCGATTGGCTCGTTTAACTTGCACTGTATTGAGATGCTACCGGCATTTTTCAAAGCCGCGCAAAACAGCCACAGCCCGTTAATGATCCAAATTTCAACCGGGACCGCGGAGTACCTCGGCTATCGTTTGCTGGTCGACGCCGTGCGTTCATTAGCGGACAGTGAAAATATTCCAACCTGTCTGCATCTTGACCACTGCTCAGATATTAAGGCCATCGAGACGGCAATGAACGCGGGCTTTTCGTCGGTGATGTACGACGGCTCACATTTAAGCCTTGAGGAAAATATCGGTAATACGCGAATAGTGGTGGAGATGGCCCGCCCGCGCAATATTACGGTAGAAGGCGAACTGGGGGCGATCGGCGGGTCAGAGGATGGAAAAGCGGTGGCGGCGGAAGCTATCTGTTTTACCACCGTCGAAGACGCGAAACGCTTTGTGGAGGAGACCCAGGTCGATATGCTGGCCGTCTCGGTGGGCACTGTGCATGGCCTCTACACCGGTAAAGCGCAGATACAGCACCAGCGGCTGAAACAGATTAGCGCGGCGACCGGCGTGCCGCTGGTGCTGCACGGCGGTACCGGCGTCAGCGATGAGGATATGCGGCTGGCCGTCACCGAAGGGATTAATAAAGTGAACGTCGGGACGGAAATGAACGTGCAGTGGGTTGACCGCTGTAAAACGACGTTTGAGAAAGGGAAAGTGAATGACAGCGTACGGAAATTCTTAATTCCCGCCAACCAGGCTGTCACTGATGTCTTAATGGAAAAAATGGCGTTATTTAAATAACGTTTTCTCCGTCACTCTCTATTTCGTTGCCCTGTCTTCCGCCAGGGAGGGAACTTGCTATGTTTGAATCATTGAAAACGTTGTGGAAAAAAGAGCAAACCCCGCTGCAGGATTATGATCAACAGTCCCGTCAGTTGGCGGAGGAGATTGCCAGGCTGGAAGGCGAACTACAGCGCCAGCCTGGCAATAGCGAGGTGCAAAAAACATTGATGCTGACTTACAACCGGGCGCTATCCATATATGCCAAAAGCACCACCCACCGGCAGGATATTGATACGCTGTTTCTGCAGATTGATAATTTACGCAATATTATTCGCCGCAATATTTAGGAATACAGAATGACCATAAAAGAACTGCTTATTGAGGCCGATGCCATTCAGGTTGGCGTTGTGGAGTCCGACTGGCAGCGGGTAATAAAGCTGGCTGCCCGCCCGCTGGAGGCAAAAGGCTTTATTTCGACCGAATATAGCCAGGCGGTGATCGACAATACCCTGAACCATGGTGCCTATTACGTTTTCGATGAAGGTATTGCTATCCCCCATGCCCGACCCGAGTGCGGCGTCAGACGCAACTGCTTTAGCCTGGTGCTGTTGGAAAAGCCGATTCCCTTTGCAGACAGTGAAAAGGCCGACATCGTCATTATGTTTGGCGCCCGGGATAGCAATGCGCATATCGAGGAGGGGATCCGCTCCATCGTCGCGCTGCTGGATAACAATGACACGATGGCCAAACTGCGGATGGCCCGCAGCCGGGAGGAGGTTGTCGCATTACTATGAACAGACATCTGACTCCAGTCTGCAAAACGGCTATTTTAATCAACGGCATTCCGGCTTCGGGGAAGAGTACCATCACCCGTTTGCTGGCGGAGACCTTCAGCCTGCCGGTATTGACGATCGACGGCATCAAAGAGCCTTTTATGGCGCGTCTGGCCCCGGTCGACCGGCCAATGAATCGCCAACTGGGCTGTGCGGCGTATGAGGTGATCTGGTCGATTGTCGGCGCATCGCCTGCCAGCATGGTCTGGTTGATCGACGCCTGGTTCGGCTTCCAGCCCCGGGAGACCTTGCAAAAATTGCTGCAGCAGGCGGGCGTGGAGCAGGTGATTGAGATCTGGAACCATATCTCCCCCGAGCTGGCGGTCGCGCGCTATGCCTCGCGGCTGGCGACGCGGTCGCCGGGCCACCCCGGCGAAGAGTATCTGCCGGAGCTGGCCCAGCTGGCCGGGCGTGCGCAGCCCATGTCTTTAGGGCCCCTTCTGACGATAGACCAGCGGCGCCCGCTGGAGATAACGCCGGTTATTCACTGGCTTGAAGGCACAATTAGCGGACAACGCACCGGCCTGGCGAATTTCGCATACCCGTCCTAGGGCATACCCGCCAGCCGCAGCAGCGCCGTCACCACCGCCGCGGCGATAATTACGCCGATCAGCGGCACCTTGCGCCAGGCGAGGAACACCGCGACGGCAACGCCCAGAACGCGCGCCATGCCGGCGAAATGCGCGCCTTCATAGAAAGTGGTGGCCAGGGCGACGGAAAAAAGCAGCACCGTCGCCGCATCGGAAAGCAGCGCCTGCGAGCGCTCGGAAAAGGCCAGCCGATTACCAAGCTTCGCGCCGCCAAGACGCATCAGATAGGTTCCCAGCGACAGGATGGCGATACCGGCGATAAACAGCGTCATATTGCCCATTATTTTTTCCTCGACAGTAAACCAAACAGCGAGAGCAGCACCGGCAGCCCGGTAGGCGCAAACGGCACGGCGGCAAGCGCCAGCGCGGCGCCGCTGGCGGCGCGGATCAGTGTGGTACGGTTTTTAAAGGCCGGGATCACTAGCGCCAGCAGGATTGCCGGGAAGACCGCATCAAGCCCGATGGTCTCCGGCGCCGGCAGCAGTTTGCCGACGGCGGCGCCGGTGAGCGTACCCAAAGGCCAGATCAGCGCCACGCCGGCGCCGCACAGCCAGTAGGCCGCTTTGCGCTGCGCGGGGGTGGGCTGCGACAAGCCAAAGACCACGCTCTCGTCGTTCATAATGTGGCACCCGATAAAGCTTAAGCCGCGCTGACCCACCAGTTCGCGCACGGTCACCCCGAAAGGGATATGACGCGCGTTGACTAACAGGCCAGCGGCGGCGGCGGCCAGTGGGCTACCGCCGCTGGCGACAATGCCGATAAACATAAATTCAGAGGCGCCCGCCAGCACGGACACCGAAAGCACGAGCGGCACCCATAAGGGGAAGCCGTAAGCCACCGCCAGCGACCCATAGGACATGCCCACCACCCCGACGGCGAGGCAAACTAAAGCAATCGCTTTTATCGTGTCTCCGCTGAGACTGGAGAGAGTTTGTTTCATATCACTTAGCCATATCGAACGAATTTCCATTATAATGAACACATAATAATCGTTTTTCAAGGCGAACGAATCGTTCGATATAAAAAACAAAGGGGCGGGTATGACACAGCCAATCAGCGTTATCGCCAAAAGTCTGGTGCGGGAGCGGGCGCGGACCGGGCTTTCGCTGGCGGAAGTCGCGCGTCGGGCGGGTATCGCCAAATCCACGCTATCGCAACTGGAGTCCGGCAACGGTAATCCTAGTCTGGAAACGCTGTGGTCGCTCTGCGTGGCGCTGGATATTCCATTTGCCCGGCTGCTTGAGCCGCAGGTGAACAAAACGCAGGTGATCCGCCGCGGCGAGGGGACAAAAGTGGTGGCGGAGCAGGCGAACTATCAGGCTATTTTGCTGGCCGCCTGTCCGCCCGGCGCGCGTCGGGACATCTATTTGCTGCTCACCCAGCCCGGCGCCGACCGCATTTCGCATCCGCATCCGCCAGGGTCAGTGGAACATATTATCGTCACTCAGGGACGCGCGCGGGTAGGATTGACGTCGGCGCCGGAAGAGCTCGGCGAGGGCGACTATATCTGCTACCCGGCGGATCAGGAGCATGTGTTTCAGGCCCTGGAGCCGGATACGCAGGCGCTGCTGATCGCTGAGCAAAACTGATATCGCACCGGCGGGCGTCGCGCTCTCGCTGGACGCCATAGCCGTATTGCGGGACACTAGCCGCATTCTTCCGCGAAGACAGGCATACCTATGTCGCTGAAAGCCATTGCTAAAGAACTTGGGATCTCGGTTACGACCGTCAGCCGCGCGTTAAACGGCTATGATGATGTGTCGCAGGAGACCCGTGCTCGCGTCGAGGCTGAAGCGCAGCGTCGCGGATATCGGCCAAACACGTTCGCGCGTCGCCTGAAAATGGGCAAAATCGACGCCGTTGGCCTCGTGTTCCCGGTACGTCCCGCGCCGCTGAATAACAACGTCTTTCTCGAAATGGTGGGAGAAATCAGCCACGAACTGGCGCGCTATGAGATTGATTTACTGCTGATCGCCGATGATGAACAGGCCGATAAGCACGGGTATATGCGCATGGTGCAGAGCCGTCGCGTCGATGCGCTGATCGTCGCGCATACCCTGGACGACGACCCGCGCCTGATTCAGCTGCTCTCTTCCGGCTTTCCTTTCCTCGCGCTGGGCCGTAGCCGCCTGCCGCAGCCCTACGCCTGGTTTGATTTCGATAACCAGGCGGGCACCTACCGCGCCACCCGCCATCTGATTAGCCAGGGGCATCGGCGCATCGCGCTGCTGAGTGAAAATAATAATCAGGCGTTTATTACCCAACGGCGCAACGGTTACCTGGAAGCCCTGCGCGAAGCGGGCCTGGCGGAAACCTGGCTGCGCAGCGTGCCGCCCACCCGCCGCGGCGGGTTTCAGGCAACGATGGAGCTGCTGCGCTTGCCTGAACCGCCAACGGCGATTGTCACCGACTGCAACACCCATGGCGACGGCGCGGCGATGGCCCTGGCTCAGCTCGGGCGTCTTACCGGCGCCGATCGCGTCTCACTGGTGGTCTACGACGGTTTGCCGCAGGACAGCATCATCGACACCCCGGTAGGCGCAGTGGTTCAGTCCACCCGACAGGGGGTGGGACGCCAGATAGCCACGATGGTCCGCCGCTTAATCGCCGGCGAGGATCTGGCCTCGCTCCAGGTGCTCTGGCAGCCAGAATTCATCCCCGGCGAAACCGCCTGATACCGCTCTCCACAGATTAATTTCCTGAACTCGATCACGGATCCGAAACGTTTTGGTTGGTGTCCGAAACGTTTCGGATCAACAGTAAGGCATTCCTTGAAGTGGAGATGTCTAATGTCTGATTCGATTATACGCCTGCAAAGCGCAGCGGCTGACGTGGTGATCAAAACCCACCCTTTCGCCGAAATTATCTACTGGGGGCCGCATTTAAGCCACTTTTCGCCGCAGGATGCCGACAGCCTGACGCGGCCGGTCGCCAATGGCCGCCTCGACGTCGATTCCCCGGTCACCTTAATGGCGGAGCTGGGCCATGGTCTGTTTGGCGCTCCGGGCATTGAAGGCCATCGCCAGGGGCTGGATGCCTCGCCGATTTTCGCCACCAGCGAAGTGCGGCACGAGGGCCAGACGCTGACCCTGGTCAGCGAAGACCCGCAGGCCGGCCTGCGGTTGTGCAGTGAAATCCAGCTTGATAGCAGCGGCGTGCTGAGCGTGCGCCATGGCGTGACCAATCTGTGCGCCAGCCCATGGCAGGTGGATCGCCTGGCGGTCACGCTGCCGGTCGCCGAACGCGCTCGCGAGGTAATGGCTTTCCACGGCCGCTGGATCCGCGAGTTTCAGCCTCATCGCCTGACCCTGGAGCACGACAGCTTTGTGCTGGAGAACCGCCGCGGGCGTACCTCTCACGAACATTTCCCGGCCCTGATCACCGGCAGCCACGCCTTTAGCGAGATGCAGGGTGAAGTCTGGGGTGTGCATCTGGGCTGGAGCGGCAACCATCGCCTGCGGGCGGAGGTGAAAACCGATGGCCGCCGCTATCTGCAGGCCGAGGCGCTCTATCTGCCTGGCGAAATGGCGCTGGCGGAAGGGGAAACCTTATGGACGCCGTACCTGTATGCCAGCTATTCGGCGAACGGGCTGAACGGTATGAGCCAGCAGTTCCATCGTTATCTGCGCGAACGGATTATTCGCTTCCCGGGCAACAAGCCGCGCCCGGTGCATCTCAACACCTGGGAGGGGATCTATTTCGACCACGATCCGGACTACATCATGCGCATGGCGGATGAAGCAGCGGCGCTGGGCGTGGAGCGTTTTATCATTGACGACGGCTGGTTTAAAGGACGCAACGACGACTGGGCGGCGCTCGGCGACTGGTATCTCGATGAGGACAAATATCCCCACGGCCTGACGCCGGTTATCGACCACGTGAAATCGCTGGGGATGGAGTTCGGCATCTGGGTGGAGCCTGAGATGATTAACCCGGATTCTGATCTGTTTCGGGCACACCCTGATTGGGTGCTGGCGCTGCCGGGCTATACGCCGCTTCCCGGGCGTCATCAGTTTGTCCTGAACCTGAATATTCCGGAAGCCTTTGATTATCTGCTGGAGCGGATGAGCTGGCTGCTGGGCGAGCACGCGGTGGACTACGTGAAGTGGGATATGAACCGCGAGCTGGTGCAGCCGGGGCATAACGGTAAAGCTGCCGCCGATGCGCAAACCCGCCAGTTCTATCGCCTGCTCGATACGCTGGTGGCCCGCTTCCCGCATATTGAATTTGAATCCTGCTCCTCCGGCGGCGGTCGTATCGATTATGAAGTCCTCAAGCGCAGCCATCGCTTCTGGGCTTCTGACAACAATGACGCCCTTGAACGCAATACCATCCAGCGCGGCATGAGCTACTTCTTCCCGCCGGAGGTGATGGGCGCGCACATCGGTAATCGCCACTGTCATGCCACCTTCCGCCAGCACAGTATCGCCTTCCGCGGCCTGACGGCGCTGTTCGGTCATATGGGGCTTGAGCTGGATCCGGTGAGCGCCGATGAAGAAGAACGCGCCGGGTACCGGAAATACGCGGCCCTGCATAAGCAGTGGCGCGACGTGATCCATCACGGCGTGCAGTGGCGGATGGATATGCCGGACGCCACCACCCTTGCCCATGGCGTCGTCAGCCCGGATAAAGCGCAGGCGATTTTCCTCGTCAGCCAGCTGGCGATGCCGGACTACACCCTGATGGCGCCGCTGCGCCTGGCGGGGCTGGAGGCGAGCGCCCGCTATCAGGTGACGCTCCTCGATCATCCGAACATACAGATCACCGGCGAGGGCGGCCACACCATGCGGAAGCTGCCGGCATGGATGACGACGCCGCAGACCGTAAGCGGTGAGTGGCTACAGCAGGCGGGGCTGGCGCTGCCCATCCTCGACCCGGAAAGCGCCATTCTGATTGGCCTGCAACGCGTGTGATGGTACCGGGCCGCGCCGCGGCCCTTCTTGAGGAAAATATAATGAACCCGACCGTCTGTACCCACAAAAACAACCCCAACTTCTGGATTTTCGGGCTGTTCTTCTTTCTCTACTTCTTCATCATGGCCACCTGCTTTCCGTTTCTGCCGATCTGGCTGTCGGACGTCATCGGCCTGAATAAAACCGAAACCGGCCTCGTTTTCTCCAGCCTGTCGCTGTTCGCCATCTGTTTCCAGCCGATCCTCGGGGTGATCTCTGACAAGCTGGGGCTGAAAAAACACCTGATGTGGATCGTGACCGTTTTGCTGGTGCTGATTGCTCCCTTCTTCCTTTATGTTTTCGCTCCGCTGCTGAAAACCAATATCTGGCTCGGGGCGTTGAGCGGCGGCGCTTACATTGGCTTTGTGTTCTCCGCCGGCGCCGGCGCGATGGAGGCCTATATCGAACGGGTAAGCCGCAACAGCGGGTTTGAATACGGCAAGGCGCGCACCTTTGGTTGCCTGGGCTGGGCGCTGTGCGCCACCACGGCGGGGATGCTGTTCAGCGTTAACCCGGAGTGGGTGTTCTGGATGGGCTCGGCCGCCGCGCTGCTGCTGGTGGTGCTGGTGGCTATCGCCAAACCGCAGGCCAGTCAGTCCGCGCAGGTAATGGACTCGCTCGGCGCCAATCGCCCGGCGATCGATTTAAAAACGGCGGTGCGCATGTTCCGCCAGCGGAAGATGTGGATGTTTATTCTGTACGTCATCGGCGTAGCCTGCGTGTATGACGTTTTCGATCAGCAATTCGCCACCTTCTTCAAATCGTTCTTCGCGACCCCGGAAGCAGGCACCCGTGCCTTTGGTTTCGCCACCACCGCGGGAGAAATTTGTAACGCCATCATTATGTTCAGCTCGCCGTGGATTATTAACCGCATCGGGGCGAAGAATACCTTGCTGATTGCCGGGATGGTGATGGCGGCAAGAATGATTGGCTCTTCCTTCGCCACCACCGCCGCGGAAGTGGTGGCGCTGAAAATGCTCCATGCGCTGGAGGTGCCGTTCCTGCTGGTGGGCGCCTTTAAATATATTACCGGCGTGTTTGACGTCCGGCTGTCGGCGACCATTTACCTGGTGGGCTTCCAGTTCGCCAAGCAGGTGGCGGCGATCTTCCTCTCCGCCTTCGCCGGCAATATGTATGATCGGATCGGTTTCCAGGAGACCTATATGATCCTCGGCGGTATTGCCCTCACCGTCACTTTAATATCGGCGTTTACGTTAGCGGGTAAGACGAAAACTGAGCCGCTGCGCGATAATGCGATGACGGTTTAATCATTGGAAGGTAAGATCACATGGATGTGACTGAAAGATAAGAATATTTTTATGGTGAAAATGAAAGGGCGCATAAGCAGCCGTAGGCATTAAAATATAAGGAATGAACAATAACCGCCAGAATTGTACCCGGCTTTACCCTATATAAGGACTATAACTTATTCTTCTTTTTGTAAAAAAGAGATAATCCTTTCGGTCAATAAAAGTTAACTCCCTCATACTCGTGATGAGCTGTAATGATATCATCACACCTCTGTATTTCCTGTCTGGAAAGCTTGATATCTTTTTATTATTTTATTTTTCTCAATTAACGTATCTTAATAAAGATGACCAGTAAAATAAAAATGCGAGGCCAGAGTATGGATCTATGTAACGCAGCAACATGTGAACTGGATTACATTCCTGGCAGAGTTCACAATTTATAGTGAACACCATTGTTAGAGGGTATGATCAATCACCATGGCATCGATTAAAGACGTAGCGAAAAGAGCTGGGGTCTCGACGGCGACCGTATCACGAGTCCTGAATAATCACCCCAGCGTAGTCGCGGAAACGCGTAAGGCGGTGCGGGAGGCGATGGATTATCTTTGCTATGTTCCCAGCAAAAGTTCGTTTCAGCTTAGCGGGAAATGTTCAGGGCTGATTGGTGTGGTTTTGCCTAATCTGGTGAATCCTCACTTCTGTGAACTGCTGGCGACGGTGGAAGAAGAGGCCCGGTATATCGGCAAATCGGTGATCGTTAAAACGCATCAGAATCAGCCGCAGCAGGATAAACATATTATTCAGACCTTAGTGGGGATGGGCATTGACAGTTTGCTATGGGTGCCGACAGAAGCAGAAGCCGAACTTTCAGAATGGTTAAGCATTACCCGGATCCCGGTCGCCGTCGTCACCCAGGTATCCCGGTTCTTTAATTCCGTATCGATTAATCAGGACCGGGGCGCAGAAAGTATTGCGGAACATTTTATTCATACAGGCCATCTTTCATTTGGCTTTGTGGCCCAGGACGGGGTGGATAGCCGTAAGGTTTCGTCGTACAGCAAAAAAATAGCGAGTCACGGTTTAAAGCTTGCTAAAGATAATTCATTCTGGATAGCCAAAGGCGAGGGTGAAAAGATATCAGGCCATATTAGTATTCTTGATGATGTTATCGAGAAACTCAGCGAGCCGACGCGAACCTGTACATGCCTCTTAGTGTATAATGATATTGCGGCAAACTATATTATCGATGGACTAAAAGAAAAAGGCATCTCCGCTCCTGAAGATATTGCGATTGCCAGCTTTGATAATACCCTATTGGCGCAAACAAAAAAAATCACCAGCGTTGCACAGCCGGTAAATGAAATTGCTCACCTCGCGTTTCAGATGGTGAAACATCAACAGCAGCCGGACAGTATTGAAATGCACGAAATTGTCTCTCGGTTAATTATTCGTGAGAGCAGCGTAAAAATTAATATTACTTCCCTGTAAGGGATTTATGTTTAGAAATGGCGCGAAATTTGGCGCCATGGGCTCCTTTTAACAAAAAATAGGTGTATTTATGTCTGCTACCGCAATGGAAAAGCCAAGCGCTTATGAAAAGCTGGGGCTGAGGGAGAAGATCGGCTACGGCATGGGTGACGCCGGTTCAGGAATGATATGGAGCGTACTGGCGCTCTATCTGACGTGGTTCTATACCGATGTCTATGGCCTCAATGCCGGAGTGGTGGGCACATTATTCCTGGTGATTCGCATCTTCGACGCGTTTAGCGATCCGCTGATGGGGGCAATCTGCGACCGCACCGTGTCGCGCTGGGGAAAATTCCGTCCATGGCTATTATGGATGGCATTTCCGTTTGGTCTGGGGGCGGTACTGATGTTCACGACCCCAGAGCTCAGCATGAACGGCAAGATTATTTATGCCTGGGTTACCTATCTGGTTATGTCGCTGATTTATACCGCGATTAATATTCCCTATTGCTCCGTCGGCGGCGTCATTACCCTCAATCAGAAAGAGCGTATGGGCTGTTTGTCATGGCGCTTTTTCCTGAATGGCCTGGCAACATTAATTATCTCCTCCTCTATTCTGCCGTTAACGGACTGGCTGGGTAATGGCGACCGCGCCTCCGGTTTCCAGCTGACCATGGTCATTATGGGTGGTGCGGCAACGCTGATGTTCCTGTTCTGCTTTTCCAGCATTAAAGAGCGGGTGGTATCGGTTAAGCAAAACGAGTCGTTGAAAAAAGACCTGCGGGACATTATCAAAAACGATCAGTGGCTCTTAATGATCTCTATTACTTTCCTGAACGTTTTTCCGGCATTTATCCGCGGTGGCGTCACTATTTATTATGCGACTTATGTCATGAAGGCGTCTGTCGGATTTATTACCTTCTTTATGGCGCTGGGCGTGGCCTGTAATATGCTGGGCAGCGTGCTTGCCAAACCGCTTACCGATCGCTTTGATAAGCTGGCGCTATTCCGCATTATTAACATTATTCTCGGTATTCTGTCATTTGCGCTGTGGTTTATCGATCCGCAATCACTGACCCCGCTGATGGCGCTATTTATCGTCATTAACATTCTGCATTTAATTCAGTCTGGCCCCATCCTGTGGGCGATGATGTCCGACGTCGATGACTACGGTGACTGGAAATTTGGTAAACGCCTGACCGGCATCTCCTTTGCGGGAAACCTGTTTATGCTCAAAATGGGGCTGGCGGTCGCTGGCGCAATCGTCGCCTGGATTCTGGCGTTTACCGGCTATGTCGCGAATGAGCCGCAGCAGAATTCTCAGACTATTCAAGGGATTATTATGATGTTCTCACTGTTGCCGATGGTGAGTTATTTCATCAGCGCGTATCTGGTGCGCTACTTCAAGCTGAATAACGCGTTTCTTGAGAAAATCAAAACGGATCTTGCAAAACGTGAGCTGGAAAAAGGTCGCGGTCAACCACAGGAGGTTCAGGATGTCCCTGTCATTTAATATAAAACAAGGTCAGCGCATTGATTTGTGGCTGAAAGCGTCCAAACCGGCGGCGCAACCCCTGTTTTCTATTCGCGTGAACGGTCAGGTTATATTTAAGATTCAGGAGGCGTCGGGCTATTTCCAGTATTTTACCTGGACCTCGTTTCAGGACGGCGTTGCCACCCTGGAGTGGCAGTCGGAATATAGCGAGATATCGCTTTGTTACACCTGGCATCCGGATTCACTGCGCGCGAGCGGCGTCACCTTTATCGCGACAGCCGGGCAGGATTTGCGCCTGATGAGCGGTCAGGATATTGCTGACGAGTATCTGCAGGAGCCGCTGCGTCCGGCATTGCATTTCTCGCCGCGTACCGGCTGGATGAACGACCCTAACGGGCTGCACTACAAGAACGGCGAGTGGCATCTGTTTTATCAGTATCATCCGCACTCCAGCCAATGGGGCCCAATGCACTGGAATCATGCGGTGAGCCGCGATCTGTATCACTGGCGGCATTATCCGGTTTTCCTGCAGCCAGAGCAGAATCTTTCCGCGTTAGGCGCGACGGGCGGTGCGTTTTCCGGCAGCGCGTATATTGATAAACAAGGAAAAACCCGCTTCTGGTATACCGAACGACTCCCGGCTTACGATCTGTATCGCGGATACCGGGAAGTGCAGAAAATGGCCGTTGCGCACGACGACTACGATAAGCCGGAATGGGTAAAAACCGTCTTAACCGACCTGCCTGCGGGCGTGGACTGCGATTTCCGCGATCCAAAAGTCTGGTACGAAGAGGCCGATGCCACCTTTTATATGATCCTCGGCGCGTCGGTAAATGGCGATCCGGCGATGCTGCTATTTCACTCGGCGGATAGTGAACGCTGGACGTTCCATCATGTGCTGTATGTCGCTCCCGGCTATTTTCGCGAAAACGGCGGTCGCTGCGTCGAATGCCCGGATTTCTTCTGCCTGGATGGCGTATGGGTATTAATTATCGGCGTCGTTGGCTACACGGAGCCGACAACCGGGCGACATAATTTGCTTTTTGCCCAGACCGGTACTTTCCGGAACGGCTATTTCACGCCGTCCGAGCAGCCGCTGCAGACTTTAGATTTCGGTACGGATTTCTACGCCCTGCAAACCTGGGGTGAGGACGACCGAAGAATCGGCTTTGCCTGGTTATATAACTGGGCGACGCAGAAACCGGTGGACTCCGCTTACTCGGGGGAAATGTCGCTCCCGCGTCGCTTTCATCTCAATGCGCAGCAGCGGCTATGCATGATGCCGGAGCTGCCGCCGGAATCATTGGTCGTCAGCCGCCATGCGCTGGATGACGGTGATATCTGGGTTAATGAGAAAGGCTGTAAAGCCGGCATTGTAACCTTTATGCCTGCCGATGGTTTCCGTTTGACGTTAACGGGCGATAGCGGCCAGCAAATCATCCTCGAACAGGACGGTAAAAATCTGACGCTATATGAAAAAGGCCGGGACGATGGGCGTTACCGCGCGCCGGTGGCCGGCGTCAGCGACGTCACGCTGTGTTTTGATGCCGGGATTGTTGAGGTCTTCGCAAATCAGGGCAGCGTATGCGGTACGCGACGCTATTACTCATGCAGTCAGCTCACCCGGATCCAGCTCTCCGGCGCGCCGGCACAGCTTACGCAATATCGCTCGACGTATTCGCAGGAATAAGCAAAGTCAAATTTAAGCGTTGATGTTCGATTTCTTATTATCATTAGAGGCGGTTTTTCATGGTACGTAAAAATTATTATGATGTTACGCAGTGGCACGTCGGCAACCCGTATGAGGATATTGGCGAAGTCATTAACAGTATTCTCGCCGATATTAAATCGCGACAAACTGAAACCGATATTAACGACGGGGGTAAACCGGGCGCCGCGATTTATATTCCGCCCGGTGATTATCATCTGAAGACGCAGGTCTTAATTGATATCAGTTATTTAAAAATTATGGGCTCCGGGCATGGTTTTGTCTCCTCGAGCATTCGCTTTAATACGCCGGCGGACGAGTGGGCGAATTTGCACGATATATGGCCGGGCGGGAGCCGTATCCTGGTCGATCTCTGCCCGCAGCCCGGCGATGAAGAACATGCTGGCGCTGCATTTTACGTGAAACGCAGCGGGGCGCCGCGTATCAGTTCGGTGGCGTTCGAAAACTTCTGTATTGATGGTTTGCACTTTGTTGATGATGGGCTGGGAAACAACGACCCGGAAAATACCTATACGAACGGCAAAACCGGCATTTATATCGCCAGCGCGCAGGACGCTTTCCGCATTACCGGGATGGGATTTATCTATCTGGAGCATGGCCTCACCACGTACAATAGCGATGCAATGGCGATCCATAATAACTTTATCGCCGAATGCGGTAACTGTATCGAGCTGCGTGGCGCCGGGCAGGCTTCAAAAATAACCGATAACCTGATTGGCGCGGGCTATAAAGGCTATTCTATTTACGCGCAAAACTTCGGGGGGTTATTGATTTCTACCAACAATATTTTTCCCCGTGGTGCGAGCAGCGTGCACTTATCGGGCGTGGTCCGCTCTAGCATCACCAGCAATCGATTCCATTCATTTTATCCGGGAATGCTCGTTCTCGAGAACAACTGCGCGGAGAATCTGATCTCGGCAAACCATTTCTTGCGCGATCGTGAACCCTGGCCGCCGATGCAGGCCTATGACAACGGCCTGGATGACGCCTATGGCTTGCTGCATATAAACGGCAGTAATAATTCGGTTATTGCCAATCATATTTCCGAAACGATTGATGTCCAGTATCTCAAGCCGCTGGGAATAAAACCGGTCATCATCCGCCTTGTTTCCGGCAAAGGGAATTATATTGTGAATAACCATATCGTGGCGACCACGGAGACGTCAGCGGCGCAGGCGCAGCCCTCTGAAGAGGATGCCTGCTTTGCGGCGCAGGTCAGCGCTTTGCTGACGACGGCGAGGTTAAAAGAACTCGATGCGGTCGCCGTACAGGTAGAAAAAGAATCCGCGCAAAACACGATACTTGATAGCGGCAGTGACGCACAGGTGGTCATAGACAGAGCGCGTAATGCCTTCAGGGCGACACCGGTTGCTGGAAATTAATATTCACTCTGTTTGTTAATCCGTATAGCGAATGACGTTATTTAAGGAGGCAGATTACACGTTATTTCATTCATTCTTCTGCTAAATAAAAATCAAAATATAAAAGGTGAATATTTTTATTCACCTTATCCCACCTTTTACCTCTGGGAAAATAAAAATGAATAAAACAACATTATCAATAGCGCTAGGCTTGTGTTTAATGACGGGATCGGCGGTCGGAAAAAATAATCAACTGACGCTGGAACAACGAATGGAACAGCTTGAAGCGCGGCTAGCCGCCGCGGAAAGCCGGGCGACGGTAGCGGAAGGCCAGGTGCGGGATTTGCAGGCGAAGCAGAATGCCGCGATTCAGGCGGCGCAAACTCGTGTGCCGGTAAACAGCGCGGCAGCAACCGCGGAGAGTAAAAAGAATCTTAGCGTCCCGGAGCTGAAATTATCCGGCTATGGCGATCTGAAAATCTACGGCGACGTGGAGTTCAACATGGACGCGGAAAGCAAACACGGTCTGCTGGCGATGACCAACGCCGATGTCGGCAGCGATCCCACCTACGATAAGTGGGATTTAAACGGCCGTATCCTGCTCGGCTTCGACGGTATCCGCAAAACGGATAACGGCTATTTTGCCGGTTTCTCTGTCCAGCCGCTGGCGGATATGACCGGCTCGATGAACCTCGACGACGCGGTTTTCTTCTTTGGTCAGGAGAACGACTGGAAGGTGAAAGTGGGGCGCTTTGAAGCGTACGATATGTTCCCGCTGAACCAGGACACCTTCGTCGAGCACTCCGGTAATACCGCCAACGACCTCTACAGCGACGGCCATGGCTATATCTATATGATGAAAGAGGGGCGCGGCCGCTCTGACGCAGGCGGCAACTTTCTGCTGAGCAAGCAGCTTGATAACTGGTATTTTGAGCTCAACACCCTGCTGGAAGACGGTACGTCGCTGTACGACAACGATGGCTACCATGGTCGAGATATGGAGCAGAAAAAGAACGTCGCCTATTTGCGTCCGGTGGTGTCATGGGCGAAAGACGAATTTTCCGTTGCCGCGGCCATGGAAGCGAACGTGGTGCAGAACGCCTACGGCTATAAAGATGCCCAGGGCAACTTTATCGATCAGTCGGGGCGCACCGGCTATGGCCTGACCATGACCTGGAACGGCCTGAAGCGCGACCCGGAGGACGGGGTGGTGGTGAATCTGAACACCGCTTATATGGACGCCAGCAACGAACAGGATTTGACCGCCGGGGTGAACGCGCTGTGGCGGCGCTTCGAGCTGGGATATATCTACGCGCATAACAAAATCAGCGATTATGCCGGGGTGATTTGCGATAACGATTGCTGGATTAAGGATGAAGGCACCTACAATATTCATACCTTCCACGCGTCGTATCAAATTCCGAACGTGATGAATATGCAGAACTTTAATATCTATCTCGGCGCCTATTACTCCATTCTGGATAGCGACAATAAGCTGAGCCAGAGCGATGACGACGATCGCTACGGCGCGCGAGTGCGTTTTAAGTACTTCTTCTAAGAGCTTGAAACAGCTGCCCCGCTCAGCACAGCGGGGCAACCGTGGGTTCACGCCAGATAAAACACTTCTTTGAGCTCCGCGCTCAGCGGGCTGTTGTCCGGGTTGCTGGGCATCACCTCGCGCATGTATTTCCACCAGCGCTGGCACACTTCCGTGCTGGCGACCGCCTCCCAGCGGGCTTCAGACTCAATCTCCACCGTGGCGAACAGCAGGTGGCGTTCTTTATCGAGATAGATGGCGTAGTGGTGCGCGCCGTGCGCTTTCAGCGTAGCCTCCAGCTCCGGCCAGATGGGGTTATGACGACGCTGGTACTCCTCGTGCGCGTCCGGGTTCACCTGCATGACAAAGGCTTTACGGATCATAATGCCTCCAGATAGAGCTCGCGGACCTCATCGCGGCTGGCGGGGCGCGGGTTACATGGCGCGCACGGGTCGGCCAGCGCTTTGTCCAGCCAGCCTTCAATATCGGCTTTGCTGACGCCAAGCTGGCTGAAGCCCTGGGGGATCCCCACGCGTTTGCTCAGCGCGCGAATGGCGTTGATGGCCTCCATGCTGGCGGCTTCATCGCTCATGCCGCGGGTATCGACACCCATCGCCTGCGCCACGCGGGCGAAGCGCGCCACGGCGTTCGGGCGGTTAAAGTTTTCGATGATCGGCAGCAGGATGGCGTTGCACACCCCGTGCGGCAGGTTGTGGGTGGCGCCAGGCTGATGGGCCAGGGCGTGTACCAGCCCGAGGCCGGCGCTGTTGAACGCCATGCCCGCCAGGTACTGGCCAAACGCCATCTGCTCGCGGGCCTGCAGATCGTGTCCATCGTCTACCGCTTTCGGCAGCCACAGGTTGATCAGGCGGATGGCCTCGAGGGCGTTGGCGTCGGTCAGGGGATGGGCGCCAACGGAGACAAAGGCCTCGATGGCGTGGGTCAGGGCGTCCATGCCGGTGGCGGCGGTAACGGTTGGCGGGATGTCGAGCATCACGCTGGCGTCGTCGACGGCGATATCCGGGATCAGGTTCGGGTCGATAATCACCTCTTTTACCTGACGCTCGCTATCGATAATCACTGCGTTGCTGGTCATCTCCGCCGCCGTGCCGGCAGTGGTGTTGATGGCCACCAGCGGCACGCCAGCGTTTTTCACTTTGCCGACGCCGGAATAGGCTGTGGAGGGGCCAGGGTTGGCGGTGAGGATTTTTATCGCCTTGGCGGTATCAATCGGGCTGCCGCCGCCGAAGGCGATCAGGTAATCGCAGCGGGCCGCCTGGTACGCCGCATAGCCTTGCTGCACCAACGCTTCGGTAGGGTTGGGGAACACGTCGTCAAACAGCTGATATGCCATCTGCTGTTCATCCAGCGCGGAAAACAGACTGTCCAGCAGGCCCAGCTTCACCAGCTGCCCGTCGGTGACGATCAGCGCCTTGCCCCACTGTTTACCCGCTACCAGCTTGACCATATCGCCGATAGCGCCTGCGCCGTGGAGGCTGATTTTAGGTAGTGCCAACATAAAACTCATGATAATTCTCCTTAATGTTGATTTTGGGAAATCCGTTTCCCTTCACCCACTCCCGGGTCGCGGCTGGCGCCTTACCCGGGCTACAGGTTCACTGGCGTCTGCAGGCCGGTAGCCAGGACAGGTGCGTAGCACCGCCTCCGGGATTTAGGGTGAAGGGGAAATTAACATCGTCTTCGCTGCAGCATCCGCCGGGTCATAATCGGCAGGGAGATAACCACGATCAGCATCGCGCCGATAATCACCGACATCACGATGCCGGGGACGTTGAGCAGGCTCAGGCCGAAGGTAACCAGCCCCATCAGAAAGGCGGCGATGATCACCCCGGGCATGCTGCCGGAGCCGCCGAGAATATTGACGCCGCCGAGCACCGCCATGGTGACAACCGCCAGCTCCCAGCCCATCGCCAGGGTAGGGCGGGTACTGCCGAGCCGTGAGGTCAGCAGGACCGCCGCCAGTCCGGCCATCAGCCCGACCAGCGCGAACAGCGCCAGGTTATGGCGCTTCACGTTGATCCCGGAGTACCAGGCGCCGGTCGGATTATTGCCGATGGCGTAGGTCCGGCGACCAAAGTTGGTTTTATGCAGCAGGAAGGTGAAGGCGGCCGCGAGGAGGATAAACAGCGCAAACTCAAAAGAGAGCGCGCCCCACACGTACCCCTGGCCGAACCAGGCAAAGCTCTCCGGGTAGTGGTTGAGCGCCTGATCGCCCAGCAGGATATAGGTGATGCCGCGATACAGGCTCATGGTGCCGATGGTGATCACGATCGACGACAGGTTAAAACGCGTCACCAGGATACCGTTGAACAGGCCGCACAGCAGACCCACCCCCAGCCCGACCAATACCAGCAGCGGCGTATCCATCCCCGCCGCCGCGCAGAAGCCCATCACCGTTGAGCTGAGCGCCATCGTCGAGGCTACCGACAGATCGATTTCCCGGGCGATAATCAGCATCGCCATCGGCAGGACGACGATCGCTTTCTCGGTAAAGGTGAAGGTGGCGTCCGACAGGTTCCAGATATTAAGGAAATAAGGGGAAGCCAGGGCGTTGCCGATAAATACCGCCAGGGTGACCGCCAGTAAAAACCCTTCCCAGCACAGCAGGCGGCGCAGCGGCGACGGCGCGGCCGGGGCGTTTTTCATCTCTTCAGATACCATCA
This sequence comes from Klebsiella sp. GB_Kp056, assembly GCF_040064755.1. Classification (NCBI taxonomy): domain Bacteria; kingdom Pseudomonadati; phylum Pseudomonadota; class Gammaproteobacteria; order Enterobacterales; family Enterobacteriaceae; genus Klebsiella; species Klebsiella sp. GB_Kp056. Next base: position 52,039 of record NZ_JBEAJA010000072.1, on the reverse strand, counting down.
TCTTGCTCATGATTTCACCCCCTGTTTCTGCCGGGCTAGCGCCGCGTTACGCAGGATTAACCGCCCATGACCGCGATTGCCGCGCTCGTTAAGCAGCACCGCCATGACGATCACCGCCCCGGAAATCGCCATTTGCCAGAACGGCGAGATGCCGATCACCGGCAGGGCATTATTGATGACGCCGAGGAACAGCGCGCCGCACAGGCAGCCCAGCACCCGTCCGCTTCCGCCCATGGTGCTGATACCGCCGATCACGCAGGCGGCGACCACCTGCAGTTCAAAGCCGTTCGCCACGTCGACATAGGCGACGGCGAAGCGCGAGATCCACAGATAGCCGCAGAAGCCGGCCAGCGCGCCGGAGAGGCAGAAGCTGACGAACTGCATTTTCCCGGCGTTAATACCGGTGTAGTACGCCGCCGTCGCGTTGCCGCCTGCGGTGTATAAGGCCCGGCCGGTGCGGCTGTAGCGCAGGAAATAACCCACCAGCAGCAGCGCGGCGATGGCGCACCAGCTCAGCAGCGGCAATCCCAGGAGGGCGCTGCGCGGCAGACTGAGGAAATCAGCGCTCATCTGATGTGAGTTAACCCAGCCGCCGTCGGTCAGCAGAAAGATAATGCCGCGATAAATGCTCATGGTGCCCAGGGTCACCACGATGGCGGGAATGCCGAGGCGCCAGACCAGCAGGCCGTTAATCATCCCCATCAGCAGGCCCAGCAGGGTTGCCAGCGCCAGCAGCGCCACCACCGGAATACCCGGATAGTGGGCGTTAAGCAGGGCGACGATCATCCCGGTCAGCGCCAGGTTGGCGGCCATCGACAGATCGATGCCTTTGGTGAGCAGCACCATCATCTGCCCGAGGGCGAGGATGATAAGGATGGCGGTATCGTTAAACATCTCCACCAGATTGCCCGGTGAAACGAACGATGGCGCCCGGCTGCCAATGGCGCCGATCATCAAAATGATGACCACCGCCAGCAGCGCTTCGCGATACTTCAGCCATGCGTGTCCCATCATGCTGCCTCCTGGCCAATGCCGCTGGCGGCGCTAACGATGGTTTCCGCCGTCGCTTCCCCGGCCCGGTACTCGGCGACCATCAGCCCTTCGTGCATCACGATAATCCGGTCGGCCATGCCCATCACTTCCGGCAACTCTGACGAGACCATAATCACCGCCAGCCCCTGGCTGACCAGCTCGGACATAAACTGATGCACGGCGGCTTTAGAGCCGATATCGATGCCTTTGGTCGGCTCGTCGAGGATAATCACCTCGGGATGGGTCGCCAGCCATTTGCCGATCACCACTTTCTGCTGGTTGCCGCCGGAGAGGGTCTCCACCGGCTGCCGCCAGCTGAAGGCTTTAACCTGCAGGCGCGAGGCGTACTCGTCCGCCAGCCGCCATTCCCGGGCGTCGTTCAGGACGCCGTTAGGGTTGAGCTTACTGAGCTGCGGCAGACTGATGTTTTGGGCGATGGGCAGGGCGATGATCGCCCCCTGTTTCTGCCGCTCTTCCGGTACGCAGACGATGCCCGCGCGGATGGCGTCGGCGGGCTGGCGAAAGCGCATGGGGCTGCCGTTCAGCCGGATCTCGCCGGAGGAGGGATGCGTTACGCCGGAGAGCGCCTGCATCAGCTCGGTGCGTCCGGCGCCCACCAGGCCGTAAAAGCCGAGAATTTCTCCCTTGCGCAGGCTGAAGCTGATATGGGCAAACTCGGTGGGGTGACAGAGGTCTTGCACCTCCAGCACCGTTTCCCCTGGGGTACAGTCAACTTTCGGGTAGGTTTGGGTAATCGCGCGGCCCACCATCATCGCCACCATCCGCTCTTCGGTGATGTCGTTTATCGCTCCGGAGCTGACGTACACGCCGTCGCGCAGAATGGTGTAGTAGTCCGCCAGCTCGAAAATCTCATCAAACTTATGCGAGATAAACAGGATCGCTTTGCCGTCCTGCTTCAGACGCTCAACGATCTGATAAAACTCCAGAATTTCATGTTGCGAGAGCGCGGCGGTCGGCTCATCCAGGATCACCACCTGGGCGTCGAAAGCCAGCGCCCGGGCAATCGCCACCATGTGCCGTTGGGCGATGCTGAGCGTTTTCAGCGTGGCGCGCGGGTCGATCAGAACTTCAAGCCGGGCGAGGATCTCGCCAGCCCGGCGATGCATCGCGGGCCAGTCGAGCGTTTTGAACAGCCCCTTATACAGATACTGGCCGACGAAAATGTTTTCGCTGACCGAGAGTTCGTCAAACAGCACGGTTTCCTGGTGAATGGCGGTGATCCCCGCCTTGTGCGCCGATTCCGGCGTCGGCAGATGAATGGGGATCGCTTTATAGAGGATCTCCCCCTCTTCGGGCTGATAAATACCGGTCATGACTTTGACCAGCGTGGATTTCCCCGCGCCGTTTTCGCCGATGAGGGCGGTCACTTTGCCGGGCCAGAGATCAAGCTGTACGTTCTCAAGGGCACGCACACCGGGAAAAATCTTGGTGATCCCCTTCAGCGACAGCAGTGGCGTTGATGCTGACATGATAGTTCTCCGTAAAATCGCCCCTCACCCTAACTCTCTCCCCAAAGGGGAGAGGGAACGGTCCGGCGCCCGCTGGCCGCATCGCGCAGAGGGCCGGGGTGAGGGAACAAGGGTTAGAAAATCTTCGAGAACTTATCGATGTTGCTTGCATCGTAGACAAACGGCTCGGCCATCGCGCCGTTCCCCTCGGCATCCAGCTTCACTTTGCCCAGCTTGCCCATACTGGCTTCGGTTTTGGTCGCGGTGCCTTTGACTAAATCGTCGGCCAGATAGGTGGCGGCGTAGCCCAGGTCAATCGGGTTCCAGATGGCGAAACTTTTGCTGGCGCCAGACTTGATCGCGCCGGCCATTTCCGACGGCAGCCCCAGCCCGGTGACATACACTTTGCCGATTTTGCCCTGGTCCTTCACCGCCTGCGCGGCGGCAACAATCCCCACCGATGACGGCGAAACAATGACTTTCAGGTCCGGATATGATTTCAGCAGGCCCACCGCTTCGCGGTAGCTTTTATCCGACAGATCGTCACCGTAGGCGACCGTGACAAGGTGCACGGACGGATACTGCGGCAGCACCTTTTTCATCTCCTCAATCCAGATATTCTGGTTAGTGGAGGTCGGAGTGGCGCTTAACACTGCCACATCCCCCTTCTCCACGTTCAGCGCCTTCAGCGCATCGGCGGCGAGCTTGACGTTGGTCTCGCCAATTAAGGCGTTATTGGAGGGATTAAGATGGATTTGGCGGCCTGCCGGCGCCACGCCGGAGTCCCACGAGACCACCTTGATGCCGCGCTGCATCGCTTTTTTCAGCACCGGCACCACCGCGTCCGGATCGTTAGCGGAAATGGCGATCGCATCCACCCCCTGGGCGATCAACCCGTTCAGCACGTCGATCTGCGCTTCGGCGGTAGTGGTGGTCGGGCCGGTGTAGATCACTTTGACATCACCTAACTCTTTGGCGGCCTGTTGGGCGCCAACGTTGGCGGCTTCGAAGAAGCCATTTCCCAGCGATTTCGCCACGAGGGCGATTTTGACTTCTGCTAAGGCGGAACCGGACAACGCCAGGGCGGCAACGGTGAGGATCAAGCTTGTCTTTGTTTTCATTGCTTTTACTCCACATGAGTCAGTTTTGTAGGGTTTGCAGGTGAGGCTTCGCCCCGTCTCGGTGAGCGGGGCGCGATGTTGTTATGGATAAAGATCTAACGCGGACTGCAGCGGCTGCACGTTGAAGCGTTTGCCAAGGGCGATAAGCTCTTCGCGAGTGATGGTCTGCTTCATACCGCCCATGGACAAGACTTTCACCAGCACTTCGGCGGACTTCTCGGCGGTGTCGATCAGGCCGAAGGTCTCATCCAGGGTTGGGCCGCTGCCGAAGACGCCGTGGAACGGCCACAGCACCAGCGAGTGTTTTTGCATGGTTTCCGCAGTCGCCTGGCCGATTTCATCGGTGCCTGGCACCATCCACGGCAGAATGCCGACGCCGTCCGGGAAGACCACCAGACATTCGGTGCTGCCTTCCCACAGCTTGCGAGTGAACAGATCGCTGTGGTTCTCCAGGACGTAGGTCAGGGCGATCAGGTTGGTGGCATGACAGTGCATGATCACCCGGTCCTTGCCGTCGGTCAGTTTGATGCGCTCGCTGTGCGACAGGAAGTGTGCCGGCAGCTCGGAGGTCGGCACCGCATCCTCCGTCAGACCCCACAGGATATGGTATCCCGCGCCGTCGCTGTCGACTTTCACCACGCCAAGGTTAGCGGCCGGGTCCAGCTGGACATTACGGAAGAATTTGCCGGAGCCGGTGACGATAAACGGCTGGTTAGCCAGGGTTGGCATCGGCTGGCTGAGGGCGATATAGCGCGGTTTAGCGTGGAAATCCGCCGCGTAAGGTTCGATATCCGCCTCATCCAGACGCAGCGTCAGGTTGCCGCCGTTGCGCTCGTCCCAGCCCTTCAGCCAGGCGTCGGAGGTGGCTTTGATCATGCCCTGGACGAACCAGGCGTCGATAATGTTCTGCATAGTCTTGTCTTTCCTGTTGATTCGGTGAGGGGTTGACCCCCTCACCCTAAATATGTGCGTGCCCCCGGATTGCGCCGTAAACGGCTTATCCGGGCTACCGGTTCGTAGCCCGGGTAAGGCGTCAGCCGCGACCCGGGGAAGCCCGTGCATTACCCGCGCTGGCTCAGAACCGCATTCTCATAAGCCCGCACGTTGTCCAGCCACTGGCTGCCCGCCGGCGTGTCGTGACGCTGGCAGTACATCTCCCAGATGGCCTGCCACGGCAGGGATTTTTGCTCTTCGAGCAGCGCCAGGCGGGCGGTGTAATCGCCGTCGTTCTCCAGCTGGCGCAGCTGATCGGTCGGTTCCAGCAGGGCGCGCAGCAGCGCTTTTTTCATATTGCGGGTACCAATCACCCAGGCCGCGATGCGGTTGATGGAGGCATCGAAGAAGTCGAGGCCGATGTGCACGCGGTCAAACAGGTTATGGCGAATGATTTCGCTGGCGATGGCCTGGGTCTCATCATCCAGCAGCACCACGTGGTCGCTGTCCCAGCGCACCGGGCGGCTGACGTGCAGCAGCAGACGCGGGATGTAGAGCATGGCGGCGGAGATCTTGTCGGAGATGACCTCCGTCGGGTGGAAGTGGCCGGCATCCAGGCACAGCGCCGTCTGGCGGCTGGTGGCGTAGCCCATATAGAACTCGTTGGAGCCGACGGTGTAGCTTTCGGCGCCGATACCGAACAGCTTGCTCTCCACAGCGTCAATGTGATGCGCCGGGTCGAATTTTTCGCTGATGACTTCATCCAGCGCGTTCAGCAGCCGCTGGCGCGGCGCGAAGCGGTCAACGGTAATGTCCTTCATGCCGTCCGGCACCCAGATATTCATCACCGACGGGGTGCCCAGCTGTTCGCCAAAATAAGCGGATACGCGGCGGCTGGCTTTGCAGTGGTCGATCCAGAACTGGCGGATCTCATCGTTGGCATGCGATAGGGTAAAGCCGTCGGCGCTCAGCGGATGCGAGAAGCAGGAGGGGTTGAAATCCAGCCCCAGTTTGTTGGCTTTCGCCCACTCAACCCAGTTTTTAAAGTGCTCCGGCTTAATCTCATTGCGCGCCACCGGCGCGTCGGATTCCAGATAAATAGCGTGCAGGTTGAGACGCTTTGGCCCCGGGATCAGGCTCAGCGCCTGCTCAAGGTCGGCGCGCAGCTCCTGAGCATTGCGCGCTTTGCCCGGGTAGTTGCCGGTGGCCTGGATGCCGCCGGTCAGGCTTCCCGCCGGATTTTCGAACCCGGCGACGTCGTCACCCTGCCAGCAGTGCATGGATACGGGCAGACGGTCCAGCTGGCGCAGGGCCTCCTCGACATCCACGCCGACGGCGGCGTAGCGCTGCTTAGCAATTTCCCAGGCTTGTTCAAGTTGAGTGGTCATGCGCAAAGCTCCTTGGTCTGTTGTGGCTGAAACTGCGCCACGAAACGGGCAATTTCACTATCAGGATTGGGGGTAAAGGTGGTGAGGGACGCGTTGCCGCGCACCACCTGACGAAACTCATCGACGCTGGCCAGCTCGTCGAGGGTCATTAGCTGGATGCCGATATTGCCGAGGGTGGAGGCCTCTGTCGGGCCGGCCACGACGGTGATCCCGCAGGCGTCGGCGCACAGCTGGTTGAGCAGTTCGTTCTGGCAGCCGCCGCCGACGATATGCAGCTGGCTGAAGGGCTGGCCGCGCAGCGCCGCCAGCTCGTTAAGCACCCGGGCGTAGAGCAGCGCCAGGCTGTCGAAAATGCAGCGCGCCAGTTCGGCGTCGCTGTCAGGCACCGGCTGACCGGATCCGCGGCAGGCGGCCTGGATCTCGGCGCTCATACTGGCCGGGTTGATAAAGCGGTCGTCATTGCAGTCAATGATGAAGCGGCACGCCGGCAGCGCGGCGGTGCGGGCGATTAGCCCCTGCAGGTCGCTGACGTTTTGCTCTTTCAGCACCCGCTGCAGCAGCCACAGGCCCATAATATTTTTCAGCACCCGATAGCGGCCTTCGGCCCCGCCTTCGTTGGTGATATTGGCCTGCAGCGCCGCGTCGCAGGTGTACGGGGTCAGGCTTTCAAACCCCATCAGCGACCAGGTCCCGGAGGAGAGATAGGCGGCGTGGCGGTCGGCCAGCGGGGAGGCGATCACCGCGCTGGCGGTGTCGTGGCTGGCGACGGCGACCACCGGGATGTTATTGCCCTGCGGACAAATCCAGTGGCCGATAACGTTGCCGGGATGCGTCGGCGCACCGAACCATTCGCGCGGCGCGCCGGTCCAGTTCAGCAGCGTCTCATCCCAGCTATCGCTGTGGATGTTGACCAATTGGGTAGTGGTGGCGTTGGTATATTCCCAGTTCAGATTGCCGGTCAGGCGGAAGCTGAAATAGTCGGGGATCAGCAGGGCATGGGCGGCCTGACTGACCAGCTCCGGCTGCTGCTCCACCAGGGCGCGCAGCTGATAGAGGGTGTTAAACGGCAGAAACTGAATGCCGCTGCGGCGATAGATCTCCGCCCGGCCCAGCTGTTCTTCAGCGTGACGTAGCAGGCCCTGGGTGCGGTCGTCACGATAGGAGACCGGCAGCCCGACGCGCTGACCCTGCTTATCCAGCAGGACATAATCCACGCCCCAGGTATCGATGCCGATGCTGTCGATCAGGATGCCCTGCTCACACACTTTCTCCAGCCCGCGGCGGATCTCGCCTTCGAGGCTATCGAGATCCCAGCAGTCGAAGCCATCCACCTTCTGCAGGCTGTTGGTGAAGCGATGAATTTCACGCAGCGTCAGGGCGCGCGGCCCGGACTGATAGCTGGCGAGCATGACCCGCCCGCTGGAGGCGCCTAAATCGACGGCGACACAATGACGAATACTCATGGAACGACCCTTCTTAAAATCATTGTCCGCAGTCTAAAAAAGGGCGCTGACTAACACCTTCTCGCTACGGACAGCCGAAACTGGCCGCTGGCAAGAAAGCAAAGGTGACCGTGAGGAAAATCACAAATTGCGGTTTTGGGCGGTGGTGAGGAGGATGTGATGGGGTCCGCAGTTCCGCATCTTTCCGGCTGATTCTTGAAAAAGCGGCAGGATTTACGAATTTCGCGGTCAAAAATTGAAGGCCGGATAGCCAACCCTTCATTACTATCAGCCGGTGACTGATAATTTTTCTCATTACGAGGGTGGCATCATGACCATATTGCACAGTACGGATTTCTTTAAGGCCGGGATCTCGACGGTGGCTATTGAACCCCGCCTCCCTCAGTCGGCCTTTCCGGAGCATCACCATGATTTCCATGAAATTGTCATCGTGGAGCAGGGCACGGGCATTCACGTCTTCAATGGCCAGCCTTATACCATCGGCGGCGGCTCGGTCTGCTTTATTCGCGATCACGACCGGCATCTTTACGAGCACACGGACAATCTGTGTCTGACCAACGTGCTCTATCGCGCGCCGGATGCGTTTCGTTTTCTCGCCGGGGTCAGCCAGCTGCTGCCCCAGGAGCAGGAGGGCAACTACCCATCGCACTGGCGGGTGAACCAGACGGTCCTGCAGCAGGTGCGGCATATCGTGGCGCAGATGGAGGCCATGGGGAGCGAAACGGATACCCATGCCGTCGCCAGCCGTGAGATCCTGTTTATGCAGCTGCTGGTGCTGCTGCGGAAAAGCAGCCTTGCGGAAGAGGCCACCAACAACGATGCGCGGCTGAATCAGCTGCTGGCCTGGCTGGAAGACCATTTTGCGCAGGAGATCTGCTGGGAGGAGGTGGCGGCGCAGTTTTCGCTGTCGCTGCGTACTCTACACCGCCAGCTGAAGCAGCAGACCGGCCTGACGCCGCAGCGCTATCTCAACCGGGTGCGCCTGATGAAAGCCCGCCACCTGCTGCGCCACAGCGATGAAAGCGTGACTGATATCGCCTATCGCTGCGGATTCGGCGACAGTAACCACTTTTCGACGCTTTTTCGCCGCGAGTTTTCCTGGTCGCCGCGCGATATCCGCCAGGGGCGCGACGCTATTCTTCAGTAACGCGAGAGGAGTCAACGTATTGCGGACCAAAAACGCGAATAATGCGCCGTTATCCGCGTTGGGAGTGTGAGCCGTGGCCGGTCTGATTCTACGTAAAGAGGAGTTTTTCCCTTCCGCCACGCAGGCGGTGGCGGTGGCCGACCGCTACCCGCAAAACGTCTTCGCTGAACACACTCATGAGTTCTGCGAGCTGGTGCTGGTGTGGCGGGGCAACGGGCTGCACGTTCTCAACGACCGTCCCTGGCGCATTACCCGTGGCGATCTGTTCTATATTCGCGCCGAAGATAAACACTCCTATGCTTCCGTTAACGATCTGGTTCTGCAGAACATCATCTATTGCCCGGAGCGGCTGCAGCTCAATTTCGACTGGGCGGGGGCGATCCCTGGCCTCTTCGGCACCCCTTGGAAGCCCCACTGGCGCATGGGCAGCACCGGTATGGCGCAGGCGCGCCAGGTAATTAGCCAGCTTGAGCATGAGTGTTCCCGGCACGATGCGCAGGGGAATGCGATGGCCGAGCTGCTGTTTGCTCAGCTGGCGCTGACCCTCCAGCGCCATCGCTACGCAACGGATAATCTGGCGGCAACGCAGCGCGAAGCGCTGTTGGACAAACTGCTGGCCGCGCTGGCGGCCAGCCTGAGCCGACCCTTTGTCCTGGAGCGTTTCTGCGAGCAGGAGGGCGGCAGCGAGCGGGCGCTACGGCAGCAATTTCGCCAGCAAACCGGCATGACCATCAATCACTATTTACGTCAGCTACGGATCTGCCATGCGCAGTATCTGTTGCAGCATACCGAGCGCTTAATCGGCGATATCGCCATGCAGTGCGGCTTTGAGGACAGTAACTACTTTTCGGTGGTGTTCAGCCGGGAAATCGGCATGTCGCCGGGGCAGTGGCGGCAGCGCAGTCGCGCCGCCGCCTGAAGAGCGTCTTTGTCAGGCAGATGATCCGGTGCTTAACTGGCCATTCCCAGACCGACGATGTTGGCGGCGATGATGATCACCACGCAGCCGAGGCTCAGGACGCTCACCGGACGACGACCGGCGTTGTTCCACTCTTTCAGCACCAGACCCACCAGACCGCCGCACAGTACGTAGAAACTCATGTGCAGCATCCAGCTCATATAGTCATACTGCGCCGGAATGCTGGCGTGGCCCCAGGCATAGAAGAAGAACTGGAGATACCACATCAGGCCGCCGAGGGCGGAAAGCAGCAGGTTGCTGATGATGAGCGGTTTGGCCAGTGAGAAATCGGCTTTGACTGACAGAGTCTTCACTTTCGCCAGACGAATAAAGCAGAAGCCAAGGTTGACCAGCGCCCCGCCGCCCATAATCACCACGTAGCTTGGCAGCGCCGCATATAACGGGTCGACGCCGAGCGCCGCGGCGGCATCATGCATCGGTTTGGCGGCGTTCATCGCGAACGACATCCCTGCCGAGAAGATACCGCACATCACCGCCAGCAGAAGCCCTTTCTTCAGATTGAACTCTTCGGCTTTGATGCCCATTTTGCGCTCTTTCAGCTGGCCCGCACGGGTGACGATGCCAACGCCAACCACCGCCACCAGCACGCCGAGCAGCGTCATTTGACCGCCCTGGGTGTGCATCAGCACCGAAAACTGACCGTTAATAATCGGCGTCATCAGCGTACCGACAATCAGCGTGATGCCAATGGCGATGCCAATCCCCATCGACATGCCGAGATAGCGCATGGTCAGGCCATAGTTGATATTACCGATGCCCCACATGGCGCCGAACAGAAAGACCGGCAGCAGCGTGGAGGCGTTAAAGGAGCGGTAGTAGGCCCAGAAATCGGGTAACAGGGTGGCGCTGATGGCCCAGGGCAGGATCAGCCAGGAGACGATCCCCCCGACCGACCACATGGTTTCCCACGACCAGTGTTTTACTTTCTTGAACGGGGCATAGAAACAGGCGGCACTGGCGGCCCCTATCAAATGCCAAAAAATACCCATCGTAATCGCGTGGTTCATTGATTTTATCCTCATCTTTTTTTATCGGAGACGGCGGCTTCCGATGCGATGAGTGTAAAAATTAGCCGCTTTGGCCGCCTTCAGGACGTTGCCACAGGATGGCGAACTCTGGCAACCATGGGCTTAATTAGTTGTTCTACATCACAAAACGACGGGTATTTCTTCTGGTTATATCCATATGAAAAATACGGCATTGATAAGCATTTTCAATACCATTTAATTAACTATAATGGACAAACTGCTTACGCGGCGTTAACACTTGAGCCGCTCGACAATAATGGAGATGATTATGAGCTATACCCTGCCATCCCTGCCGTACGCTTACGATGCTCTGGAACCGCACTTCGACAAGCAGACGATGGAGATCCATCACACCAAACACCACCAGACCTACGTGAACAATGCCAACGCCGCGCTGGAAAGCCTACCGGAGTTCGCTAACCTGTCCGCTGAAGAGCTGATCACCAAGCTGGATCAGCTGCCGGCTGACAAAAAAACCGTACTGCGTAACAACGCCGGCGGCCACGCGAACCACAGCCTGTTCTGGAAAGGCCTGAAAACCGGTACCACCCTGCAGGGCGACCTGAAAGCGGCTATCGAGCGCGATTTCGGCTCTGTGGACAACTTCAAAGCGGAATTCGAAAAAGCCGCTGCGACCCGTTTCGGTTCCGGCTGGGCGTGGCTGGTCCTGAAAGGTGACAAACTGGCCGTTGTCTCCACCGCAAACCAGGATTCCCCGCTGATGGGCGAAGCCATTTCCGGCGCTTCCGGCTTCCCAATCCTGGGTCTGGACGTGTGGGAACACGCTTACTACCTGAAATTCCAGAACCGTCGCCCGGACTACATCAAAGCCTTCTGGGACGTGGTGAACTGGGACGAAGCTGCAGCGCGTTTTGCCGCCAAAAAATAAGGTTGCAATGTGCTAAGAGAGAAGCGAGTCTGATGGCTCGCTTTTTTTATATCGGTAGCAAGGAGAGCAGACATGCATTATCCGGTGAATGTCTTTGTCGGCAAAATCAGGGACTACACGGGCAGTCGTCCCAGCGCGATCGGCAAAATCCAGGTTGACGGCGAGTTGCAGCTCGGCGATCTCGGTCTCGAAGGGGATGAGCAGGCGGAGAAGAAAATACACGGCGGGCCGGACCGCGCGCTGTGTCACTATCCGCGCGAACACTATGCCGACTGGATCCGTGAATTCCCCCAGCAGGCCGATCGGTTCTGCGCCCCGGCGTTCGGTGAAAACCTCTCCACCACCGGCCTCACCGAACAAAACGTCTACATTGGCGATATCTTTCGCTGGGGCGAGGCGCTGATCCAGGTCACCCAGCCGCGCTCTCCGTGCTTCAAGCTCAACTTTCATTTTGCGATCGGTGATATGGCGCAGCTGATGCAAAACAGCGGGAAGACCGGCTGGTTGTACCGGGTGATCGCCGGGGGGCAAGTCTCCAGCGATGCGCCGCTCGAACTGGTCTCTCGCCTGAGCGATGTCAGCGTCCATGAGGCCGGGGCGATTGCCTGGCATATGCCGTTTGATGACGATCAGTACCACCGCTTATTGTCGGCAGCGGGCCTGTCGGTGAGCTGGAGCCGAACCATGCAGAAGCGGCGTTTAAGCGGCAAGATCGAGGATAATTCACGGCGATTGTGGGGGAAATAATTCCCCCATATTGGCGCTTTCCGCAGCGTCTCCCGGGCAGTGGCGCAAGCGCCTTACCCGGGCGACCTGACCGTTCCTGGCGGTAACCCGGCGCAGCGCAGGCCGGGTCAGCGTCAGGTCCGCTTATACAGCGGTAGCCAGAGGGTTAAGCGCAGACCGCCCAGCGGGCTGTCGTCGGCCTTCACCCAGCCACGGTGCTGCTGAATAGCGGTTTCGACAATCGCCAGCCCCAGGCCGGTGCCGCCGGACTCGCGGTCGCGCGCCTCGTCGGTCCGGTAGAATGGCCGGAAAATCTGCTCGCGATCCTCCGGGCTGACTCCCGGGCCGTCGTCATCGACGTTAACCGTAATCCCGTCTTTATCCACTGAGAAGCTGACGGAAATCTTGGTGTGCGAGTAGCGCAGGGCGTTGCGGACGATATTCTCCAGCGCGCTTTCCAGCGCATTGGGGTTACCGTACAGCGGCCACGGACCCGGCGGATACTCAACGGTGAACGATTTACCCATCTGCTCGGCTTCAAACGCCGCGTTGTCCAGCACTTCGCCCCACAGCTGATTGGCTTTGACCGTCTCGCTCACCAGGGCGTTTTTCGCCTGATTGCGCGACATCACCAGCAGGTCGTTGATCATGCTGTCCAGTCGGTGCGCTTCAGTTTCGATACGCTCCAGCTCTTTGCTCTCACCGCTGCGGCGGCGCAGCAGGGCGGTACCCAGCTGCAGGCGCGTGAGCGGCGTGCGCAGCTCGTGCGAGATATCGGACAGCAGCCGTTGCTGGCTGGTCATCATCCGCTCCAGGGCCGTCACCATCTGGTTAAAGCTGGCGCCGGCGGCTAAAAACTCCTGCGGTCCGGCTTCCAGCTCCGGATGCTGCCGCAGGTTGCCCTGGGCGACCTCGTCAGCGGCATTTTTCAGCTTACGCGCCGGTTTCGCCAGGCTCCACGCCAGCCACAGCAGCAGCGGGGCGCTAACCAGCATTGTGACGATCAGCAGCAGCAGCGGCCGGTCAAACAGCAGGTTGATAAAGTCGGATTGTGAGGTGCTGGCGGGACGGATCAGATACAGCTGATAGTTATCCTCCCCATCCCTGACGGAGAACGGGCCCACCATTTCCAGGCGGCCATAGCGTTTTTTCTGCGGATGATCGGCGTTATCGGCCTGGCCGATAAAGTTGCGAATGATCTGCATCTCGTTGCGTTCTGCGCCGATCACGCGGCCTTCGCTGGTCACCAGCAGCAGGCGCTGACCCGGAGGCGCCCATTTATCGATGGCGCGAAACAGACGACGCCACCACATCAGGTCGTTTGGCGGATCGTTGGCCAGCTCGGCCTCGACGTGCTGTTCGATCATGATGCCTTGACGCTGCTCGCTTTCCAGCAGCTCGGTCATCTGCCGGGAGTCCAGTTTGGGCAGCATCAGCACCAGCATCAACACCAGCGCCAGCGTGAGCCAGAAGATGGCGAAGATGCGTGCGGTCAAACTTCCAATCATGAAGCGGAAACCATCAGATACCCGCGGCCACGCAGCGTTTTAAACCACGGATGGCCATCTTTGCGCTCCGGCAGCTTACGCCGCAGGTTGGAAATATGCATATCGATGGCGCGGTCGAACGGCGTCAGGCGCTTGCCTAACACTTCCTGGCTTAAATGTTCGCGTGACACCACCTGGCCGAGATGCTGCGCTAACAGATAGAGCAGGGTGAACTCGGTGCCGGTGAGCTCCAGCGTCTGGCCATCGAAATTGGCTTCCTGACGGCCCGGATTGAGGCTTAAGGCATCCACTTCCAGGGTCGGCGAGCCGGCTTCGGTCGTCTGCTGCTGTTCGCTCCAGTGGGAACGGCGCAGAATCGCGCGTATACGCGCCACCAGTTCGCGATCGTTGAACGGCTTAGGCAAATAGTCATCTGCGCCCAGCTCGAGGCCGAGAACGCGATCCAGCTCGCTCCCGCGCGCTGTTAGCATGATAACCGGAGTCTGGTGTGTCTGACGCAGCTCTTTAAGCGTATCGATACCGTTTTTCTTCGGCATCATTACGTCGAGCAGCAATAAATCAATGCTGTCGTCCAGAAGGGCCAGCGCCTGTTCCCCATCATGGGCCACCAGCACGTTAAAACCTTCCATATCGAGCAGCTCTTTTAACAGGGAGGTGAGCTCCCGGTCATCATCAACTAACAGGATTTTATTCATTGTTTAAATACCTCCGAGGCAGAAATTACGTCATCAAGGCCCGCTAATCCATGACTTTACGTTGTTTTACACCCCCTGACGCATGTTTGCAGCCTGAATCGTAGACTGTCTCTCGTTGAATCGCGACACAAACGTTTTGGGAGTATGTGATGCGCAATGTTATCGCTGCCGTCATGGCCTCAACGCTGGCGCTAAGTGCATATAGCCAGGCCGCTGAAGTCGTTACCAGCGTTAACTGGCTCCCCGGAGACGAAGGGGGACAGCGCGGTAGCCAGAGCCATATGTTTGACGGCATAAGTTTAACCGAGCAGCAACGTCAGCAGTTACGGGATCTTATGCAACGGGCACGCCACGACAGGCTCCCCGTTAATGTTAGCGAAATGGAGACAATGCATCGCCTTGTCACCGCAGAAAATTTTGATGAAAACGCTGTGCGCGCTCAGGCAGAAAAGATGGCGCAGGAACAGGTTGCCCGCCAGGTCGAGATGGCTAAGGTCCGCAACCAGATGTACCACCTGCTTACGCCAGAGCAGCAAGCGGTTTTAAATGCTAAGCACCAGCAACGTATGGATCAGTTGCGTGAGGTTGCAAGGACGCAGAAAGGCTCAGCGATGATGCTTTCGAGTAGTAGCAACACCCTGCAACCCCAGTAACAAACCCTGTTTTCCTTGCCATAGACACCATCCCTGTCTTCCCCCACATGATGTGGGGGTTTTTTTTGTCCTTTTTTCGGCAAATCAACTTCTTCGCCTATCCCGTGAGCGTCACCAGTTCAGGTTATACTAAGCGCAGTACAGGAGAAGGAGCCTATATGAATCAATCTTATGGCCGGTTGGTCAGCCGCGCCGCTATCGCTGCGACGGCGATGGCCTCCGCGTTACTTTTGATCAAAATTTTTGCGTGGTGGTATACCGGTTCAGTCAGTATTCTGGCCGCGCTGGTGGATTCGCTGGTGGATATTGCCGCCTCGCTGACCAACCTGCTGGTGGTGCGCTATTCGCTGCAGCCTGCTGATGAAGAACATACCTTTGGCCACGGCAAAGCGGAGTCGCTGGCGGCGCTGGCGCAAAGCATGTTTATCTCCGGCTCGGCGCTGTTTCTGTTTCTTACCGGTATTCAGCACCTGGTGCGTCCGGAGCCGCTACAGGCCGCCGGCGTCGGGGTTGTCGTCACGTTGATTGCCCTGTTCAGCACGCTGGCGCTGGTGACCTTCCAGCGCTGGGTGGTGCGAAAAACCCAAAGCCAGGCGGTGCGGGCGGATATGCTTCATTATCAGTCTGATGTTATGATGAACGGCGCCATTCTGGTGGCGCTGGGCCTCTCCTGGTACGGCTGGCATCGCGCCGATGCGTTGTTTGCCTTAGGAATTGGCATCTATATTTTATATAGCGCGCTGCGGATGGGCTATGAGGCGGTTCAGTCGTTACTCGACCGCGCTTTGCCTGACGAGGAGCGTCAGGACATTATCACCATCGTGACCGCATGGCCCGGCATCCGCGGGGCGCACGATCTACGAACGCGGCAGTCAGGGCCGACCCGCTTTATTCAGATTCATTTGGAAATGGAAGATAACCTCCCGCTGGTGCAAGCCCACGTGATTGCAGACCAGGTGGAGCAGGCGATTCTGCGCCGTTTCCCGGGTTCCGATGTCATTATCCATCAGGATCCCAGTTCTGTGGTGCCGGCGGCGCAGCAGGGCTTTTTTGAGCGTTAGGTTATAGTCTGTAAACTCGATGTAAAAATGTGGGTCAGCTCGGCATTTTTTGTATAAATTACCGCCGTTTGGTCTGACCTGAATCAATTCAGCTTGAGGCGTTTGATATACTATTGTCATTAGCGTCGTGCACTCCTGGTGAGGGAGCGCTTCAGGCAACAGAATTATTTTTTGCTTCCTAAGTTCAGAGGTAGTCATGATTAAGAAAATCGGTGTGTTGACAAGTGGCGGTGATGCGCCGGGCATGAACGCAGCAATTCGTGGCGTTGTGCGCGCGGCATTAACGGAAGGTCTGGAAGTTTTTGGAATCTATGACGGTTACCTCGGCTTGTACGAAGACCGTATGGTTCAGCTCGACCGTTACAGCGTTTCCGACATGATCAACCGCGGCGGCACCTTCCTGGGCTCCGCTCGCTTCCCGGAATTCCGCGAAGAACACATCCGCGCAGTGGCTATCGAAAACATGAAGAAGCGTGGCCTGGACGCGCTGGTAGTTATCGGTGGTGACGGGTCCTATATGGGGGCGATGCGCCTGACCGAGATGGGCTTCCCGTGCATCGGCCTGCCGGGCACCATCGACAACGATATCAAAGGCACTGACTACACCATCGGCTTCTTCACCGCTCTGAGCACCGTGGTGGAAGCGATTGACCGTCTGCGCGACACCTCCTCTTCGCACCAGCGTATCTCCGTGGTGGAAGTGATGGGCCGTTACTGTGGCGACCTGACTCTGGCGGCGGCGATTGCCGGCGGCTGTGAGTTCATCATGGTGCCGGAAGTAGAATATACCCGTGACGATCTGGTAGCGGAAATCAAAGCCGGCATCGCGAAAGGGAAGAAACACGCTATCGTGGCGATCACCGAGCACATGTGCGACGTTGACGAGCTGGCAAGCTACATCGAGAAAGAGACCGGCCGTGAAACCCGCGCTACCGTCCTCGGCCACATTCAGCGCGGCGGTTCCCCGGTTCCTTACGACCGTATCCTGGCTTCCCGCATGGGCGCCTATGCGATTGAGCTGCTGCTGCAGGGCCATGGCGGCCGTTGCGTCGGCATCCAGAACGAGAAGCTGGTGCACCACGACATCATCGATGCCATCGAGAACATGAAGCGTCCGTTCAAGAACGACTGGCTGGATTGCGCGAAGAAACTGTACTAAGTTACGCGCCGGATAAACAAAAGGCCTTCTCATGGAGAAGGCCTTTTTTATGGCGCAAGGTTTATTCGATATCCAGCGGGTCTTCCGACAGAATCATCCCGGTGTTATCGGCATACAGATGGTCGCCGCTGAAGAAGGTCACGCCGCCGAAATTGACGCGCACGTCGCTTTCGCCGATGCCTTCGCCAGCCGCGCCGACCGGAATGGCCGCCAGCGCCTGGATGCCGATATCCAGTTCCTCAAGGTCGTCAACCTGGCGCACCGCGCCATAGACCACCAACCCTTCCCATTCATTCTGTACGGCCAGACGCGCCAGGTCAGCGTCAATTAACGCGCGTCGTACTGAGCCGCCGCCGTCGATCAGGAGAATATGACCACGGCCATTCTGCTCGAGCAGATCGTAGAGCAACCCGTTATCCTCGAAACATTTTACCGTAATGATCTGTCCACCAAACGACGACCGTCCTCCAAAGTTAGAGAACAGCGGTTCCACGACGTTGACATCTTCCTGGTAGATGTCACAAAGCTCGGAAGTATCGTATTTCATAGGCTTAACGTTCAGTTGCTGCGAGAGTTTTTAGTATATCCCGCGAATCGCATTGTTGGCAAAATCATCAATTGTTAATTGATATTTGTCAGTTAAGCCGCCAGCTTACTGGCAATAATCCCGATAACAAACAGCAGGTTGGTCAGTAAAGCCCCTTTGACCGTCTTTTCGAGCATCGGCCGCATCGCCAGCGGATCGGATTCGCGCAGGACGTAACGCGCCTGTTTGACCAGCAGCGGCGTGGCGAGAATAAACAGCCAGCCCCAGGCAGAATGCAGCGCCAGCAGGTTAAACAGCGCCAGACACAGCAGGGCGCCGAGCAGCAGGCAGGCATGATAGCGGCGGGCATTGACCGGCCCCAGGCGCACGGCGAGGGTGTTCTTCCCGTTCTGCCGGTCGCTGTCGATATCACGCAGGTTATTGATGTTCAGTACGGCGGTCGCCAGCAGACCGCAGGCCGTTGCCGGCAGAAAAATGGCCGCTTCCACATTGTGGGCTTGCAGATACCAGCTGCCGAGGACGCTCAGCCAGCCGAAGAAAACGAGTACCGAAATATCACCGAGGCCAATATAACCATACGGGCGGGTGCCCACTGTGTAGGTGATGGCGGCCACGATCGACAGGCCACCCAGCGCGAGGAAACCGATGAAATCGCCGACGCTCTGCCAGGCGACGCACAGTAGCGCCAGACCAAACAGACAGATCAGCGCGACGGTGACAATCAAGGCGCGCTTCATCTGCTGGGGGGTAATCACCCCTTTCTGCATCCCGCGCAGCGGCCCGATGCGGTCCGGTTTATCGCTCCCCTTGACCGCGTCGCCGTAGTCATTGGCGAGGTTGGAAAGAATTTGCAGCAAGCCGGCGGTGATCAGCGCCAGCAGGGCGACCCAGGGATCAAAATGCCCCTGCTCCCAGGCAAGGACGGTGCCAACAATAATCGCGGCAAACGCCAGCGGTAACGTTTTAGGACGCAGGCTTTCCAGCCACGCCTGAGAACGGCTGATATCAGTCATAGTTATTTTAGCCAATAAAAATGGGGGCGATAGCCCCCATCAACAGTGATGAAAATGCATTGCACCGGATTATAGGATAAAACGGCTTAGATCTTCATCTGCCACCAGAACATCCAGGTGCTTACTCACATATTCGGCATCGATAGTGACGGTCTGGCCGTTCATCTCGCTGGCATCATAGGAGATATCTTCCACCAGGCGCTCCAGCACGGTGTGCAGACGGCGCGCGCCGATGTTCTCGGTGGTTTCGTTTACCTGCCATGCGGCCTGAGCGATACGCTTGATACCGTCTTCGGTGAATTCGATATTCACCCCTTCGGTCGCCATCAGCGCCTTGTACTGCACGGTGATGGAGGCGTTCGGTTCGGTCAGGATGCGCTCGAAGTCATGGGTGGTCAGCGCCTTCAGCTCAACGCGGATCGGCAGACGCCCCTGCAGTTCCGGGATCAGATCGGACGGGCTGGCCACCTGGAACGCGCCGGAGGCGATAAACAGGATGTGGTCGGTCTTGACCATCCCGTGCTTGGTGGAGACGGTGCAGCCTTCCACCAGCGGCAGCAGGTCGCGCTGTACGCCTTCACGGGAGACGTCCGGGCCGGAGGTGTTGCCGCCGCGCTTACAGATTTTGTCGATTTCGTCGATAAAGACGATACCGTGCTGCTCAACAGCGTCGATGGCTTCCTGCTTCAGCTCTTCCGGATTGACCAGTTTGGCCGCTTCTTCTTCAATCAGCAGCTTCATCGCGTCTTTGATTTTCAGCTTACGCGGTTTCTGCTTCTGGCCGCCGAGGTTCTGGAACATGGACTGCAGCTGGCTGGTCATCTCTTCCATGCCCGGAGGGGACATGATTTCAACGCCCATCGGCGCCGCAGCGAGATCGATTTCAATCTCTTTATCGTCCAGCTGGCCTTCGCGCAGTTTCTTACGGAACGCCTGGCGCGCCGCAGACGGTTCCTGCGACGGCTCAGTCTGGCCCCAGTTGTTCTTCGCCGGTGGGATCAGCACGTCAAGCACGCGCTCTTCCGCCAGCTCTTCCGCGCGGTAACGGTTCTTATCGATGGACTGCATACGAACCATTTTGATCGCCGCATCGGTCAGATCGCGGATGATAGAGTCCACTTCTTTACCGACATAGCCCACTTCGGTGAACTTCGTCGCTTCAACTTTAATAAACGGCGCGTTGGCCAGTTTCGCCAGACGACGAGCGATTTCGGTTTTACCGACGCCGGTTGGGCCGATCATCAGAATGTTTTTCGGCGTGACTTCATGACGCAGCTCTTCGTTAAGCTGCATCCGGCGCCAGCGGTTACGCAGGGCGATAGCAACAGAACGCTTGGCGGCGTCCTGGCCGATAATGTGTTTGTCCAGTTCGCTGACAATTTCGCGTGGGGTCATTTCAGACATGGGAGATCCTTACGCTTTAGAAGGTAATTCTTCGATGGTGTGGAAATGGTTGGTATAGATGCAGATATCACCTGCAATATCCAACGCTTTCTCGGCGATATCGCGCGCGCCCATATCGGTGTTTTCCAGCAGCGCGCGGGCCGCGGCCTGGGCGTAAGGACCGCCGGAGCCGATAGCAATCAAATCGTTTTCCGGCTGTACCACGTCACCGTTACCGGTGATGATAAGCGACGCGTTTTCGTCCGCGACGGCCAGCAGCGCTTCCAGCTTGCGCAACATCCGATCGGTTCGCCAGTCTTTAGCCAGCTCAACGGCGGCCTTCACCAGATGGCCCTGGTGCATTTCCAGTTTGCGTTCAAACAGTTCGAACAGCGTGAAGGCGTCGGCGGTGCCGCCAGCGAAACCGGCAATCACTTTGTCGTTGTACAGACGACGCACTTTTTTCACGTTGCCCTTCATTACGGTGTTGCCCAGCGTGGCCTGGCCATCACCGGCAATAACAACATGGCCGTTACGGCGAACACTTACAATTGTAGTCACGAGCAGACCCCTTGGTTGCAAAAGCGGAACAGGGGCCCCGCGCTGTCCGCGGGGCCGAATGCAATTATAGATGGGGGGGATTTTGAGGGTTTCAACCCCTGGCGGCGAGACGAATGCAGTTCGCGTGTCCAGCCATCTTCAGGCGGGTGATCATCTCGTTGGCGCTTTCTTTGCCTTTCAGCGGGCCAATGACCACGCGGTTCCAGCCGTTGTTGGTGGTGATGTGCGAGGCAAACCCTTCGAAAGCCAGCTGAGCGCGGACGGTTTCGGCCTGCTCGGCGCCTTTAAAGGAGCCGCACTGGATCATCCAGCTACGATCGTCTTTTTTCTCGGCGGTCGTTTTCGGCGCTTCCTCCACTCGAGTCACCGGCGCGGCGGCCTGCGCGCGCGGCTGCGTAGTCGTAGTGTGCGCCGGCGTCTGCAGCAGATCCTGGTACGGCTGCTGGTTTGACGCGGTCTGCTTCGGCTGTTGCTGCTGGACCGGCTTCGGCTGCTGAACGCGCGGCGGCTGCTGCACGGTCTGCTGCTGAGTTTGCGCCCACTGTTGCTGTTGCGCCTGCTGCTGTTGCTGCGCTAAACGCTGACGCTGCAGCGTCTGCTGGCGCTGGGCCGGCGTTTGTTCGTTCCACGGCACTTCGGTCAGCTGAGTCGGCTGTTGACGCATATCGGCCTGCATCTGGGCCAGCAGCTGACGCTGTTCGTCGGTCAGTTGCTCCGGTTTCATCACTTCGCCGCCGGCGGTCGGTTCGGTCGGCGCGCGAACGCCCGGCTGGCGGCTTTCCAGCTCTTTAATATAGCGCCAGCGCTCTTCCGGTTTTGGCGGCAAGCCGTTGCCGGCGGCCTGGCGATTTTGCATCGCTTCCGCTTCTTCTTTCTTATGGTGCGTAATGAAATAGAGTCCACCGATAAAGGCCACCAGCACAGCCGCCGCGATCGCCACCATAGCCGGTGAAATTGCCGGGAGGCTGCTTTGCTTATTCCTTGAGCTTCGGGTAGTGCTCTTTTTGCGCCGCGAAGAAGCCGGTTGGCTGCGGCGTACATAATCTCGTTGTGCCACTATCGTTTCGCTGTCTTATATTCGTTCGTCAGCCCGCCATGTTACTTAAGCGGCGGGCCTTTGACCAGAAGAGCAGGCCCGAAAGCCTGATGGTTATCGTCTGATTTTTTGCGTACTGCCGCGAACAATCAGTTCGCAATCGAGCAGGCGCGAGCCGCTGTTCACGTTATGACCCTGCATTTGCTCAAGTAATAGCAGCATTCCTTCACGGCCGATATCAAAACGCGGCTGTGACACGGTGGTCAATGGCGGATCGCAAAATTCAGACAACGCGATGTTATCGAAGCCGACAATCGACAGGTCGTCCGGCACTTTCAGACCGCGGCGTTTCGCCAGCGATAAGGCGCCCAGCGCCATCACATCGCTATGGCAAAAGACCGCGGTGGGCGGTACCGGCTGCGACAGCAGCTGCTCCAGCGCATTGGCGCCAGCTTCGAAGGTAAAGTTGCCGCGAGCGATATAGTGCGGATCAACGGTGATACCGCTGCGGCGCAGCGCCTGCACGTAACCCTGCAGGCGATAATGGCACAGCGGCATATCTTCCGGGCCGGCGATGCAGGCGATACGCTGGTGTCCCAGCTCGTGAAGATAGTTTACCGCGTTAAAAGCCGCCGTCAGGTTATCGATGTGGACGGTGGGCAGCTCCAGCTCCGGCGCGAACTCGTTCGACATGACCATCGGCGGCAAATTGCGCTGCTCTTCCACGCTGGCGTCAAACGGCAGGCGCGAGCTGAGCAGCACCATGCCGTCAATCTGCTTGGTGATGATAAGGTCGATAAAGGTTTTTTCTTTCTGATTCTGGTGGGCGCAATCGCCGATTAACACCAGATATCCGTGCTCGGCGGCAGTGACTTCAATACCGCGGATCACTTCGCTAAAAAAGGGATCGCAGATATCCGGGACGATCACGAGGATCGTCCGCGATTCGTTGCGCTTCATATTGCGTCCGAGCGACTGCGGTAAATAGCCGACTTCCAGCGCCGCCTGCTCGACCCGGTTACGGGTGGCTTGCGACACCTTATCAGGGTTCATCAACGCTCGGGACACGGTTGCCGTGGAAACGTTTGCCTTTAAGGCGACGTCTTTCATGGTGGCGGCAACCACTTGTTTTTTGGGCTTCACCTGGTTTCTCCTCGCTGAATGGCGCTGGCATTTCCCTTGCGCGCTAACTGCTGCATCATTTTTATCAGATAGTCGCGGCAGTGAGTTACAGAATTTTCATGAAAAACGTGATGCTTGTTAAATTTTTCGATCCGGCTCGCAAGAGAAGGCTTACCCTTCAATAGGATCGACATCCAGCACCCACTTCACTTTTTTCGCCTCCGGCAGCGTATTGATCAGCGCCAGCGTACCGCTGACGATATGCTGCAGGCGTACCCGCGAAGGATGCTGCAGCAATATCTGCCACCGCCAGCGGCCGCCGCGCTTCGGCGCCAGCGCCGGAACCGGACCGAGCACCCATAGCTTGTCGTCGGCCAGCGGACTGGCCTGCAGCAGATTGCGCAGCTGTTGTAAAAACAGCGGCGCCTGCTGGTTGTTATGGTCTTCCGCACGAATCAGCACATGGCTGGTCCACGGCGGTAGCTGCATTGTCTGCCGCTCTGCCAGCGCCTGTTCGGCGAAGGCGTCGTAGCCTTTATACAGCAGGGTCTGCAGCAGAGGGTGTTCAGGATGGTGGGTTTGCAGGATCACTTCGCCCTGTTTACCTGCCCGTCCCGCTCGCCCGGAGACCTGGGTATAGAGCTGAGCGAAACGCTCGGCGGAGCGGAAATCCGCGGAAAACAGCGCCCCGTCGACGTCCAGCAGGGAGACGAGGGTGACGTCCGGGAAGTGGTGGCCTTTGGCCAGCATCTGGGTGCCAATTAAAATACGCGCCCCGCCGCGATGGACGGCGGCGAGATGCTCCTCCAGCGCCCCTTTACGGCTGGTGGTATCGCGGTCGATACGCGAGATAGGCACGTCAGGGAACAGCGGCGCCAGGGCCTGCTCCAGCTGTTCGGTGCCGATACCCACCGGCACCAGGTGCGTGGAGCCGCAGGAGGGACATTGGCGCGGGATAGGGCGCTGACTGTCGCAATGGTGGCAGCGCAGATGGTGCTGCGCCTGGTGCAACGTGTAGTAGCTGTCGCAGCGCGGACATTCCGCTATCCAGCCGCAGTCGTGGCACAGCAGCGCTGGCGCAAAGCCGCGGCGGTTAAGAAACAGGATCACCTGGTTATCCGCCTGCAGATGCTGGCGCATACGGTTAATCAGCGCGGGAGACAGACCCGCCTGCAGCGGTTGCCCTTTGAGATCGAGCACGTGCTGCTGGGCAGGGCGCGCATTGCCCGCACGTTTGCTTAAGGTTAACTGGCGGTATTTGCCCTGGCGGACGTTATGCAGGGTCTCCAGCGCCGGCGTCGCCGAGCCGAGAATAATCGGGATCTGTTCGCTGTGGGCGCGCCATACCGCCAGGTCGCGGGCATGGTAGCGCCAGCCCTCCTGCTGCTTGTAGGAGCTGTCATGCTCTTCGTCGATAACGATGACGCCGAGGTCTTTAAACGGGGTAAACAGCGAGGAGCGGGTGCCGATCACAATGGCCGCTTCGCCGTTTTTCGCCTTCAGCCAGGCCGAAAGACGTTCGCTGTCATTGAGTCCGGAGTGCAGCACTTCCACCGGCGCGTTAAAGCGCTGGCGGAAGCGGGCGATGGTCTGCGGCGTCAGACCGATCTCCGGCACCATCACCAGCGCCTGGCGCCCCTGCGCCAGCACGTTCTCCAGCACGCTCAAATAGACTTCCGTTTTCCCTGAGCCGGTAATACCCGCCAGCAGCCAGGCGGAGAAGCGATCGGCGGCGCTGTGGATCGCCCCGACGGCGGTGGCTTGCTCGGTATTAAGACGCAGGCGTTCGCCGGCAACCGAATACGCGCTGCGCCAGTCGATGAGGGCGGGCGCTTCGCAGGCCAGCTCCGCCAGCCCTTTGCCGCGCAGCGCCTGCAGCGCCGCTTCATTAAATTCCAGTTCACCAACCTGATGACGCCAGATTTTTCCCTGGCGCAGCGCCGCCAGCGCCTGCTGCTGCTTCGGCGAGCGTTTCAGACCGTTAAGGTCGACGGCCTGCCCCTGCTCGGTGGCGAACCAGTACCACAGCGGCGTCGCGCTGGCGGGTTTGCCCTGGCGCAGCAGAATGGGCAGCGCATGGAACAGCACATCGCCAATCGGATGATGGTAATACTCAGCCGCCCACATCAGCAGCCGCCAGACGGTACCGGAGAAGACCGGTTCGTCGTCCAGCGCTTCCGCGACCGGTTTTAGCTCGTCCAGCGGCAGCTCGCTGCGTTCGCTGACCGCCGCGACAATACCGATCCGCTCCTGTTTGCCGAACGGCACCCGCACCCGACAGCCCGCTTTGACCGCCATGCCTTCAGGCAGCAGATAGTCAAAAGTGCGCGGTAGCGGAACGGGTAGGGCAACGTGGGCGACGGGCATGTCATCTTCCTGACTTGAAATCTGGCGGGATAGTATACACATTACGATAAGGCGGCGCGGATCAGTTTGCATATGCTGGTCAAATTCTGTATGATTCGCCGCCTTTGATGCGCTTTATATCGCATTGAAGATTGACCATTACCGCGTGCTTCACGCTGTCAACAGCGTAGAGGGCGACGGGAAATTACTAATATCGCGTGGTGTCTGGCGTTAGGGCTGGAAGAGCGACGCGGCCTTAACTGAGGTTCTCCCATGAAAAAAGGTATTCACCCAAATTACGACGAAATTACTGCTACCTGTTCTTGCGGTAATGTCATGAAAATCCGCTCCACCGTAGGTCACGACCTGAACCTCGACGTGTGCGGCAAATGCCACCCGTTCTTCACCGGCAAACAGCGTGATGTTGCTACCGGTGGCCGTGTTGACCGCTTCAACAAGCGCTTCAGCATCCCGGGCAGCAAGTAAGTTGCCAGAAGAAGCCGCCTCAGGGCGGCTTTTTTGTGTCTCTCGCCTGCCTGGGCGGGAAAGAAAAAGGGCGGAAGCGTGCTTCCGCCCTTTTTATCGTCTCAGTATTCCCACGTATCCGGGTCGATACCCAGTTCACGCATAATCGCTTTCGCCGCTTCCGGGATCTCATCGCTGCGCTCTTTACGCAGGTCTTCATCGTTAGGCAACGGTTGTCCGGTAAAGGCATGCAGGAACGCTTCGCACAGCAGTTCGCTGTTGGTCGCGTGACGCAGGTTATTCACCTGACGACGCGTGCGTTCATCGGTGAGGATTTTTAACACCTTCAGAGGAATGGAAACCGTAATTTTCTTTACTTGCTCACTCTTCTTACCGTGCTCAGCGTATGGGCTGATATATTCGCCGCTCCATTCAGCCATGAGATACCTTAATCCTCTGTTTATTAGTGAAGGGCCAGAATATTCCGCCCGGGCTATAATCGCGCGTAGTTTACCGTATGCGCGGGCTTTCTGACATGAGATAAGCCGCCGCCGACGTGCGCTAATGCATATAATTTTAACGGCTATTTGCACTTTGCTCAATCTATACGCAAAGAAGTTTAGATGTCCAGATGTATTGACGTCTATTGTGACAATGTTTACTCTGGAGCCTGACTTTTCACCGATTCAGCCCAGGAACTTCCCAACATGACGCGTAAACAGGCCACCATCGCAGTGCGTAGCGGTTTAAATGACGACGAGCAGTACGGTTGCGTTGTCCCGCCGATCCACCTCTCCAGTACCTATAACTTCACCGACTTTAATGAACCTCGCGCTCACGACTATTCCCGCCGCGGCAACCCGACGCGTGATGTGGTGCAGCGCGCTTTAGCGGAGCTGGAGGGCGGCGCTGGCGCGGTGCTGACCAATACCGGTATGTCGGCGATCCTGCTGGTGACGACGGTGTTCCTTAAGCCTGGCGATCTGCTGGTGGCGCCGCACGACTGCTACGGCGGCAGCTACCGTCTGTTCGATAGCCTGGCGAAGCGCGGCTGCTATCGCGTTCAGTTCGTCGATCAAAACGATGAGCAGGCGCTGCGGGCGGCGCTGGCGGAAAAACCGAAGCTGGTGCTGGTCGAAAGCCCAAGTAATCCATTGCTGCGGGTGGTGGATATTGCGAAAATCTGTGGTCTGGCGCGCGAAGCCGGGGCGATCAGCGTGGTCGATAACACCTTCCTGAGTCCGGCGCTGCAAAACCCGCTGGCGCTGGGCGCCGATCTGGTGTTGCACTCCTGTACTAAATACCTTAATGGTCACTCTGATGTGGTGGCCGGGGTGGTGATTGCCAACGATCCGGCGACTGTCACCGAACTGGCATGGTGGGCGAATAACATTGGCGTCACCGGCAGCGCCTTCGACAGCTATCTGCTGTTGCGCGGGCTGCGGACGCTTTCTCCACGCATGGAAGTGGCGCAACGTAATGCCCTGGCGATCGTCGAGTATCTGAAAACCCAGCCGCTGGTGAAAAAGCTGTATCATCCGTCGCTGCCGGAAAACCAGGGGCATGAAATTGCGGCGCGTCAGCAAAAAGGTTTTGGCGCAATGTTAAGCTTCGAGCTGGATGGTGACGAGCAGACGCTGCGCCGCTTCCTGAGCGGGCTGTCGCTGTTTACACTGGCGGAATCGCTGGGGGGCGTTGAAAGCCTGATTTCCCATGCGGCAACGATGACGCATGCCGGCATGGCGCCTGAAGCGCGTGCCGCCGCCGGAATTTCAGAAACGCTCCTGCGTATTTCGACCGGTATCGAAGATGGTGAAGATTTAATTGCCGACCTGGAAAATGGCTTCCGGGCAGCAAACGAGGAATAAAGATGAGTGTGATTGCGCAGGCAGGGGCGAAGGGTCGTCAGCTGCACAAATTTGGTGGGAGTAGTTTAGCGGATGCGAAATGTTACCTGCGCGTCGCGGGGATCATGAAGGAGTATTCGCAGGCGGGGGACATGATGGTCGTCTCCGCCGCTGGCAGCACCACCAACCAGCTGATCAGCTGGCTTAAGCTTAGCCAGAGCGATCGCCTTGCTGCGCATCAGGTTCAGCAGTCGCTTCGCCGCTATCACACCGAGCTGATTGGCGGTCTGGTGGAGCCTGCGGCGGCGGATACGTTGATCGCCGCCTTTATCCACGACCTTGAGCGTCTGGCTGGTCTGCTGGACGGTGGGGTTTCCGAAGCGGTTTATGCGGAAGTGGTCGGCCATGGGGAAGTGTGGTCCGCGCGCCTGATGGCGGCGGTTCTCAACCAGCTGGGAATGGAAGCCGCCTGGCTGGACGCGCGCGCGTTCCTGCGCGCGGAACGCGCCGCGCAGCCGCAGGTGGATGAAGGATTATCCTATCCACTGCTGCAGCAGCTGATGGCGCAGCATCCTAACAAGCGTCTGGTGGTGACCGGCTTTATCTCCCGCAACCAGGCCGGTGAAACCGTCCTGCTGGGCCGTAACGGGTCTGACTACTCTGCCACCCAGATCGGCGCGCTGGCGGGCGCTTCCCGCGTCACTATCTGGAGCGACGTCGCCGGGGTGTACAGCGCGGATCCGCGCAAGGTGAAAGACGCCTGTCTGCTGCCGCTGCTGCGTCTGGACGAAGCCAGCGAGCTGGCGCGTCTGGCCGCGCCGGTGCTCCATGCCCGCACGCTACAGCCGGTTTCCGCCAGCGATATCGATCTGCAGTTACGCTGCAGCTATACGCCGGAACAGGGTTCCACGCGCATTGAGCGCGTGCTGGCCTCCGGTACTGGCGCCCGGATTGTCACCAGCCATGACGATGTCTGCCTGGTGGAGTTCCAGGTGCCGGCCGGTCACGATTTCAAACTGGCGCATAAAGAGCTGGACGCCCTGCTCAAACGCGCCCAGCTGCGCCCGTTAGCCGTTGGCGTCCATGCCGACCGCAAACTGCTGCAGTTCTGCTATACCTCCGAGGTGGCCGACAGCGCGCTGAAGCTGCTCGATGAGGCAGGTCTGCCGGGTGAGCTGCGTCTGCGTCAGAAGCTGGCGCTGGTGGCGATGGTGGGCGCGGGCGTCACCCGCAACCCACTGCACTGCCACCGTTTCTGGCAGCAGCTGAAAGGGCAGCCGGTGGAGTTCACCTGGCAGTCGGAAGAGGGGATCAGCCTGGTGGCCGTCCTGCGCGCCGGGCCGACGGAAAGCCTGATCCAGGGGCTGCACCAGTCCTTGTTTCGTGCCGAAAAGCGTATCGGCCTGATGCTGTTCGGCAAAGGGAACATCGGTTCCCGCTGGCTGGAGCTGTTCGCCCGTGAACAAACCACGCTCTCGGCGCGGACCGGCTTTGAGTTTGTGCTCGCCGGCGTGGTCGACAGTAAACGCAGTCTGCTGAACTACGACGGGCTGGACGCCAGCCGGGCGCTGGCTTTCTTCAACGATGAAGCGGTGGAGCAGGACGAAGAGTCGCTGTTCCTGTGGATGCGCGCGCACCCGTATGATGATTTAGTGGTGCTGGACGTCACCGCCAGCGAGCAGCTGGCCGACCAGTATCTTGATTTCGCCAGCCATGGCTTCCACGTGATCAGCGCCAACAAGCTGGCGGGGGCCAGCAGCAGCGATAAGTATCGCCAGATCCACGACGCGTTTGAGAAGACAGGGCGCCACTGGCTGTATAACGCCACCGTGGGCGCCGGCTTGCCGGTGAACCATACGGTGCGCGATCTGATCGACAGCGGCGATACCATCCTCGGCCTGAGCGGTATCTTCTCGGGAACGCTCTCCTGGCTGTTCCTGCAGTTTGATGGCACCGTGCCGTTCACCGATCTGGTGGATCAGGCGTGGCAGCAGGGTCTGACCGAGCCGGATCCGCGCGTCGATCTGTCCGGTAAAGATGTGATGCGCAAGCTGGTGATCCTCGCGCGGGAAGCGGGTTACGACATCGAGCCGGATCAGGTGCGCGTGGAATCACTGGTCCCGGCGCACTGTGAAGAGGGTTCGGTCGATCACTTCTTTGAGAATGGCGAAGAGCTGAACGAGCAGATGCTGCAGCGCCTGGAGGCGGCCCGCGAGATGGGGCTGGTGCTCCGCTACGTGGCGCGTTTTGATGCCAACGGCAAAGCACGCGTCGGCGTGGAAGCGGTACGCGAAGAGCACCCGCTGGCGGCGCTGCTGCCGTGCGATAACGTGTTCGCTATCGAAAGCCGCTGGTATCGCGATAATCCGCTGGTGATCCGCGGGCCCGGCGCCGGGCGCGATGTGACCGCCGGGGCGATCCAGTCGGATATTAACCGTCTGGCGCAGCTGCTGTAGTCCCGGGAAAAAGACCAGGCGCGGCCTGGTCTTTTTTGTTAGTGCGCCGCAAAAACTGCTTTAGCGGCAAACAGGCCGTTTAGCGCCGCCGGGAATCCGGCGTAGACCGCCATCTGCATGATCACTTCCGTAATTTCCTCTTGCGTCAGACCGACATTTAATCCCGCGGTAATATGCACTTTCAGCTGCGGCTCGGCGTTACCCAGCGCGGTGAGCGCGGCGATGGTGGCGATTTCCCGGCTACGCAAATCAAGCCCTGGCCGGGCGTAAATATCGCCGAAGGGGAACTCAATCAGATAGCGGGCGAAGTCGGGGGCGATATCCCGCAGGCTGTTAACGACGGCCTCCCCGCCGCTACCGTCCACGCGCTGAAGCATTTCCTGACCGGTGGTATAACGTTCGCTGGACATCGTTTTTTCCTCTCTGTGATGATGCGTTGAGAGGAAGGGTAGGGAAGTTTACCGGACTTGAGTAATACCCTTTTCGTGATACCTTTTCAGTATGACAACTTCGCGATTACATTCTCTTGATATCCGCCTGCTGCGTGCCTTTGCCGTGGTGGCGGAGGAACATAACATCAGCCGGGCGGCGCAGCGGTTATTTATCTCGCAGCCGCCGCTGAGTCGCCATATGCGCTATCTGGAAGCGCAGCTGGGGGTGACGCTGTTTCAGCGCCATAGCAAAGGCCTGATCCTTACCGACGCGGGCAGAGAGGTGCTGGCGATCATTCGGCCCATGCTGGCGCTCCAGGAACGCACGCTGGCGGCATTGAGTGAGCTCTCCGTTCACTCGCCGCCGTCTCTGCGTCTGGGCGTGACCACCGCCTTCGAACAAGGCATTTTCGCTGCTGTTGAATCTGCGCTGAGCGAACATACCCGCGGGTTGCATATCACCCGCCACGCCTCACCGGCGCTGGCGCAGCAGGTGCGCAAAGGCAAACTCGATGCGGCGCTGGTCGCGCTGCCGCTCAATACTGAAGGGCTGCACCTGCATCCATTGCCGTACCAGGAGCCGCTCATCGCGGCAGTGCCAGCCTCCTGGCCGGAAGCCGTCATACCAGCGTTAACGCTAAGCGCGCTCAATCATCGGCCGCTGTTCTGGTTTAAACGCGAGCGTAACCCCGATTTCTTTGACTACACGCGGCGCATTTTCGACCGGGCTGGCTATACCCCCGCTTATGTGGAAGAGCCTGCCGAACATGATGTGCTGCTGGCGCGAATCGCGCGTGGGGAAGGCATGATCCTCCTGCCGGCGTCCTTTTCCGCGATCCAGCGTCAGGGGGTAGTGTTCTGTCCTGTCGCTGAAGGCGACAGCATGCCGTTAAGCCTTGGGGTGATCTATGCGCCTCACCAGGCAGGAGCCGTGCAGCAATGGCTCTCACTGCTGGATGATCGCCTGACGACTCGCTCGTCCCATGCTGAACATCGTCCTACCCCATGTTGACCGCAGAGCGGGCTCTTTCGGCTGGCAAAGCGCCGGTAGATGAAGTTTTTTCATGTTGGCAGCCTTTTCCTCACTCTTTACGCAGATTTTTCTATTGACGCCCGGGCGCTTTTCCGTCATTTTTACATCTGGACGTCTAAACGTATAGAAGTTCGCAACACAACAGCCATTACATGCGATTGATGAGGTAAGGTATGAGCTTTTTTCACGCCAATCAGCGGGAAGCCCTGAATCAGAGCCTGGCGGAAGTCCAGGGCCAGATTAATGTGTCCTTTGAATTCTTTCCGCCGCGCACCAGTGAAATGGAGCAAACCCTGTGGAAATCCATCGATCGCCTGAGCAGTCTGAAACCGAAGTTTGTCTCGGTGACCTATGGCGCGAACTCCGGCGAGCGCGATCGCACCCACAGCATCATCAAAGGTATTAAAGAGCGAACCGGTCTGGAAGCGGCGCCGCACCTGACCTGTATCGATGCTACTCGCGATGAGCTGCGCACTATCGCCCAGGATTACTGGAACAACGGCATCCGCCATATCGTCGCTCTGCGCGGCGACCTGCCGCCGGGCAGCGGTAAACCGGAGATGTACGCCGCCGATCTGGTCACTCTGCTGAAAGAGGTGGGGGATTTTGATATCTCCGTCGCCGCGTATCCGGAAGTGCATCCGGAAGCGAAAAGCGCGCAGGCGGATTTGCTCAACCTGAAACGCAAAGTCGAGGCAGGCGCCAACCGCGCGATCACCCAGTTCTTCTTCGATGTGGAAAGCTACCTGCGTTTTCGCGATCGCTGCGTCTCGGCGGGCATCGATGTGGAAATTATTCCGGGTATCCTGCCGGTTTCCAACTTTAAACAGGCGAAAAAGTTTGCGGATATGACCAACGTTCGTATCCCGGTGTGGATGTCGAAAATGTTCGAAGGGTTGGATAATGACGCCGAAACCCGTCAGCTGGTGGGGGCGAATATCGCCATGGACATGGTGAAGATCTTAAGTCGGGAAGGGGTAAAAGATTTCCACTTCTACACCCTTAACCGCGCCGAAATGAGCTACGCCATCTGTCATACGCTGGGCGTGCGTCCGGCCTGAGTGTTTGCCGTTTCCGCCGTCAGTGGGCGACGCGTCCGGCTGATAAACATAAAAAAACACCCGGCTGACGCCGGGTGTTTTGTTTTGCTCTGGATTATTCCCATTCCTGCAGGAAGCGCTGGCCATATTGGTCGGCGACCAGCAGCGCGGCGTAGACCTGGTCGGCGTCGACGCCGCCCGGCATATTGTGGATGGTTTCGCCTTCAGCGCAGGCGGCTTCCGCCACCAGGCGCATTTTGGTCGGGATGTCGCCTTTGATATCCAGCTGCGCCAGCGTGATCGGCAGCCCAACGCTGTGGCACAGCGCGGCGACAGTCTCGATCTCTTCCACCGGCGCGTTTTCCAGCACCAACTGCGTCAGGGTGCCGAACGCCACTTTTTCACCGTGATAATAGTGGTGGGCGTCAGGGATGGCCGTCATGCCGTTATGAATCGCGTGGGCTGCCGCCAGGCCACCGCTTTCAAAACCGACGCCGCTCAGATAGGTGTTGGCTTCCACCACCCGCTCCAGCGCCGGAGTGACCACGTGCTGTTCGGCGGCCAGCATCGCTTTTTCACCCTCTTCGAGTAAGGTGTTGTAGCACAGCTCGGCCAGCGCCAGCGCCGCCTGGGTGCATTTCCCGCCCGCCATGGTGGTGGCGCCGCTGCGTGAGCAGGCGCGGGCTTCGAACCAGGTGGCCAGCGCATCGCCAATCCCGGCGGCCAGCAGGCGAGCCGGCGCGCCGGCAACGATCTGCGTATCGACAATGACCATGTTAGGGTTGTGCGGCAGCATCAGATAGCTGTCGAACTCGCCTTCGTCGGTGTAAATCACCGACAGCGCGCTGCACGGCGCATCGGTGGAGGCGATGGTGGGGGCGATCGCCACCGGCACCTTCATAAAATGGGCCAGCGCTTTCGCGGTATCCAGGGTTTTACCACCGCCGATCCCCAGCACGGCGGTGCATTTCGCACTGCCGGCGATATCGCGCAGGCGATTGATTTCATTATGCGAACATTCACCGCCAAACGGCGCGATTTCCGCCGCCAGGCCGGCGTCAGCCAGGCTTTTGCGTAGCATCTCTTCCGCGAATCCCAGCACGAATTTATCGCCAACGACCAGCCAGCGTTCGGCCAGCGGTTTCAGGTAGTCGCCAAGGCGCTTGATGGCGCCTGCGCCCTGGATGTATTTGCCTGGTGATTGAATAATGCGATCCATTTCGATTCCTCCTCGATGACCGTGATGCCGCCCGCAGGCGGCGCGCGGGTCCGGTTACAGGTTCAGCGTGCCAAAGGCGTTATTCCAGTCCTGTTCAAACTTCTCTATAGCTGACTCTACCGCAGGGGTGCCGAGCATTTGTTGCGCTACATCTAGTGGAAGGGTGATTGCTTCGCAGCCAGCCAGCAGGCAATCCAGCGCCTGACGGGGCGTTTTGAAGCTTGCCGCCAGCACTTTGCTTTCGGGCGCATGCATTTCCAGCAGGGATTGCAGTTCCTGCACCATGCGGATGCCGTCTCCGCCCTGAGCGTCGACGCGGTTAACGTAAGGCGCGACGTACTTTGCGCCGGCCAGCGCGGCCAGCAGACCCTGTGAAGCGCTGTAGACGGCGGTGCCAAGGGTCGGGATGCCTTCTTTCTTCAGCATCTTGATAGCGGCGAGGCCTTCGGCGGTGACCGGGATTTTGACCACGATGCCCGGCACGGCGTTGCTCAGGCGTTTGGCTTCTGCCACCATGCCCTGCGCATCGCGGCTCATGGTCTGCGCGAACAGAATCCCTTCCGGGCCAACGGCTTTTTGCAGGCGCGGCAGTACATCCCAGACCGGGGTTTTACCGGCGGCGATAATGCTCGGGTTGGTGGTCACCCCGGCCAGCGGGTAGATGCGGGCCAGGCGTTCCACTTCGGCGACGTTGGCGGTATCCAGATAGAGTTCCATAGCGTTTTCCTCAATGCTTAATTCGGTGCTGTCGTTGAGGTAAGCATACGGCTTTCGTTCGAAGGATCGCCAGATGACAAATTTGCCAAAAACTAGATAAATGTACGCATCGCGATTAAGGATGATTTAGATCACATTTATCGACGCTGGCTGGGATGGCAGGAAACTATAGCGCGCACAAAAGTCAGGTTTAACACACAAAAATCTAGTTTTTTGCCGCGGACGATTTTTCCGTCAGCTGGCTATGGTACTGGCGGCGGTATTCAGACGGCGAGCGTTCCGTGGTTTTGCGGAACAGGCGGCAGAAGTAGTTGCTGTCGGCGAAGCCGCAGGCGTGGGCGATGTCTTTCACTTTCATATCGTGGCCCTTCAGCAGCATACGGGCCTGTTCGAGACGAATGTGGTTTAGATATTCATTGAAGCCCATTGGCCCACATTTCTGGAACAGATGGGAAAGATAGTTGGGAGAGAGATAGAACGCCTGGGCGACCGATTCCCGGCTCAGCGGCTCCGCGTAATGGACCTCGATGTACTGACGGATTGCCTCGAACAGCGCCTGGCTGCGCGAGGAGGTTTGCGCCTGGCTGCCGAGAAGATCATGGCAGTGGCTGAGCAGGCTGATGACGATGCTGCGGGCGGTTTGCTGCTCCTGCGGCTGCATCCGGATCTCGTTGAGCGCCTGCAGCAGGAAGGAACCGACGCGCGGCCCGCGACGCAGCGCCTGTAGCTTTTCAACAACGGCGATCGTCTTGCCATTCCAGCGCTGCAGCGAGCACTCCAGCTGCTGCTTAGCGAACAGGATGCTTAACAGCAGGCAGGGCGCCTGCCACTGTGGGCAGTTCCAGCTATCGCCAGGAATATAGAGCACGTCATGGGCCTCCAGGAGCGGGGCGTTATCGCCGAGCGCCTGGTCGCGCAGCTGCCCATCGAGGAGGATATTCAGACGGGGAAAATCAACCTGCACCACCGGTTCAGCAGGCGAGCGCGTCTCGCCGGCGAAATAAACCCGTCCGAGGCTGGTCTGCTTTTTTAGCAATGCATCAATAAGTTGATTGATATCGTTGTCCATCATTGTTCCGCCCCGCGCATCACCCTTTTCATCATACCGGACATTATTCCAGCGGTAAAAGCGCCAGCCTGTCGCTATTGCGTCTCAGCTGAGATATGTTATATCGTAACAATTTGTCGCCATTGATAGCAAACTCAGGAGAGAGTAATGACCAGAATGATCCCCCTGCTGGCCTTGGGACTCGGCATGGCGCTAGCCAGCGCCCAGGCGTTCGCCCACGGCAACCATAGCCATGGGCCGGCGCTAACCGAAGTGGAGCGTCAGGCCAGCGAAGGCATTTTTGCGGATAAAGATGTGCAGGACCGCGCGCTGAGCGACTGGGAGGGCGTCTGGCAGTCGGTGAACCCGTATCTGCTCAACGGCGATCTCGATCCGGTGCTGGAGCAGAAGGCGAAAAAGCCCGGCGGCAAGAGCGTGGAGGAGTATCGCGCCTATTATAAGAAGGGCTACGCCACCGATGTGGAACAGATTGGCATTGAAGATGACGTGATTGAGTTCCACATTGGCGAGACCGTCAACAGCTGCAAATACCGCTATTCAGGCTACAAAATCCTGCATTACGCCTCCGGTAAGAAGGGCGTACGTTATCTGTTCGAGTGCCAGCAGGGCGA
Source organism: Klebsiella sp. GB_Kp056 (assembly GCF_040064755.1). Taxonomy (NCBI): domain Bacteria; kingdom Pseudomonadati; phylum Pseudomonadota; class Gammaproteobacteria; order Enterobacterales; family Enterobacteriaceae; genus Klebsiella; species Klebsiella sp. GB_Kp056. Next base: position 15,892 of record NZ_JBEAJA010000072.1, on the reverse strand, counting down.
TGCCAGCGCGCCAAAATATGTCCAGTTCAGCGACCACATCATTGGCCCGCGTAAATCGCAGCATTTCCATATTTTCATGGGCAATGAATCACAGGAAGCGTTGCTGAAAGAGATGGATAACTGGCCGACCTATTATCCGTATGCGCTGCATAAAGAGCAGATCGTTGATGAGATGCTGCACCACTAGAACGGGTGAAAAATCCCCCGGCCGGGCGGCCGGGGGAAAGACAGCGATTAACCGGTGTTACGCATACCGGCGGCGACGCCGGCGATGGTGACCATCAGCGCTTGTTCAACGCGCGGATCCGGGTCTTTGCCCTCTTCTTCAGCCTGGCGCGAACGGTGCAGCAGTTCCGCCTGCAGGACGTTCAGCGGGTCGGTATAGATATTACGCAGCTGGATAGACTCGGCGATCCACGGCAGGTCAGCCATCAGATGGGAGTCGTTGGCGATGGCCAGCACGACGTTGATATCGGCAGCCAGCAGCTTGCGCAGCTCGGTACCCAGCGCCCACAGCTCTGGTTTCACCAGGCGCTGATCGTAGTACTCCGCCAGCCACAGGTCAGCCTTCGAGTAAACCATCTCCAGCATGCCGAGACGGGTGGAGAAGAACGGCCAGTCGCGACACATCGCTTCCAGTTCACTCTGTTTTCCGCCTTCAACCACCTTCTGCAGCGCAGCGCCAGCGCCCAGCCAGGCTGGAAGCATCAGGCGGTTCTGGGTCCAGGCGAAGATCCACGGAATGGCGCGTAGCGACTCGACGCCGCCGGTTGGACGACGTTTTGCCGGACGCGAACCCAGCGGCAGTTTGCCCAGCTCCTGCTCCGGAGTGGCGGAGCGGAAATAAGGCACGAAATCTTTGTTTTCACGCACGTAGCCGCGATACATCTTGCACGACACGTCGGACAGCTCGGCCATGATGTCGCGCCACTGCGGTTTTGGTTCCGGCGGCGGCAGCAGGTTGGCTTCGAGGATCGCGCTGGTATAGAGCGACAGGCTGCTGATGGTGACTTCCGGCAGGCCGTACTTAAAGCGGATCATCTCACCCTGCTCGGTAACGCGCAGGCCGCCCTTCAGGCTTCCCGGCGGCTGTGAGAGGAGCGCGGCGTGGGCCGGCGCGCCGCCGCGGCCAATGGAGCCGCCGCGACCGTGGAACAGCGTCAGTTCGATCCCGGCTTTCTCACAGGTTTTGATCAACGCGTCCTGCGCCTGGTACTGCGCCCAGGAGGCGGCCATCACGCCGGCGTCTTTCGCGGAATCAGAGTAGCCGATCATGACCATCTGTTTGCCCTGGATAAAGCCGCGGTACCAGTCGATATTCAGCAGCTGGGTCATGACGTCGTTGGCGTTGTTCAGGTCATCCAGCGTTTCGAACAGCGGGGCCACCGGCAGGGCAAAGCCAATCCCGGCCTCCTTCAGCAGCAGATGAACCGCCAGCACGTCGGACGGCGTTTTGGCCATCGAGATCACGTAGGCGGCGATCGATCCGCGCGGCGCCTCGGCGATCACTCTACAGGTGTCGAGAACTTCGCGGGTCTCTTCGCTTGGCTCCCACTGGCGCGGCAGCAGCGGACGTTTGGAATTCAGTTCGCGGATCAGGAAAGCCTGTTTGTCGGCTTCTGACCAGCTTTCGTAATCGCCGATCCCGAGGTAACGGGTCATTTCGCCCAGCGCTTCGGTGTGGCGGGTGCTTTCCTGACGGATATCAATACGCACCAGCGGTACGCCGAAAGACTTCACGCGGCGCAGGGTGTCGAGCAGCTCGCCGTTGGCGATAATGCCCATGCCGCAGGCCTGCAGCGATTTATAACAGGCGTATAGCGGCTCCCACAGCTGCTCGTTCTGAGTGATCAGTCCCGCCGGTTTCGGCAGCTTCTGACCTTTCAGACGCGCTTCCAGCCAGGCCTGGGTTTCCATCAGCTGAGTGCGCAGTTTTTTCATCAGGTAACGGTACGGTTCCTGAGCGCCCTCGGCGCCGGCCAGGGCGCGCAATTCGTCAGTACACTCCACCATCGACAGCTCGGAGATCAGCACCTGCACATCTTTGAGGAACAGATCGGTCGCTTTCCAGCGGCTGAGCAGCAGCACGTGGCGGGTGATATCGGCGGTCACGTTCGGGTTGCCGTCGCGGTCGCCGCCCATCCACGAAGTGAAACGCACCGGGACAAAGTCCACCGGCAGCTGATAGCCGAGGTTGGCTTCCAGCTGTTCGTTCAGCTCGCGCAGGTAGTTAGGCACCCCTTCCCACAGGCTATTTTCCACCACCGCGAAGCCCCATTTGGCTTCATCGACCGGGGAAGGGCGGTGCTTACGAATTTCATCGGTATGCCAGGACTGGGCGATCAGCTGGCGCAGGCGGCGCATCAGCTGGTGGTGCTCGTAGTCCGCAATATCTTTGTTATCCAGCTGCTTGAGGCAGTTGTTCACTTCCACCATTTTATGGATCAGCGTCCGGCGGGTGATCTCGGTCGGGTGGGCGGTTAACACCAGCTCCAGGGACAGAGATTCCACCGCTTTTTTGATGGTGTCTTCGTTGAGATTGGGTTGGTCTTTGAGCTTTCTCAGGGTGCGCGCAATGACTTCCGGATTGCTGGCCGCTTCGCCATTCGGCGAAATGCTGTGGTACTGCTCAGCGGTGTTGGCCAGATTCAGGAACTGGCTGAAGGCACGGGCCACCGGCAGCAGTTCGTCGTTAGACAAATTCTGCAGCGTGGTCAGCAGCTCCTGGCGGTTAGCTTCGTTGCCGGCGCGTGAAGATTTGGACAACTTACGGATAGTTTCGACACGATCAAGAATATTTTCTCCCAATGCATCCTTGATGGTATCGCCCAGCACCTTGCCGAGCATACTGACATTACTACGCAATGCGGAATATTGTTCGTTCATGTTACCCCAGACACCCCATCTCATTTTATTTTGTTATATCCGCTGCGCTGGAACGTGAGCAACGGATAAGCAACCCGTCTTTTATAAAGCCACGTAAATACCCCCACGTCAATTACTGCGAAATCGCTTCAGCAAACGAGTAAATACCCGTAATTTGCGAAATTTAACTCAGGGGGCGCTGGATAAGCATCGCTTATGGAAATGTGACGATCGTCACCGTTCCGCCCCGGGAGAGCGGGGCGGAAAAAGAGGGCGATTTTAGTGCCAGCAGAAGTGGTGAACCACCTGGCTAATCAGCTCCCGCGTCGGCTTGATAAAGCGCGTCTCCAGAAACTCGTCAGGCTGATGGGCCTGATTGATCGAGCCCGGGCCGAGAACCAGCGTTGGGCACAGCGTCTGGATAAACGGCGCTTCGGTACAGTAGTTCACCACGTCGGTTTGGGCGCCAAGCAGTTTCTCAACCACCTGCACCAGCTTATGATCCGGCGGGCACTCGTAGCCGGGGATCGGCGGATGCAGCTCCGAGACCGTCAGGCGGCCCGGCCAGCGTTCGCTGACCGGGGCCAGCGCCTCGTCCAGCAGACCATTGAGGTCGTTGAGGGTCATCCCCGGCAACGGGCGGATGTCCATATGCAGTTCACAGCAGGCGCAGATACGGTTTGAGGCATCGCCGCCATGGATGGCGCCGAGGTTGAGGGTCGGGTAAGGGACCGTGAACGCCTCGAAGTGGTAGCGCTCTTTTAGCAAATCGCGCAGCTGCATAATCCGACCGATGGCGTCGTGCATCAGCTCGATCGCGTTGACCCCGCGCGCCGGATCGCTGGAGTGGCCGGACTGGCCCTGAATACGGATCGCGTTGGACATATGTCCTTTATGGGCGCGGATCGGCTGCAGGGAGGTGGGCTCGCCGATGATGGCGCAGTCGGGGCGCAGCCGGGTGGTTTCGGCAAAATAGCGCGCGCCGGCCATGCTGGTCTCTTCGTCGGCGGTGGCCAGAATATACAGCGGTTTTTTCAGCGTGGTGACGTCGACATCGCGCAGGGCGTCGAGAATAAAGGCGAAGAAGCCTTTCATATCGGCCGTGCCGAGGCCGTAGAGCTTGTTATCGTGTTCGGTAAGGGTGAACGGATCGCGCGTCCAGCGGCCATCATCGAACGGCACGGTATCGGTATGCCCGGCGAGCAGCAGGCCGCCGGCGCCGTGTCCGGTGCTGGCCAGCAGGTTGAATTTATGGCGCGTATCCGGCACCGGCTGTACCTCGACATTAAAGCCGAGATCGCGGAACCAGCCGGCCAGCAAATTGATTAAAGACTCATTGCTCTGATCGAGAGCCTCTTCGGTCGCGCTGATGGACGGTGTGGCGATCAACGCGCGGTAAATCTCGATAAAGGGCGGTAAATTGTTTTTCATTGTTGACACACCTTGGGTCGTGATAGTATCAATATTCATGCATTTATTGTGAATAAAAATACAATATCGTTGAGCGTAAGAAAACCCATCGAATGTAAGGAGATGCGCTTCCAATGTTAAATACGCTGATTGTGGGTGCCAGTGGTTATGCCGGCGCAGAGCTGGTGACCTATATCAATCGTCATCCGCATATGAACATAACCGCTTTGACGGTCTCCGCGCAAAGCAATGATGCGGGAAAATTAATTTCCGACCTGCATCCGCAGCTCAAAGGCATTGTCGATATGCCGCTGCAGCCGATGTCCGATATCAGCGAATTCAGCGCTGGCGTGGACGTGGTGTTTCTCGCCACCGCGCACGAAGTGAGTCACGATCTGGCGCCGCAGTTCCTTGCCGCCGGCTGCGTGGTGTTCGATCTCTCCGGTGCCTTCCGCGTTAACGATGGGGCGTTCTACGAAAAATATTATGGTTTCACTCATCAGCATCCCGACCTGCTCAAACAGGCGGTGTATGGTCTGGCGGAGTGGAGCGCGGATGCGCTTAAAGAAGCGCAGTTAATCGCGGTGCCTGGCTGCTACCCGACGGCGGCGCAGCTGTCGCTGAAGCCGCTGATTGATGCCAGTCTGCTGGATCTCAACCAGTGGCCAGTGATCAACGCCACCAGCGGGGTGAGCGGCGCGGGACGCAAAGCCGCGATCGGCAACAGCTTCTGTGAAGTCAGCCTGAAGCCATACGGCATATTTAACCATCGTCATCAGCCGGAGATTGCCAGCCACCTCGGAGCGAAGGTGATTTTTACCCCGCATCTGGGTAATTTTAAGCGCGGTATTCTGGAAACCATTACCTGCCGCCTGAAGCCGGGCGTTGGCCATGCGCAGATCGCGGCGGTTTACCAGCAGGCTTACGCCGATAAACCGCTGGTACGTTTATATGATAAAGGCGTGCCCGCATTGAAAAGCGTCGAAGGTCTGCCATTCTGTGATATCGGTTTTGCCGTGCAGGACGACCATCTCATCGTCGTCGCGGCAGAAGATAACCTGCTGAAAGGCGCCGCAGCGCAGGCGGTGCAGTGCGCGAATATTCGTTTCGGCTTCGCTGAGACGCAGTCTCTTATTTAAGGTGTGATGATGAACCCATTAATTATCAAACTCGGCGGCGTATTACTCGATAGCGAAGAAGCGCTGGAGCGTCTGTTTACCGCGCTGGTCAATTACCGTGAAGCGCACCAGCGTCCGCTGATTATCGTCCATGGCGGCGGCTGCGTGGTGGATGAGCTGATGAAGCAGCTCAACCTGCCGGTGCAGAAGAAAAATGGTCTGCGGGTGACGCCGGCTGAGCAAATCGACATCATCACCGGCGCGCTGGCGGGAACCGCCAACAAGACGCTGCTGGCGTGGGCGAAAAAGCACGGTCTGGCCTCTGTCGGCCTGTTCCTCGGCGATGGCGATAGCGTGAAGGTGACACAGCTGGATGCTGAGCTGGGCCATGTCGGGCTGGCGCAGCCGGGCTCTCCGACGCTGATCAACACCCTGCTGGCGGGCGGTTACCTGCCGGTGGTGAGCTCTATCGGCGTGACCGACGAGGGCCAGCTAATGAACGTCAATGCTGACCAGGCGGCGACGGCGCTGGCGGCTACCCTGGGGGCGGATCTGATCCTGCTGTCTGACGTCAGCGGTATCCTCGACGGTAAAGGGCAGCGTATTGCCGAGATGACCGCCGAGAAAGCGGAGCAGCTGATCGAGCAGGGGATTATCACTGACGGCATGATTGTCAAAGTGAATGCGGCCCTCGACGCGGCGCGTGCTCTGGGCCGTCCGGTGGATATCGCCTCCTGGCGTCACGCCGAGCAGCTGCCGGCGTTGTTTAACGGCACACCTATCGGCACACGTATTCTGGCTTAAGATTTCATGCCCGGCGGCGCGTTGTCTGCCGGGCTTACAAGACCGTAGGCCGGGGAGGCACAACGCCACCGGCGGAACTAACGAATAAAGGAAGCATGTTATGGCACTTTGGGGCGGGCGTTTTACACAGGCAGCAGATCAACGGTTCAAACAGTTCAACGACTCGTTGCGCTTCGACTATCGTCTGGCGGAGCAGGATATCGTTGGCTCTGTCGCCTGGTCGAAAGCGCTGGTAACGGTCGGCGTTCTGAGTGCCGATGAACAACAGCAGCTGGAAGAAGCGCTGAACGTGCTACTGGAAGAGGTGCGCGCCAATCCGCAGCAAATCCTCGCCAGCGATGCTGAAGATATTCACAGCTGGGTGGAAGGCAAACTGATCGACAAAGTGGGCCAGTTGGGCAAGAAACTGCATACCGGCCGCAGCCGTAACGACCAGGTCGCTACCGATCTTAAACTGTGGTGCAAAGATACCGTTGTCGAACTGCTGTCGGCGAACCGCCAGCTGCAGAGCGCGCTGGTGGAGACGGCCCAGCAGAACCAGGACGCGGTGATGCCGGGGTACACCCACCTGCAGCGCGCCCAACCGGTGACGTTCGCGCACTGGTGTCTGGCCTATGTCGAAATGCTGGCGCGCGATGAAAGCCGCCTGCAGGACGCGCTGAAGCGCCTCGACGTTAGCCCGCTGGGCTGCGGCGCGCTGGCGGGGACGGCGTATGAAATCGACCGCGAGCAGCTGGCCGGCTGGCTGGGCTTTGCCTCCGCCACCCGCAACAGCCTCGACAGCGTGTCCGACCGCGACCATGTTCTGGAGCTACTTTCCGATGCCTCTATCGGCATGGTCCATCTGTCGCGCTTTGCGGAAGATCTGATTTTCTTTAACTCCGGCGAAGCGAATTTCGTCGAGCTTTCCGACCGCGTAACCTCAGGCTCCTCGCTGATGCCGCAGAAGAAAAACCCGGACGCCCTGGAGCTTATCCGTGGCAAATGCGGCCGCGTGCAGGGCGCGCTGACCGGCATGATGATGACCCTGAAAGGGCTGCCGCTGGCCTACAACAAAGATATGCAGGAAGATAAAGAGGGACTTTTCGACGCTCTGGATACCTGGCTCGACTGCCTGCATATGGCGACCCTGGTGCTGGATGGTATCCAGGTGAAACGTCCGCGCTGTGCGGAAGCGGCGCAGCAGGGCTATGCCAACGCCACTGAGCTGGCGGATTATCTGGTGGCGAAAGGCGTACCGTTCCGCGAGGCGCACCATATTGTCGGTGAAGCGGTGGTGGAAGCCATTGCGCAAGGGAAACCGCTGGAAGCGCTGGCCCTGGCCGACCTGCAGAAATTCAGCCCGGTGATTGCGGACGATGTTTATCCGATTCTGTCGCTGCAGTCCTGCCTTGATAAACGCGCGGCAAAAGGCGGCGTCTCGCCGCAGCAGGTGGCGCAGGCTATCGACGAGGCGAAGGCCCGTCTGAGCTAATCCACAGATATCTGCCTTCCCTGACCCGGCCGAGCCCAGCGACGCCGGGTTTTTTATGCAAAAAAAAAGCGGACGCAAGGTCCGCAAAAGTTCACGTTGGCTTTAGTTGTTCGGGTAGAGAAACAGTGTGACGGGTCAGTGGTTTTCACAGGTTCACCGTCTTTATGGGCGTATTATTGAACAGAAAACTTGATAGGGATAATCGTTCGTTGCTATGCTATCTATCGCCATGGACTATCGTGGCGATGGAGGATGAATAATGAATATTCGCGATCTTGAATACCTGGTAGCGCTCGCCGAACACCGCCACTTCCGGCGGGCGGCTGACTCATGCCATGTGAGCCAACCGACGCTCAGCGGACAGATCCGCAAGCTGGAGGATGAGCTTGGCGTCATGCTGCTGGAGCGCACCAGCCGTAAGGTTCTGTTTACCCAGGCGGGGCTGTTGCTGGTGGATCAGGCGCGTACCGTGTTACGCGAAGTAAAAGTGCTCAAGGAGATGGCAAGCCAACAAGGGGAAACCATGTCCGGGCCGCTGCATATCGGCTTGATCCCGACAATTGGCCCGTACCTGCTACCGCACATCATTCCGATGCTGCATCAGACCTTCCCGAAGCTGGAAATGTATCTGCACGAAGCGCAGACCCATCAGCTGCTGGCTCAGCTCGACAGCGGTAAGCTCGACTGCGCCATCCTGGCGCTGGTCAAAGAGAGCGAGGCCTTTATCGAGGTGCCGCTGTTCGATGAGCCGATGATGCTGGCTATCTATGAAGATCATCCGTGGGCAAACCGCGACCGGGTGCCGATGTCGGATCTGGCCGGTGAAAAGCTGCTGATGCTGGAGGATGGCCACTGCCTGCGCGATCAGGCGATGGGCTTCTGCTTTGAAGCGGGGGCGGATGAGGATACCCACTTCCGCGCGACCAGCCTGGAAACGCTGCGCAATATGGTGGCGGCAGGCAGCGGTATTACCCTGCTGCCTGCGCTGGCAGTGCCGCAGGAAAGAAAACGCGATGGCGTGGTCTACCTGCCGTGCATTAAGCCAGAGCCAAGACGCACCATCGGTCTGGTTTACCGTCCGGGCTCACCGCTGCGCAGCCGCTATGAACATCTGGCTGAGGCCATCCGCGGCACGATGGATGGCCATTTCGACAAGGCGTTAAAACAGGCGGTTTAAGCCGTTCAGCGCGGCAACCCGGTACGCTTCCGCCATGGTCGGGTAGTTAAAGGTGGTGTTGACGAAGTACTCAATGGTGTTACCACCACCTTTCTGCTCCATGATCGCCTGGCCGATGTGAATGATTTCGGCTGCGCGTTCGCCAAAGCAGTGAATGCCGAGGATCTCCTTGGTCTCCCGGTGGAACAGGATCTTCAGGGTTCCCACGCTCATGCCAACGATTTGCGCCCGCGCCAGGTGTTTAAACTGAGCGCGACCCACCTCATACGGCACTTTCATCGCCGTCAGCTGCTGCTCGGTTTTCCCGACGGAGCTGATTTCCGGAATGGTGTAGATCCCGGTCGGGATATCTTCAATCAGATGCGCTGAGGCTTCGCCTTTCACCAGCGCCTGGGCGGCAATGCGTCCTTGATCGTACGCCGCGGAGGCGAGGCTCGGATAGCCGATGACATCCCCAACCGCATAGATGTGCGGAAGGGCGGTCTGGTACATGCTGTTGACCTTCAGCTGGCCGCGACTGTCGGTCTGCAGACCGATGTTTTCCAGCGCCAGAGTGTCGGTATTGCCGGTGCGGCCGTTGGCGTACAGCAGGCAGTCCGCTTTGAGCTTTTTGCCGGATTTCAGATGCATGATGACGCCGTCATCAACGCCTTCAATCTTTTCGTACTCCTCGTTGTGGCGAATGACCACGCCGCTGTTCCAGAAGTGATAGGAGAGTGAATCTGACATCTCCTGATCGAGGAAGGCCAGCAGACGATCGCGGGTGTTGATCAGATCGACCTTCACCTCCATGCCGCGGAAGATCGACGCATATTCACAACCGATTACCCCGGCGCCGTAAATGATCACATGGCGCGGCTCATGCTGCAGGCTGAGAATCGAATCGCTGTCATAGATGCGCGGGTGGTGGAAATCGACATCCGCCGGATGATAGGGGCGAGATCCGCAGGCGATAACGAATTTCTCCGCGGTCACCGTCTCGACCGTGCCGTCATGGCACTCCAGCGCCAGAGTATGCTCATCAACGAAGTGGGCATTGCCCTGCAGAATTTCACAGTGGTTGCGCTCATAGAATCCCTGGCGCATATGAGTCTGCTGGTTGATGACGCTGTCGGCATGGTTAAGGATGTCGGCGAAAGAAGAGCGAAGAAGGCGGGAGTGGTCGCTGTAGAGGGGGTTTTGGTTAAACTCGATAATACGGCTGACGGCATGGCGGAGGGCTTTCGACGGGATGGTGCCCCAGTGGGTGCAACCGCCGCCGACATTATGGTAGCGCTCGATGACGGCAACGCGTGCTCCCTGTTTCACCAGTCCCATGGCGGCGCCTTCGCCGCCAGGACCGGAACCAATCACTATTGCATCATAATCCCAAGAGTGTGACATGGCATTACTCACCTGTTTTATACATAAAATAAACACGATGATAACATTCGCTGCGCTTTAACCCAATTATCGTTGTGCTTTTTTGCGGCATAAAAGCAGAAACGGCTCGTAAACAATCATTCACAATCCAGGGCAAACCGATTAGTTTTAATCTCTGGTATAGTGCCAGCAGGGCTATTGGAAGGATTCATACATCGTGATGGGCGTAAGAGCACAACAAAAAGAAAAAACCCGCCGTTCGCTGGTGGAAGCGGCATTCAGCCAACTTAGCGCTGAGCGGAGTTTCGCCAGCCTGAGCTTGCGTGAAGTGGCGCGGGAAGCAGGGATCGCGCCGACGTCCTTCTATCGTCATTTTCGCGATGTCGATGAGTTAGGCCTGACGATGGTCGATGAGAGCGGACTGATGCTGCGCCAGCTGATGCGCCAGGCGCGCCAGCGGATTGCCAAAGGCGGCAGCGTGATCCGCACCTCGGTCTCGACCTTTATGGAGTTTATCGGTAACAACCCGAACGCTTTCCGCCTGCTGCTGCGCGAGCGCTCGGGAACGTCTGCGGCGTTTCGCGCCGCCGTCGCACGCGAAATCCAGCATTTTATTGCGGAACTCGCCGACTATTTAGAACTCGAAAACCATATGCCGCGCGCCTTTACCGAAGCGCAGGCTGAAGCTATGGTCACCATCGTTTTTAGCGCTGGCGCGGAAGCGCTGGATGTCGGCCCTGAACAGCGCCGACAGCTGGAAGAACGGTTGGTACTGCAGCTCAGAATGATCTCTAAAGGCGCGTATTACTGGTATCGCCGTGAACAAGAAAAAATGTCACATCATTCCGAATAACGTGAAGGACGAGCAATGAAACACTCAGTTCAAGATAAAGGTACGCTGCTGCTGGCGCTGATTGCCGGGTTATCTATTAATGGCGCCTTTGCGGCGCTGTTCAGTTCGATAGTTCCGTTTTCCGTCTTCCCCATCTTATCCCTGCTGCTGACGGTCTACTGTCTGCATCAGCGCTATCAGAATCGCAGTATGCCCGTCGGGCTACCGGGCCTGGCCGCCGCCTTTTTTATTCTCGGGGTGCTGTTGTACAGCACCGTCGTGCGTGCGGAGTACCCGGATATCGGCTCTAACTTCTTCCCGGCCGTTCTGTCCGTCGCGATGGTCTTCTGGATTGGCTACAAGATGCGTAACCGCAAAAATACCGCAGCCGAATAAGCCGCCAGTGATAAAAAACCGGCAATATGACGTTGCCGGTTTTTTTTGGCCTATTTCCGGGTCAGCAGAACGCCGCACTCCATGTGATGGGTATACGGGAACTGGTCGAACAGCGCCAGCCGGGTAACGTTGTGCGTCTGGCTTAGCGTTTCCAGATTACGGCACAGCGTTTCCGGGTTGCACGAAATGTACAGTATGCGCGGATAGGCCTGCACCATTTTCTCCGTTTCACTGTCCAGCCCGCTACGCGGCGGATCGACGAAAATAGTCTCGCACTGATAGCTTTGCAGATCGATACCCTGCAGCCGGTTGAACTCACGCACGCCGTTCATCGCCTGAGTAAACTCTTCAGCCGCCATGCGGATAATCTGCACGTTGTCGATATGGTTGGCGGCGATGTTGTACTGCGCCGCCGCCACCGACGGTTTGGCGATTTCAGTGGCCAGTACGCGATCGAAATTACGCGCCAGCGCCAGCGAGAAGTTACCGTTGCCGCAGTACAATTCCAGCAGGTCGCCGGTCGCCCCTTTGGTGACATCCAGCGCCCACTCCAGCATCTGAATGTTCATGGCCGCGTTCGGTTGGGTAAAGCTGTTTTCCACCTGACGGTAGATCATCTCCCGACCGCCAACCGGCAGGCGTTCATCTATATAATCCTGATCGAGCTCGATTTTAGTTTTAGTCGCCCGACCAATCAGATGCACATTGAGCCCCTGGGCTCGCAGGGCGTCACGCAGCGCCTCCGCTTGCTCACGCCAGGCATCATCGAGCTTTTTATGATACAGCAGCGAGACGACCGCCTGGTTGCTGAGGGTGGTCAGATAGTCAATCTGAAACAGCTTATGGCGCAGCACGGGATTGTTGCGCACGCCCTCCAGCATGGCGGTCATCAGCTGATTGATGAGCGCGCTGGCGGCCGGGAAGCTGTCAACGCGAATCCGCGACCGGGTCTGCTGATCGAAAATAATATGGTACAGGTCGTCGCCATCGTGCCACAGACGGAACTCGGCGCGCATACGGTAGTGGCTGACCGGCGAACGAAACACTTCCGGAACCGGCGCGGCGAAAGGCGCCATCATGGTTTGCAAACGGACGACTTTTTCTGCCAGCTGCGCTTCGTATTGTTCGGTAGGAAGGTGTTCGGGGGTCATGATGTATCCTGAATAAAATAAGTACGCGGGGATTGTAGGGAAAGCGCCGGGGATGTCCAGCCTCGAATGCCGCGGGAAATATAATTAGCAGTCTGGACATCTATATGTTTCTGATTGTAGCATTCGCCTACCGGTCCTGTGAGTTAAAAGGGAACCCAGTGGAAATCTGGGGCTGACGCGCAGCGGTAAGGAAGGTGAGAAATGAGCGCACTCGGTGCAGACACTGCGGTTAGCCGTGGGAAGTCATTATTTCTTGAAACAGCCTCCAAGCCCGAAGACCTGCCGGAATACGTCGCACTGGGTTTTATCGTCGCGAGCAACTGATAAAACCTGCGGCATCCTTTTTCTGTTTCGGATGCTTTTACAATGATTAAAAAAGCTTCGCTGATGACGGCCTTATCCGTCACGGCATTTTCCGGCTGGGCGCAGGACAGCAATTCAGACACGTTGGTGGTGACAGCAAACCGTTTTCAACAGCCGGTCAATACCGTGCTGGCGCCGACCGATATAGTGACGCGCGATGACATCGACCGCTGGCAGTCCAAAGATTTAAACGATGTCATGCGTCGTCTTCCCGGCGTCGATATTGCCCGCAACGGCGGCATGGGGCAGAGCGCTTCGCTGTATGTTCGGGGGACAGAGGCTCGCCACGTGCTGGTGCTGATCGACGGTGTGCCGATGGCGCGTCCGGGGATCTCCAACGGCGTGGATATCAGTCAGATCCCTATCTCTCTGGTCCAGCGGGTGGAATACATCCGCGGCCCGCGCTCCGCGGTGTACGGCTCCGGGGCGATCGGCGGGGTGGTGAACATCATCACCATGACCGATGCTGAGCGTTCGCAGATCAACGCCGGCGCGGGAACGAACGGCTATCAGTCCTACGATGGCGCCTTTAACAAGCGGTTTGGCGATACGCTGGTTACCGCTGCCGGCGCCTATCAGACCACCAAAGGGTTTAACGTCCAGCCGAACTCCTCTTATAGCGGCGACAGCGATCGCGACGGCTACCGCAATAAAATGCTATGGGGCGGGGTACAGCATCAGTTCGATGACAACTTCTCGGGGTTCTTCCGCGGCTATGGTTATTCCGCCAATGCTGACTATGACCAGGGTAACTGGGGCTACGCAGGTGGAAACGATGAAGATCAGTCCTATACCCAATCCTGGGACACCGGTCTGCACTACCATTCCGGAATTTACTCCTCCCAGCTGATTGCGAACTATCAGCGTATTAAAGATTACAACTACAGCAGCGACGCTGGCCGCTATGCCGCGGGCACCACCCTGGATGATATGGAACAACGCTATATCCAATGGGGAAATAATGTTGTGGTGGGCCATGGCGCAGTGAGCGGTGGCGTAGACTGGAAACAGGAGAAGCTGAAATCCAGCGGAACGACCAGTACCGACGTGTATAAGCGCGATACCACCGGTCTTTATCTGACGGGCCAGCAGCAGATTGACAGCGTGACGCTGGAAGCTTCCGGCCGTGAGGATCATGACGAGCAGTTTGGCTGGCACGGTACCTGGCAGACGGCGGCAGGCTGGGAATTTATCGAGGGTTATCGGACAACGCTCTCGTACGGTACAGGATTCCTCGCCCCCTCCCTCGGACAGCAGTACGGCGCAGAACGTTTTGGCATCGCCTCTAACCCGAACCTGAAGCCAGAGGAGTCGAAACAGTGGGAAGCGGGCCTCGAAGGGTTGACGGGGCCGGTCGACTGGCGTCTCTCCGCGTATCGCTATGAGATTCAAAACCTCATCGATTACGACAACAACGCCTATTACAACGTCAAGTCTGCGACGATCAAGGGGCTGGAGTGGACGGGGAATGTCACCACAGGGCCGGTGGAGCACCATCTGACGCTGCAGTATGTTGACCCTCGCGATGATGAAACTAACAAGATCCTCTATCGCCGGGCGAAGCAGCAGGTGAAATACGAGCTGAACGGCCAGGTCTACGATCTGGGGTGGGATGTGACGTATCACTACATCGGCAAGCGCTACGATTATGATTATGACAACTCGCGTACCGTCAATATGGGTGGGTTGAGCCTCTGGGATGTCGGTTTATCGTATCCCGTCACCTCACACCTGACAGTTCGTGGTAAAATAGCCAACCTGTTCGATAAAGATTACGAGACAGTTTATGGCTACCAATCTGCAGGACGGGAATACACCTTGTCTGGCAGCTACACCTTCTGATCCACGTCCCACCGTGCTGGTGTTTGATTCCGGCGTCGGTGGGTTGTCGGTTTATAATGAGATTCGGCAGCTGCTGCCGAATCTGCATTACATCTATGCTTTCGATAACGTTGCCTTCCCCTATGGCGAGAAGAGCGAGGCGTTTATCGTTGAGCGCGTTGTGGAAATCGTCACCGCTGTCCAGCAGCGTTATCCCCTGGCGCTGGCGGTGATCGCCTGCAATACCGCCAGTACCGTCTCCCTGCCTGCTCTGCGTGAAAAGTTCGCCTTCCCCGTTGTCGGCGTGGTGCCGGCGATCAAGCCCGCCGCCCGCTTAACGGCGAACGGCATTGTCGGCCTGCTGGCGACGCGCGGCACCGTAAAGCGTCCTTATACCCGTGAGCTGATCGACCGCTTTGCCAATGAATGTCGGATTGAAATGCTGGGGTCGGCGGAGCTGGTGGAGCTGGCGGAAGCGAAGCTGCACGGCGAGCCTGTGCCGTTAGAAGAACTGCGCCGTATCCTGCGCCCGTGGCTGCGGATGCAGGAGCCGCCGGATACGGTGGTGCTGGGCTGCACCCACTTTCCTCTTTTACAGGAGGAGCTGCAGCGCGTTCTGCCCGAGGGCACGCGGCTGATCGATTCCGGCGCGGCGATTGCCCGTCGCACCGCCTGGCTGTTAGAGCATGAAGCGCCGGATGCGAAGTCCAGCGACGAGAATAAAGCATTCTGCATGGCGTTGACGGCAGAAACGGAACAACTTTTACCCGTTTTGCATCGCTATGGCTTCTCGACGCTGGAAAAATTACCGCTTTAACGGCGTTTTGCACAAAAAAGAGACGGTTGAATAATTTTTTGAAAACAGGGCTTGTCAACGTCTCAGAACTCCCTATAATGCGCCTCCACTGACACGGAACAACGGCAAGCAAGCCGCCGGGTCAGCAGGGTTTCGGCGATGAAGTTCAGCGCTGAAAACCGACAGAGAAAAGCAAAATAAGGGCTTGACTCTGAATGAGGAAAACGTATTATACGGGACCTCGCAACGGTGAGCTGAAAGCCGCGTTGCAACTGCTCTTTAACAATTTATCAGACAATCTGTGTGGGCACTCAAAGTGACAT
>NZ_JBEAJA010000071.1:0-104854 GCF_040064755.1 Klebsiella sp. GB_Kp056 | reverse complement strand
AGTCGATGACGGCAGATTTACAGTCTGCTCCCTTTGGCCGCTCGGGAACCCCACCACGGGGTAATGCTTAGTACTGGCCTGCTTCCTTCTCGGGAAGCGGGGCGCATCATACCAAATGATGCGCCCCTGTAAAGCATTCCTTTGACAAAAATAAACTGGTTGCCTGATTTTTACCCGTAACGCCGGAAAGCTAACCAATTCATTTCTCAGTCGATTAAAGAATAATCGTCCGGTTACCGTAGACGAAGACGCGCTGCGCCAGGACCTGATACAGCGCCCGGCTCAATACGTTTTTTTCGACATCGCGCCCGGCACGCATCATATCTTCTGCGGTATAAGTATGATCGACGTGAATGACGTCCTGCATAATGATGGGACCTTCGTCCAGGTTATCATTCACGTAGTGGGCGGTGGCGCCGATGATCTTCACACCGCGCTCATAGGCCTGATGATACGGACGCGCGCCGATAAACGCCGGCAGGAACGAGTGGTGAATATTAATGATCTTGTTCGGGAAACGAGCGACAAATTCCGGCGTAAGAACGCGCATATACTTGGCCAGCACCACGTAATCCGGTTCGTGGGCGGCAATCGCGTCGCCCATCTGCTTGTCGTGCTCTTCGCGGCTCAGCCCTTCATGGCTGACCAGTTCAAACGGGATGCCAAAACGTTCCACCAGCGGGCGCAGGGTGTCATGGTTGCCAATAACCGCGGCAATGTCGACATCCAGCCCGCCGTAGTTGGCTTTCATCAGCAGATCGCCGAGGCAGTGCGCCTCTTTCGTCACCAGAATCACTACCCGGCGGCGGCCTGCCGGATTGAGTTCACGAATCGAGCCTTCCGGCAGGGCGCTGTCCAGATCGGCCAGCAGAATAGCGTCGTTGAAGATGCCTTCCAGTTCGGTGCGCATAAAGAAACGACCGGTACGGTGGTCAACAAATTCGTTGTTCTGCACAATGTTAAGTTCGTGCTTATAGCAGATATTGGTGATACGCGCGATGAGGCCTTTCTGATCAGGGCAAATAGTGCGTAGTACTTTACGTTGTAATGAATGCATCGCGAGGAAAATCCTGTAGTGTTTGCAAGCGCTGCGGTAGCGTTACTGGCCGCAGCATTTTTTAAATTTTTTACCTGAACCGCAAGGGCAGGGGTCGTTACGGCCAATCAGCGGCCGTGTCCCGTCGATATAGTACCACTGTCCATTTTCTTTTAAGAATCTGGAACGTTCAATAATGGCGCCCGGGCGGTTATTGTCATTAAAGCGGGCGATAAAGCTGACAAAGCCTTCATTGGCGGCTCGTCCATCATCGCTGGCGAACAGGGTTAAACCCAGCCATTCGGTGTGGGCAAAGCCTTTCTCCAGTTCGGCGCGAAACTGCTGCGCCTGACAGGACGGATGCCAGGTTTTGATCAGATAGTCGGCATCTTTCATGACGAACGCGCTATAACGGGAGCGCATAAGCTGTGACGGGCCTGGCGCAAGCTCAGCGCCGGACAGATATCGCTGGCAACATGAGCTATACTCCAGTGCGCTGCCACAGGGGCATAATTGCGACAAAATTGCCTCCATGGAAGAAAGAGTAACGGCGCTTCTACGCCAAAGGGCTTTATGTTAACTGAGCCGTGACAATGTTGCCACGCTCAGAGTGGAAGGATAGTTATCAGTACTAATGAGAAAGCTTAAAATTGGTCTGGCGTTAGGTGCGGGCGCCGCCCGCGGATGGTCGCATATTGGCGTCATCAACGCCCTCCAGCAGGCCGGCATTGAGATTGATATCGTGGCCGGTTGCTCTATCGGTTCGCTGGTAGGGGCGGCGTATGCCTGTAACCGACTCCCGGCCCTTGAGTCCTGGGTCTGCTCTTTCAGTAACTGGGACGTTCTGAAACTGATGGACCTCTCCTGGCGCCGCGGTGGACTACTGCGGGGTGAAAAGGTGTTCAATCATTATCGCCGCATCATGCCCGTGACCGATATCGAACACTGCGAGCGGCGATTTGCCGCCGTCGCGACAAATTTAAGCACTGGCCGGGAGCTGTGGTTTACCGAAGGCGATCTGCACTTAGCGATTCGAGCCTCCTGCAGTATGCCGGGGTTAATGTCGCCGGTCAGGCATAACGGTTACTGGCTGGTCGATGGCGCGGTGGTCAATCCGGTTCCCGTATCGCTTACGCGGGCAATGGGGGCGGATATCGTGATTGCCGTGGATTTGCAACATGATGCCCACCTTATGCAGCAGGATTTATTCTCCCTCGAAACGCCGCGGCGGGAAGCCGAAGCGAAGGAGGGGCCATGGCATACTCGTCTGCGCGCACGCTTGACGCAAATGAGTTCCCGCCGTACGGCCGTGACGCCGACGGCGATGGAGATCATGACCACCTCTATCCAGGTCCTGGAGAACCGTCTTAAACGCAATCGTATGGCGGGTGACCCGCCGGATATCCTGTTGCAACCGTACTGTCCGCAAGTCTCGACGCTTGATTTCCATCGCGCCGGCGAGGCGATTACCGCAGGGCAGTTGGCGGTAGAAAAGAAAATGGATGAATTATTACCCTTAGTGCGTACCGCGATTTGACGTACGAGTACCTGACTTAAGCAAATTCTGACAGGCGATAGTGAGAATAGCGTGCCACTATTGAATTATCGTCAGCCAGGGGAGATATCATGACGCAGCCATTGGCGGGAAAACAGATTCTGATAGTTGAAGACGAACCCGTTTTCCGCTCACTCTTGCATGGATGGCTGACCTCGCTGGGAGCAACAACCTTCCAGGCGGAAGATGGCAAGGATGCCCTGCATAAAATGACGGAGGTGCATCCGGACCTGATGATTTGCGACATTTCGATGCCGAGAATGAACGGTCTGGAGCTGGTGGAGACGTTGCGTAATCGCGGCGAGCAGCTACCGATCCTGATGATTTCCGCTACCGAAAACATGGCCGATATAGCCAAAGCGTTGCGGCTTGGCGTTCAGGACGTGTTGTTAAAGCCAGTAAAAGATTTCGATCGCCTGCGCGAAACCGTTTATGCCTGCCTCTATCCTGCGATGTTCAGTTCACGGGTGGAAGAGGAAGAGCGATTATTTGAGGACTGGGACGCGCTGGTCAGTAATCCCACTGCGGCTTCACGATTACTGCAGGAATTACAGCCGCCGGTGCAACAGGAAATGTCGCACTGCCGCATTCATTATCGCCAGCTGGTGTCGGCGGATAAACCCGGTCTGGTACTCGATATCGCCCCGCTCTCGGACAATGATTTGGCCTTCTATTGTCTGGATGTCACACGGGCAGGAGATAATGGCGTCCTGGCCGCTTTATTATTGCGCGCGTTGTTCAATGGCTTGCTACAGGAGCAGCTGGCGCATCAGGGACAACGGCTACCAGAAATGGGGAGTCTGCTAAAACAGGTGAATCAGCTCCTGCGTCAGGCAAACCTTCCCGGCCAGTTTCCTTTGTTAGTGGGGTATTACCACAGCGGACTGAAAAATTTAATTCTGGTGTCGGCGGGACTTAATGGCACGCTGAATACCGGTGAGCATCAAATTCAGATTAGCAATGGCGTTCCTTTGGGCACCCTGGGTGATGCTTACCTTAATCAAATTAGTCAACGCTGTACCTCATGGCAGTGCCAAATTTGGGGGGCGGGAGGCCGTTTACGCTTAATGTTGTCTGCGGAGTGAGCAATTGCGTTTATATCTAAGCAGACGGGATTACCCGTTGTCCTTTAGCGGTGGTAACATCGAGCAGTTTTATGCGTAAAAGTCCTAATTCGAGGCTATCGGAAGCTTTTCAGACCAGTGAATACGCGGTTGACTGATATACTCGACACGTTATTTGTAACGAGAAGTTTAAAAAACAAACAGTCCAGGAGATTTCAATGGCTGCCCTTAATTCTAAAGTCAGAAAAGCGGTTATCCCGGTTGCGGGATTAGGCACCAGGATGCTGCCGGCCACCAAAGCGATTCCAAAAGAAATGCTGCCGCTGGTAGATAAGCCGTTAATTCAGTACGTTGTTAATGAATGTATCGCTGCAGGAATTACTGAAATTGTTCTGGTAACGCACTCGTCCAAAAACTCTATCGAAAACCATTTCGATACCAGTTTTGAGCTGGAAGCGATGCTGGAAAAACGTGTGAAACGCCAGCTGCTGGAAGAAGTGCAGTCTATTTGTCCGCCGCACGTAACCATTATGCAAGTTCGTCAGGGCCTGGCAAAAGGTCTGGGACACGCGGTGCTTTGCGCCCATCCGGTGGTGGGTGATGAGCCGGTCGCAGTTATTCTGCCAGACGTTATTCTGGATGAATATGAATCCGATCTGAGCCGCGATAACCTCGCGGAGATGATCTCTCGTTTCGATGAGACCGGCGCCAGCCAGATTATGGTTGAGCCTGTCGACGACGTGACCGCTTACGGTGTCGTTGACTGCAAAGGTGAATCTCTCAAGCCGGGAGAAAGCGTGCCGATGGTAGGCGTGGTCGAGAAGCCAAAAGCTGACGTTGCGCCGTCCAACCTGGCGGTGGTGGGGCGCTATGTCCTCAGCGCCGATATCTGGCCGCTGCTGGCCAAGACTCCTCCGGGTGCCGGTGATGAAATTCAGCTGACTGACGCGATTGATATGCTGATCGAAAAAGAGACGGTCGAAGCTTATCATATGAAAGGCAAGAGCCATGACTGCGGTAATAAGCTTGGCTACATGCAGGCGTTCGTCGAATATGGTATTCGCCACAAAACGCTGGGTGACGATTTTAAAGCCTGGCTGGAAACCGCGGTTGCGAAGTAATCCGCAGCGCTGCTGAAAGCACAAAACCGGGAGTCGCAATGCGCTCCCGGTTTTTTATATCGGCCCCTGGGGCAAAAAAAATCCCGCCGCAGCGGGATTTTTTATATCGTAACAACGGAGATTAGATCAGGAAATCGTCCAGTGATTTACCTTGCTCATCCATTGCTTTTTTGATCACCGCCGGGGTACGGCCCTGGCCGGTCCAGGTTTTGGTTTCGCCGTTTTCGTCGACATAGCTGTATTTAGCCGGACGTGCAGCACGCTTGGTTTTGGTACCGGCTTTTACGGCTGCCATGGTGCTCAGCAGTTCATTCGGATCAATACCGTCAGCGATCAGCATTTCACGGTATTGCTGCAGCTTACGCGTACGTTCTTCAATTTCTGCCGCGGCGGCGTTTTCTTCTTCACGGCGCTCGTTAACAACGACTTCTAATTTTTCCAGCATTTCTTCGAGCGTTTCCAGGGTGCATTCTCTTGCCTGCGCACGAAGAGTACGGATGTTGTTCAAAATTTTAAGTGCTTCGCTCATTGTAGTAATCTCAAACTTATATTGTGGGGTGGTTTGTTGAACTAATAATAGAGCGATAAAATGCGTTGTGCAATAGGGGGGAATGTAAGGAATTCAAAATTACTGGTTATTTGTCGCGAGAATTAATTAATTTAAGTTAAAATTCCCGTGCCGCTTCACATCTTTCATCCTTATAGCGATGAGCAGAAGGTAAGCTAAAACACTGAGACGGTATGCTTTTTCTGAGGTTCGGTGAGAAAAATTATCCTTTACATGGGTAAATAACCCTTGTCAGTATTAGCGCATTTTTGGTTATGAGGCTTAATATAAAACAACGCGCGGCGCCGCTTATAGCCCCATAGGTAACCGCCCTATAAGCACGAAAAGACAATGGTTACCCCGCCAGTAGCGTAACGGGGCGTACAAATAATGGCCCTGAAAATTCAATTCATCCTCTTAATCCTTTGGCTTTGCAGGCTCTTCAGCTGCGATACAATACCCCTGTCGAATGGGCGGCTGTACGCATAAAATATGGTACAATCGCCGCCGCGATAAAACACTTTGATTGGGGTCACGCAGCCGATGGCACAACTTTATTTCTACTACTCTGCAATGAATGCAGGTAAGTCGACCGCTCTGTTGCAATCTTCGTACAATTACCAGGAGCGGGGGATGCGTACCGTCGTTTATACCGCTGAGATTGATGACCGCTTTGGCGCCGGAAAAGTCAGCTCGCGTATCGGTCTCTCCTCGCCGGCCCGATTGTATAATCCACAGACGTCGCTATTTAACGATATTGCCGCAGAGCACAAGCTAAAGCCGATTCACTGCGTGCTGGTGGATGAAAGCCAGTTTCTGACGCGCGAGCAGGTTCATGAGCTGTCTGAAGTTGTCGATACGCTGGATATTCCTGTGCTTTGCTATGGCTTGCGGACAGACTTTCGCGGTGAACTCTTTACCGGCAGCCAGTATTTACTGGCCTGGTCAGATAAGCTGGTGGAGCTGAAAACCATCTGTTTCTGCGGCCGGAAGGCCAGTATGGTGCTGCGCCTCGATCAGGAGGGGCGTCCTTACAACGAGGGCGAGCAGGTCGTCATCGGCGGCAATGAGCGGTACGTGTCAGTTTGTCGTAAGCATTATAAAGAGGCGCTGAGCGTCGGCTCGTTAACTCAGGTACAAAACCAGCACCGCCCCAGCTAATACGCGCAGAAGCTCGTCCAGGCGCCTGTGGGCGCCTTTTTATTGCCTGCGCACTGTTGGGGCTAGCAGGCGTTAAAGCTTGGCTGTCGGTGGGCAAAAAAAAGCCCCGTCAGATGACGGGGCTTGCAGAACGTTTATGCTTGTCGATTAAGCGGATTTTTTCGCTTTTTTCTCAGCTTTCACCGGAGCTGCTTCGGCTTTCGCGGCTGCTTCACCTTCGACGAACTCGCGACCGTAGTAGGTATCCAGCAGGATCTGTTTCAGCTCGGAGATCAGCGGGTAGCGCGGGTTAGCGCCGGTGCACTGGTCATCGAATGCATCTTCAGACAGCTTATCAACGTGGGCCAGGAAGTCAGCTTCCTGAACGCCTGCTTCGCGGATAGATTTCGGAATACCCAGCTCAGCTTTCACGCTTTCCAGCCATGCCAGCAGCTTCTCGATTTTCGCTGCGGTACGGTCGCCCGGTGCGGAGAGACCCAGGTGATCGGCGATTTCAGCGTAGCGACGACGAGCCTGCGGACGGTCGTACTGGCTGAACGCGGTCTGCTTGGTCGGGTTGTCATTCGCGTTGTAGCGGATAACGTTGCAGATCAGCAGGGCGTTGGCCAGACCGTGCGGAATATGGAACTGGGAACCCAGTTTGTGCGCCATGGAGTGACACACGCCGAGGAAGGCGTTAGCAAACGCGATACCGGCGATGGTGGCGGCACTGTGTACGCGCTCGCGGGCAACCGGGTTCTTGGAACCTTCGTGGTAGGAAGCCGGCAGGTACTCTTTCAGCAGTTTCAGCGCCTGCAGAGCCTGGCCGTCAGAGAACTCAGAAGCCAGCACGGAAACGTAAGCTTCCAGGGCGTGGGTCACGGCATCCAGACCACCGAACGCACACAGCGATTTCGGCATATCCATCACCAGGTTGGCATCGACGATGGCCATATCCGGGGTCAGCGCGTAGTCTGCCAGCGGATATTTCTGACCTGTCGCATCATCGGTCACAACGGCGAACGGCGTAACTTCAGAACCGGTACCGGAGGTGGTAGTGATCGCCACCATCTTGGCTTTAACACCCATTTTCGGGAACTTGTAGATACGTTTACGGATGTCCATAAAGCGCAGCGCCAGTTCTTCGAAGTGGGTTTCCGGATGTTCGTACATGACCCACATGATTTTTGCCGCATCCATCGGGGAACCGCCGCCCAGCGCGATGATCACGTCTGGTTTAAAGGAGTTCGCCAGGTCGGCGCCTTTACGTACGATGGTCAGCGTCGGGTCAGCTTCAACTTCGAAGAAGACTTCAGTTTCAACACCCGCTGCTTTCAGTACGGAGGTGATCTGATCGGCATAGCCGTTGTTGAACAGGAAGCGGTCAGTCACGATCAGCGCGCGTTTGTGACCATCAGTAATCACTTCATCCAGTGCGATAGGCAGGGAGCCACGACGGAAGTAGATAGATTTCGGAAGTTTGTGCCACAACATGTTTTCAGCTCGCTTAGCAACGGTTTTCTTGTTGATCAGGTGTTTCGGACCAACGTTTTCAGAGATGGAGTTACCACCCCAGGAACCACAACCCAGAGTCAGGGAAGGAGCGAGTTTGAAGTTGTACAGGTCACCGATACCACCCTGAGAAGCCGGGGTGTTGATCAGGATACGCGCAGTTTTCATCATCTGGCCGAAGTAAGCCACGCGAGCCGGCTGGTTATCCTGGTCGGTGTACAGGCAAGAGGTATGACCGATACCGCCCATGGCGACCAGTTTTTCAGCTTTGGTCACGGCGTCTTCGAAATCTTTCGCACGGTACATCGCCAGCGTCGGAGACAGTTTTTCGTGAGCAAACGGCTCGCTTTCGTCAACGTCGGTGACTTCGCCAATCAGAATTTTAGTCGTGGCCGGTACGGTGAAGCCTGCCAGTTCAGCGATTTTCGCCGCAGGCTGACCAACGATAGCGGCGTTCAGCGCGCCATTTTTCAGGATAATGTCCTGAACGGCTTTCAGCTCTTTACCCTGCAGCAGGTAGCCGCCGTGGCTGGCGAAACGTTCGCGAACCGCGTCATAAACGGAATCAACCACCACAACGGACTGCTCAGAAGCACAGATAACGCCGTTATCGAAGGTTTTAGACATCAGAACGGAAGCAACGGCGCGTTTGATGTCAGCCGTTTCATCAATCACCACCGGGGTGTTACCGGCACCTACGCCGATAGCAGGTTTACCGGAGCTGTATGCTGCTTTCACCATGCCTGGACCACCGGTCGCAAGGATCAGGTTGATGTCCGGGTGGTGCATCAGGGCGTTAGACAGTTCAACAGACGGCTGATCGATCCAGCCAATCAGGTCTTTCGGCGCGCCGGCAGCGATGGCAGCCTGCAGGACGATGTCAGCCGCTTTGTTGGTGGCTTCTTTAGCACGCGGGTGCGGAGAGAAAATGATGGCGTTACGCGTCTTCAGGCTGATGAGCGATTTGAAGATGGCTGTTGAAGTCGGGTTAGTGGTCGGTACGATACCGCAGATGATGCCGATAGGTTCAGCGATAGTGATGGTACCAAAGGTGTCGTCTTCTGACAGGACGCCACAGGTTTTTTCGTCTTTATAAGCGTTGTAAATGTATTCGGAAGCGAAGTGGTTTTTGATCACTTTGTCTTCAACGATGCCCATGCCGGATTCGGCAACGGCCATTTTGGCGAGAGGGATTCGAGCATCTGCAGCGGCCAGCGCGGCGGCGCGGAAGATTTTGTCGACTTGTTCTTGAGTGAAACTGGCATATTCACGCTGGGCTTTCTTGACACGCTCAACAAGCGCGTTCAGTTCAGCGATATTAGTAACAGCCATAATGCTCTCCTGATAATGTTAAACTTTTTTAGTAAATCAGTCGCTCGATTCGACATTATAGACAGGCTGTAAACAGCTTGCATGTAAATGTTTATGTAGGAAAATCAGGACGCTGTTTTACCGATTTACTAAAAAAGCTTTCTCTTTTTAACTTTCAGGTACTGCTGCCTTCCACTCTGTTGGTGTCATCAAGATTACTCACTTCTGAGTACAAATTACGTGATTTAGATCAAGTATTGGCACTGCTGATACCTTTCAGCTGGCTGCTTTTTGACCGGTTCGATCAAGTGTAATGGGAGGGTTTTGAAATTAAAAAAACGATTAGCATTAAAACTACAAATAGCTAACATTCGATACATATCACCGGGTTATGCATATTTATAATGAATATTGCATGCAAAAAGCGTATGTTTCGCGCAGTTATTTTATGCTGTTAACAGTCAACCGCCAATTTTGATGATGCTGCGGAGCCCATTGTGACTCAATCACTGTTCGATTTTTCTGCATATTTCAAGTTTTTCATCGGCTTATTTGCCCTGGTTAACCCGGTGGGCATTATTCCGGTGTTCATTAGTATGACCAGCTACCAGCCGGCAGCAGTGCGCAATAAGACCAACCTGACCGCCAACCTGTCGGTGGCGATCATCCTCCTGACGTCACTGTTTCTCGGCGATGGCATTCTGCAGATTTTTGGTATCTCCATTGATTCCTTCCGTATCGCCGGCGGCATCCTGGTGGTGACCATCGCGATGTCGATGATCAGCGGTAAGCTCGGCGAAGATAAGCAGAACAAGCAGGAGAAGTCGGAGACGGCGGTGAGGGAGAGCATCGGCGTCGTTCCTCTCGCGCTACCGTTAATGGCCGGACCGGGGGCAATCAGTTCCACTATCGTGTGGGGTACGCGGTATCACTCCTGGGTGCATCTCGTCGGTTTTTCACTGGCGATTGCGGTCTTTGCCCTCTGCTGCTGGGGGATTTTCCGCATGGCGCCATGGCTGGTGCGTCTGCTGGGGCAGACAGGGATTAACGTTATCACCCGTATTATGGGCCTGCTGCTGATGGCTCTCGGCATTGAGTTTATTGTGACGGGGATTAAAGCGCTCTTCCCGGGGCTGCTGAGTTAGTTCGTTGCCACGCAGGCGGGGAGGCTCCCTTCACGCCTGCGCGATTATTAGCAAAACCTATTAACCAGCGCGGAACCGGCGGTAGGAATACTATTTTGCGATATCGCTATTAATTTCATGTTTTTCATTAAGATATGAAATATTTCTCTTAACATTCCCCTCACGTCTCTCCCTCCTGTGATGTTATTTTCTTCACATCATTCTCTGGCGCTTGCTGTCGGATCATCGAAATGATATTAGTAATTTTAACAAGGCTGCAGATGAATGTGCTAAAAAGTAATCTATTGTTAAATTTTTGTACAAAAAATCATCTTGTGGTCGCTGCTCAGTATGATGACTGATGTAAATGTCGTAACAGTATGATTGATAAGAATATTTTTGTATCGGCGTATTGTGGCAACAGCTAGTGACGCTGGCAAAGCCGGCAATAAAAGAGAATCCGGTAACATATTTGCAAATTGCATTGGCGGAGGTGTTTACCTTTTGGTACTTTCCGCCGTTATCGTCTGCTGAATTATGCGTGTAAATGAGAATCATTTTTAATCGTCTCATTGCGCCTGAACTGCCCTCCAGCGAGGGGGAACGAATCGACGTTAAGACTGCCGTTCGAGCGGTCGTAATAAATAAGTCGGTGATAGCAATCTGCCAATCGCAAACACTCCTGCGTTGGACAGATCCCGAAAACGGGGAAAAAAACAGGCTGGTTAAAAAACCAGTAATTATAATGACTGGAGTTACAACACAATGACCATCATCACTAAAAAACGTTTGATCGCCACAGGAGTGCTATCCGCGCTCATGGCTGGCAATATGGCTATGGCAGCGGATGTCCCGGCCGGTGTGCAGCTTTCGGATAAGCAAACGCTGGTGCGAAATAGCGGCGCCGAGCCGCAATCGCTGGACCCGAATAAAATTGAAGGGGTGCCCGAGGCGAATATTAGCCGCGACCTGTTCGAAGGCTTGCTGAATACCTCGCCGAAAGATGGCCACCCGATCCCTGGTGTGGCGGAGAGCTGGGATAATAAAGATTTCAAAGTCTGGACCTTCCATCTGCGTAAAGATGCGAAATGGTCTAACGGCGAGCCGGTTACCGCCCAGGATTTCGTTTATAGCTGGCAGCGTCTGGTAGACCCGAAAACAGCGTCTCCTTATGCCAGCTACCCGCAGTATGGTCATATCCTCAACGTTGATGAAATCATTGACGGCAAGAAAGCCCCAGGCGAGCTGGGCGTAAAAGCCATTGACGACCATACGCTGGAAGTCACCCTCAGCGAGCCGGTACCCTATTTTTACAAACTGCTGGTTAACCCGGCGATGTCTCCTGTCTATAAACCAGCGATTGAAAAGTTTGGCGAGAAGTGGACGCAGCCTGGCAATATCGTCACCAACGGCGCCTACACCCTGAAAGACTGGGTGGTCAACGAACGTATCGTGATGGAGCGCAACCCGCATTACTGGGATAATGCCAAAACCGTTATCAACACCGTCACCTGGCTGCCGACCTCTTCTGAAGTGACCTATGTTAACCGTTATCGCAGCGGTGAACTGGATATGACCTATAACCAGCTGCCGATCGAGCTCTTCCAGAAACTGAAAAAAGAGATCCCGAACGAGCTGCACGTTGACCCGTATCTGTGTACTTATTACTACGAAATTAACAACCAGAAAGCGCCGTTCACCGACGTGCGCGTGCGTACCGCGCTGAAGCTGGGTCTGGATCGCGATATCATTGCCAATAAGGTGAAAGGACAGGGCGATCTGCCGGCCTACGGCTACACCCCGCCGTATACCGATGGCGCGAAGCTGACCGAGCCGGAATGGTTTACCTGGTCGCAGGAAAAACGGAATGAAGAAGCGAAAAAACTGCTGGCCGAAGCCGGCTATAGCGCCGATAAACCGTTGACCTTCAACCTGCTGTATAACACCTCTGATTTGCACAAGAAGCTGGCGATTGCCGCCGCCTCGCTGTGGCGTAAAAACCTGGGCATTGACGTGAAGCTGGTCAACCAGGAGTGGAAAACGTTCCTCGATACCCGTCATCAGGGCACCTATGACGTGGCGCGTGCGGGCTGGTGCGCTGACTATAACGAACCAACCTCTTTCCTGAACACCATGCTTTCTGACAGCTCAATGAACACTGCGCACTATAAGAGCCCGGCGTTCGACAAAATTATGGCTGAATCCGTAAAAGCATCCGATGAAGCACAGCGCACGGCGGCCTATGCGAAAGCAGAGCAGCAGCTGGATAAAGACAGCGCGATCGTACCGGTCTATTACTATGTTAACGCCCGCCTGGTGAAACCGTGGGTCGGTGGCTACACCGGTAAAGACCCGATGGATAACGTCTATACAAAAGACCTTTACGTTATCAAACATTAATGGCAATACGTGGAGCGGGCCTGTGCTCGCTCCATCGTGTCTTATTTGAGAGCAGTGCAAAGGCACACGCCAGAAGGTACGGGCAATGTTAAAATTTATCTTACGTCGCTGTCTGGAAGCGATTCCGACGCTATTTATTCTTATTACCATCTCATTCTTCATGATGCGTTTGGCTCCGGGAAGTCCTTTTACCGGGGAACGCACGCTACCGCCGGAAGTCATGGCGAATATTGAAGCAAAATACCATTTAAACGACCCTATCATGACGCAGTACTTCAATTACCTGAAGCAGCTGGCGCATGGCGATTTTGGTCCCTCCTTTAAATACAAAGATTATTCGGTCAACGATCTGGTGGCGGCCAGCTTCCCGGTTTCAGCGAAACTGGGCTTCGCCGCCTTTTTGCTGGCGGTAGTGATCGGTGTCGCTGCGGGCGTTATTGCCGCTTTGAAGCAGAATACCCGCTGGGACTATGCGGTGATGGGGGTAGCCATGACCGGCGTGGTTATTCCGAGCTTTGTGGTGGCGCCTCTGCTGGTGATGATCTTTGCCATTACCCTGCACTGGTTGCCGGGCGGAGGCTGGAACGGCGGGGCGCTGAAATTTATGATCCTGCCGATGGTGGCGCTTTCCCTGGCCTATATCGCCAGTATCGCGCGTATTACCCGCGGCTCAATGATTGAAGTGCTGCACTCTAACTTTATCCGCACCGCGCGGGCGAAGGGGCTGCCGATGCGCCGCATTATTTTGCGCCATGCGCTGAAGCCGGCGCTGCTGCCGGTGCTCTCCTATATGGGGCCGGCTTTCGTGGGCATCATTACGGGCTCAATGGTCATTGAAACCATTTACGGCCTGCCGGGGATTGGCCAGCTGTTCGTTAACGGGGCGCTTAACCGCGACTACTCGCTGGTGCTCAGCCTGACGATCCTGGTTGGCGCCCTGACTATCCTGTTCAACGCCATCGTTGACGTGCTGTACGCCGTTATCGATCCGAAGATTCGCTACTGAAGCCGGAGTTCGCCATGATGTTAAGTAAGAAAAATAGCGAGGCGCTGGAAAACTTCAGTGAGAAGCTGGAAGTGGAGGGGCGTAGCCTCTGGCAGGATGCGCGTCGCCGCTTTATGCATAACCGCGCCGCGGTCACCAGCCTGATTATGCTGGTGCTTATTGCGCTGTTCGTGACCTTCGCGCCGATGGTGTCGTCATTCTCCTATTTCGACACCGACTGGGGCATGATGTCTAACGCCCCGGACATGGCCTCTGGCCACTACTTCGGGACCGACTCCTCCGGTCGCGATCTGCTGGTGCGCGTGGCGATCGGCGGGCGTATTTCGCTGATGGTCGGGGTGGCGGCGGCGCTGGTGGCGGTGATCCTCGGCACGCTGTACGGTTCGCTTTCCGGTTATCTCGGCGGCAAAGTGGATTCGGTGATGATGCGTCTGCTGGAGATCCTCAACTCCTTCCCGTTTATGTTCTTCGTTATCCTGCTGGTGACCTTTTTTGGCCAGAATATTCTGTTGATTTTTGTCGCTATCGGCATGGTCTCCTGGCTGGATATGGCGCGTATCGTACGCGGACAGACCTTGAGCCTGAAGCGCAAAGAGTTTATTGAGGCGGCGCAGGTTGGCGGGGTCTCCACAGCGAGCATCGTGCTGCGCCATATCGTTCCTAATGTGCTGGGCGTGGTGGTGGTGTACGCCTCGCTGCTGGTCCCCAGCATGATCCTCTTTGAATCCTTCCTCAGCTTCCTGGGGTTGGGGACGCAGGAGCCGCTCAGCAGCTGGGGGGCATTGCTCAGCGATGGCGCCAACTCAATGGAAGTCTCGCCCTGGCTGCTGCTGTTCCCGGCGGGTTTCCTGGTGGTGACCCTGTTCTGTTTCAACTTTATCGGCGATGGTCTGCGTGATGCCCTCGACCCGAAAGACCGCTAAGGAGCGCTGCCATGACCATGATTGAAACGGCAAAAGCGCCGCAAGCGCAGAGCCACAGCGGCCTGCTGCTGGACGTGAAAGATCTTCGCGTCACCTTTAATACGCCGGATGGCGATGTCACCGCCGTCAATGATCTGAACTTCACCCTGCAGGCGGGGGAGACGCTCGGTATTGTCGGGGAGTCCGGCTCCGGTAAATCGCAGACCGCCTTCGCCCTGATGGGACTGCTGGCGGCCAACGGCCGAATCGGGGGTTCCGCCACCTTTAACGGTCGGCAAATCCTCAATTTGCCTGAGCGTGAGCTGAATAAACTGCGCGCCGAGCAAATCTCGATGATTTTCCAGGATCCGATGACCTCTCTGAACCCGTATATGCGGGTGGGCGAGCAGTTAATGGAAGTCCTGATGCTGCATAAAGGGCTGAGCAAAGCCGAAGCGTTTGAAGAATCGGTGAAGATGCTCGACGCGGTAAAAATGCCGGAAGCGCGCAAGCGCATGAAAATGTTCCCACACGAGTTCTCCGGCGGGATGCGCCAGCGCGTGATGATTGCCATGGCGCTGCTCTGCCGGCCCCGGCTGCTGATTGCCGATGAGCCGACCACCGCCCTGGACGTCACCGTGCAGGCGCAGATCATGACGTTACTGAATGAGCTGAAACGCGAATTTAATACGGCCATCATTATGATCACCCATGACCTCGGAGTGGTGGCGGGGATCTGCGATAAAGTGCTGGTGATGTATGCGGGCCGCACCATGGAGTATGGTCAGGCGCGCGATGTCTTCTATCAGCCATCTCACCCTTACTCTATTGGGCTGTTGAATGCGGTTCCTCGTCTGGATGCCGAAGGCGATGCGTTGTTGACCATTCCGGGTAACCCGCCAAACCTGCTGCGTTTGCCGAAGGGCTGCCCATTCCAGCCGCGCTGTCCGCACGCAATGGAACAGTGCAGCAGCGCGCCGCCGCTGGAGTCGTTCGCGCCAGGCCGCCTGCGCGCCTGCTTTAAACCGGTGGGGGAGCTGCTATGAACGCCGTAACTGAACAACGAAAAGTCCTGCTCGAAATTGCCGACCTGAAGGTGCATTTCGATATTAAAGATGGCAAACAGTGGTTCTGGCAGCCGTCGAAAACGCTGAAAGCCGTAGATGGCGTGACGCTGCGTCTCTATGAAGGTGAGACCCTCGGCGTGGTGGGGGAGTCCGGCTGCGGTAAATCGACTTTCGCCCGCGCCATCATTGGTCTGGTGAAGGCTACCGATGGCAAAGTGGCCTGGCTGGGTAAAGATCTGCTGGGCATGAAGCAGGAAGAGTGGCGCGACGTGCGCAGCGATATCCAGATGATCTTCCAGGATCCGCTGGCCTCGTTGAACCCGCGTATGACCATCGGAGAAATCATCGCTGAGCCGTTGCGTACCTATCATCCGAAGATGCCGCGTCAGGAAGTGCGCGATCGCGTGAAGGCGATGATGATGAAAGTCGGGCTGCTGCCTAACCTGATCAACCGCTATCCGCACGAGTTCTCTGGCGGTCAGTGTCAGCGCATCGGCATTGCGCGGGCGCTGATCCTCGAGCCGAAGCTGATTATCTGCGATGAGCCGGTGTCCGCGCTTGACGTGTCCATCCAGGCTCAGGTGGTCAACTTGCTGCAGCAGCTGCAGCGTGAAATGGGACTGTCGCTGATATTTATCGCCCACGATCTGGCGGTGGTTAAGCACATCTCCGATCGCGTACTGGTGATGTATCTGGGCCATGCGGTGGAGCTGGGAACCTACGATGAGGTGTACCATAATCCGCTACACCCCTATACCAAAGCGCTGATGTCGGCGGTGCCGATCCCCGATCCGGACCTCGAAAAAACGAAAACCATCCAGCTGCTGGAGGGCGAATTACCCTCGCCGATTAATCCGCCGTCGGGTTGTGTCTTCCGCACCCGCTGTCCGCTCGCCGGACCGGAGTGCGCCAAAACCCGCCCGGTGCTGGAGGGCAGTTTCCGCCATGCGGTTTCCTGCCTTAAGGTAGACCCGTTATAATCTCAGGGGCTGACGCAGGTCAGCCCTTTTTTTTGCGAGGTTAACGAAGTGGGTATGCTTTCTGCCGCTCGCCTGCGGCTTTATCATTTGCTTTTCGATCAAAACCGACGTTCCGGCCGCCGCTTCGAAGGGCTGTGCGGACTTTTCGCCTTGCTCAGCGTGGTGGTGATATTTGTCGAATCGGGGCTGGGCACGCAATATCATCTGACATTAGATGAATGGCATCTATTCGTCTGGCTGGAGCTGATGGTGACCGCGGTCTTTACCCTGGAGTATCTGCTGCGTATTGCGACATGGCCCAATCCGCTCCACTACATTTTCAGCTTCTGGGGGTTTATTGACTTAGCGACCATCCTGCCGCTATACGTGATGTGGCTGTGGCCGGAAATTAGCCTCAATTATGTCTTTGCCTGGCGGGCAATGCGGGCGATCCGCGCGTTGCGTATTCTCAAACTGTTGCGCTTTATGCCTTCGCTTAATGTGTTCTGGCGGGCGATTGTCAGCGCGCGCCATCAGCTGATCCTGTTCTATTCGTTTATCGCCATTGTGATGGTGATTTTCGGCTCGTTAATGTACCTGATAGAAGGGCCAGAGTATGGTTTTACCACGCTCAACGCTTCGGTCTATTGGGCCATTGTGACCATCACCACCGTCGGCTACGGGGATATTACGCCGCACACGCCGCTGGGCCGCATCCTGGCCTCCATTCTCATCCTGATCGGCTACTCCATTATTGCCATTCCGACCGGGCTTATCACCACCCATATGACCAGCGCCCTGAACCGGCGGCGCCAGCAGCGGGTATGCCCGCAGTGCCAGCAGGGCGACCATGACGATAACGCCCGGTTTTGCCACGCCTGCGGTCATGTCTTACCGAAGTAAACCCTCGGCATAAAAAAAGCCTGCCGGGTGGAACGCGGCAGGCTTTTCACTGGCGGGTCAGCGTTATTCACGCCACAGAATATGACACAGCTTGTGATCTTTCTCGCGGCACAGCAGCACGCGGGCGAAGATATCATTGATTTCCCCGCCGTCGGTATCCGCCAGGCCAATCACCACTTCGGCGAAGAAATCCGGGTTCAGATCGTAATCCACATGCTCTTCCCAGTCTGCGGATGGGTCGAACAGCTCGGCGCCGCCGCGCTCCTCAAACTGCAGGTTAAACAGAATGATGTCCGCCGGGTCGAGGTTATCGGCCGCCAGTTCGAGGAAGATGTCGTATGCCTGCTCAAGCGTTTCGTCTTCGGTCAGGCGGTTGTTTAAATCCATATCCATGATTGCTACTCATTCGGTATCTGATGGGCACGTTTTACAGCAACGGGCTGAAGAAGTAAAACAGTCGCTCGGCGATCCGCTGCCACAGCGGACGTTTTAACCAGAGACGGGCGTCCAGCAGGCGCGAGCGCGAGATATAGTCATCCTGAACCGCCGCCAGATCGCTGCCGAAGCCGGCGTCATCAATGACCAGCGTGATTTCAAAATTGAGCCACAGGCTGCGCATATCCAGATTCACGGTTCCCACCAGGCTCAGTTCGCCATCGACCAGCACGCTTTTGGTATGCAACAGGCCGCCTTCAAACTGGTAAATCTTCACCCCTGCCGCCAGCAGCTCGGTGAAAAAGGCCCGGCTGGCCCAGCCCACCAGCAGCGAATCGTTCTTGCGCGGTAAAATAATACTCACGTCCACGCCGCGCTGGGCGGCGGTACAGATAGCGTGCAGCAGGTCGTCGCTGGGTACGAAGTAGGGGGTGGTCATGATCAAATGCTCTTTCGCCGCGTAGGCGGCGGTGAGCAGCGCCTGATGGATCAGATCTTCCGGAAAGCCCGGCCCTGAGGCGATCGTGTGGATGGTATGCCCACTGGCCTCTTCAAACGGCATGATATTGACGTCCGGCGGCGGTGGCAGAATACGCTTTCCGGTCTCGATCTCCCAGTCACAGGAGTAGACGATGCCCATAGAGGTCGCCACCGGGCCTTCCATGCGCGCCATCAGGTCAATCCACTGCCCGACCCCCGAGTCCTGCTTAAAGTAGCGGGGATCGACCAGATTCATGCTGCCGGTGTAGGCGATATAGTTATCGATCATCACCATTTTACGATGTTGGCGCAGGTCCATCCGGCGCAGAAACACACGCATCAGATTGACCTTGAGAGCCTCGACCACTTCAATGCCGGCGTTACGCATCATCGCCGCCCATGGGCTACGGAAAAAGGCCACACTGCCCGCGGAGTCGAGCATTAACCGGCAGTGAACCCCGCGACGGGCGGCGGCCATTAGCGATTCGGCGACGCTGTCGGCCATACCGCCTGGCTGCCAGATATAGAAGACCATCTCTATGTTATGGCGAGCCAGTTGAATATCGCGGATCAGGGCCTGCATGACGTCGTCAGATTCCGTCAGCAACTGCAGCTGGTTGCCTTTTACGCCGCCAATGCCCTGGCGTCGTTCGCAAAGCTTGAACAGGGACTCGGCCACCGGGCTGTTATCTTCGGCAAAGATATGTTTGCAGGCTTTGAGGTCGTTTAACCATTTGGCCGTGGAAGGCCACATCGCTCTCGCGCGTTCTGCCCGCCGCTTGCCAAGATGCAGCTCGCCAAAGGAGAGATAGGCGATGATCCCCACCAGCGGCAGGATATAAATGATCAATAACCATGCCATGGCGGACGGCACAGCGCGGCGTTTCATTAGAATTCGTAATGTTACACCGGCGATCAACAGCCAGTACCCCAGAATGACCAGCCAGTTCACCACCGTGTAAAAGGTTGTCATAGATGTAAAATCCTTTTGAATGACGTTATGTGATGAGTTTACGCATCAGTATTTTTCTGGCAAATAAAAACGCAGCGAAAGCGGTGGTCAGTCGCCGGCAGAGGTTTATAATGGGGGCTGTTTTCACTCGTAGAGTCGTTGCAATGAAGCGTAGTAGAACGGAAGTAGGGCGCTGGCGCATGCTGAGACAGGTGAATCGCCGTAAAGCGCGCTGGCTGGAAGCCCAATCACGCCGCAATATGCGGATCCTCGCTATCAGGAAGGGACTGGTGAAACGGCAGCGTCATGCTCTGCTGTTTATCTTCCCCGACTGTTAAACGAGCAGAACAACGGCACCGAACGCGGTGCCGTTGTCGTTTTCCCGCTCTGCACGGCATTCCCTTTTAACATCGCCAGATCGCCTATTGAAATATCTATGCGATGCCTGTCAGGGTATGACGGGGGATTATCGACAGAACGCCTTTTTCCGCAACAAGTATTCACCGCCGTGTGGAAGTCCGGACAGGGCGTGGGGTCGTCGATCGTTTTTCAATGTCATGCTCACTATCAGGATACCCACCCTGAATAAAACGCACCGCTTTTGCGGACGTTAATTTATTTGGCATAGGCTTCCGTGGATAACGTGATAGTCACGTTATCACTCACCGCCGGAACATATTTATCAAGCTTGAAGTCTGAACGTTTTATTACCCCTGTGGCATCAAAACCAATGGCCTGTTTTTTCACCATCGGATGCATATCCTGTTTATTCAAAGTGGCATGCAATACAACCGGTTTGGTGATGCCCTTAATGGTCAGGTTACCTTCAACATCATATTTATTGTCGCCTTTACTTTCCACCCGGGTGCTCTGAAAAGTGGCCTCAGGATACGTGTTGACATCGAAGTACTCTTTGCCTAAAAACTCATCCGTTAACGCTTTGACATGAGTGTCAATGGTTTTGACTGGCAGCGTGACGTGCACAGAGGATTGCTCCGGGTTGTCTTTGTCAAAAGACAGTTTCCCTGAAACATCAGAGATATACGCTGTAGGGTTAGAGAAGCCAAAATGGTTCCAGGCAATAACAACGGAAGTATGCTGCGGATCCAGGCTATATTCTGTCGCTGCGGCTTGTGACACAGGAATATATAAGGCAAGCAGAGAAAGCAATGCGGTTTTTTTCAGGGTATTCACATAAAAATCCTCATAAGCGTCAGGTACATAAATGGTAGCCCAAAAAAAATGTGGCACTTATTGAAAACATTTGTTATTCCCGTTCAAATTTTTTAATCAACCAAAAATCACCCTACAATTACTCTGCGTGAAGTTTACCCAGCGAAATTAATCGACTTTAAAAAATGATCATCTGCAACGTAAATCTGGTTGCGTAGTTTTTAGACGTTCATTCCATATTGATATGTGCTTGTATCAGCGCACTCCGATAATTTTCAGACGCTTTCA
Source organism: Klebsiella sp. GB_Kp056 (assembly GCF_040064755.1). Taxonomy (NCBI): domain Bacteria; kingdom Pseudomonadati; phylum Pseudomonadota; class Gammaproteobacteria; order Enterobacterales; family Enterobacteriaceae; genus Klebsiella; species Klebsiella sp. GB_Kp056. The sequence goes on along the minus strand of NZ_JBEAJA010000071.1, from coordinate 83,879 downwards.
AGCCACCGCGATCCTGAATGCAGTAAGACGGCGATATTGGGTCCCATACCTGCGGAACGGGATATGCATGCTTATTTACTTCAGGCCTTTATATCTGTTGGTCAGCATCTATCTCTCTTTAACGATCTTCTTTCAACTGTATTTTGGATTTACCGGGCGATGTCAGGATGTGCTGGCTTGTAAAGCAAGCGCTAAATCCAATGCAAGACCTCTGTTGCAGACTGATTCAATACATTAGCAATTCAAAATCATGCCCGGCGTCGACGTTTGGTCCAGCATTTTCAATGGCCGCAAAAGGCGAGGTGAGGGTCGATGATGTCGTCGAAGGAGAAAGGATGTGCTCATCTTCCAGGCGTCTCAGGCGGATAACAGACAACGCTTGCGTGCGGTTAAAAAGGGCGACATTTTAATGTGATGTAGCAAAATGCGCCCTTTCATCTGATGGCCTGGTGCGTTGTTGTTAACCAGAAAAATCGAAGGGAATATTTTTCAAAACACTTTTTTGTACGGCTTCACCGAGACCTGGCGGTAGACGCCGGCGGCGATATACGGATCGTCATTAGCCCAGGCCTGAGCCGCTTCCAGCGATTCAAACTCAGCGATCACCGTTGAGCCGCTGAATCCGGCTGCGCCCGGTTCGTTGCTGTCAACGGCCGGCATTGGCCCGGCGGTAAGCAGCCGACCTTCATCATGTAAAAGTTGTAGACGCGCAAGGTGCGCGGGGCGAACCGAGAGCCGCTTTTCCAGAGAATCGGCGATATCTTCAGCGTAGATAACGTAAAGCACGGCAAAGCTCCTTATCATTAAACAGGCGAATTACGTTAAGTTAAACGACGATGGACTGCAATGCAAAGATGCGCCCCGGCGTCGAATGCCCCGCTGACGCGGCTTTTTTCCGCAAATGGTGGCAAAAATTGACTCAGGTTAAGACGGCTTATTGAATATGATTGCTATTTGCATTTAAAATCGGAGCATCATCTTTCAACAGAAACGACTATGAGCGCAATGACCCTTGATTTACCTCGCCGCTTCCCGTGGCCAACGCTGTTATCCGTGGCTATCCACGGTGCCGTTGTGGCGGGGCTGCTTTATACCTCGGTACATCAGGTTATTGAACAGCCTTCCCCGACGCAGCCGATAGAGATCACGATGGTGGCGCCGGCCGATCTTGAGCCGCCCCCGGCGGCGCAACCCGTCGTGCAGCCCGTTGTTGAACCTGAACCGGAGCCGGAACCTGAGGTGGTCCCGGAGCCGCCGAAAGAGGCGCCGGTGGTGATCCATAAACCAGAACCTAAGCCGAAGCCCAAACCTAAACCGAAGCCCAGGCCGGAGAAAAAGGTTGAGCAGCCGAAGCGGGACGTCAAACCGGCCGCGGAGCCGCGTCCGGCTTCACCGTTTGAAAACAACAATACGACGCCAGCGCGCACCGCGCCGAGCACCTCCACCGCAGCGGCCAAACCCACCGTCACTGCCCCGAGCGGCCCGCGGGCGATCAGCCGCGTTCAGCCGACCTATCCGGCGCGCGCTCAGGCGCTGCGCATTGAAGGAACGGTGCGGGTGAAGTTTGACGTCACGCCTGATGGCCGAATTGATAATCTGCAGATCCTCTCCGCCCAGCCGGCGAATATGTTTGAGCGCGAGGTGAAAAGCGCGATGCGCAGATGGCGTTACGAGCAGGCAAAACCGGGAACCGGCGTGACGATGACCATTAAATTCCGTCTCAACGGCGTCGAGATTAACTGATAATGCAGGGCGGCGGACCGGGGAGGTCCGCCGTAAACCTTGTCTAACGCGTTTTTTCCATCAAGACATCGTCCAGCGCCTGCTGGACCGTCACCAGGTGCTGGCCACCGAACAATATCGCCCGGTTCAGCAGGGTATAAAGCTGGTAGATCGGCTGACGCTCGAGAAAACCAGCCGGCAGCGGTGAGACGGACTGATAGCCGTCATAGATCTGCGGAGGTTGTTCCGGGTGCATCGGCAGCATAGCTAAATCACATTCGCGATCGCCCCAGTAGCAGGCCGGGTCGAAGATGTAGGGGCCATCCGGCCCTAAGGCGCAGTTGCCGGACCACAGGTCCCCGTGTAGCAGCGAAGGTTGCGGCTGATGGTTGGCCAGCCGCTGCTGTACCACATCGACTAAGGTATCGATATCGCCAAAGTGCAACCCTTTCTCCGCCGCCAGCTCCAGCTGCCAGCCGATACGTTGCTCGGCGAAAAACACCGACCAGCGACGTTGCCAGGCGTTGGGCTGCGGCGTGGTGGAAAGATCGTTATCAAAATCCAGACCGAACTGCGGCTGATCGCTCCACTGATGCAGGTGGGCTAACTGCTGGCCAAGCAGGAAAGCGTTATGCGCATCCAGCGGACGGGGAGGGAGGTATTCCATGACCACGAAGCTGTAGTCGCGATCGCTGCCGACGGCAAAGACCTGTGGTACGCGAACAGTTTTGCTTCGCGACAGCAGCTCCAGCTGATCGGCCTCGGCGGTGAAGATAGGCAGGAGTTCCCGTTCGTCGCATTTCACGAAGTAATCTTTGCCGCCGAAACGCAAATGCCAGGCGGAATGGATCTCTCCGCCGGGCAGCTCGGTTTTCAGTTCGATTTCAGCGTCTTCGGTATGCCAATCGCGTAAAAGAGTACTGATTGCTTGCCACATGCTGTCTCTCCCCATGTTTTCCACCATATCATAAGGTTAGCGCATTACTACCGGGTAAACCTGGAACTGACGCACAACTGACGCTTTACGTTGCGCTAATCGCACTTATTGAGCTTTTAACCATTCAGCGAATGTGCTGACGGCGATCTCCGCCGGGCGGCCAAGGGCCGCTTCCGCCAGTCCGGCGCTAAGGGCCTTCACTTCCTCGGCTGCCTGGGCGCTCAGCAGGCCAAAGGTATTGGTGCCCAGCTCATGGGGAGTGCCCTCTTCATCATTGAGCGTCAGTACAAACCCTGCCCGGGTAAAATGGTTGCTGACCTCATTGATCTCCGTTAGCGCCTGTTCGTGGAAGTTCACGCTGACGACCCAGGCGGTAATATCATTGCTCATTTCTACACCCCGTTGTTATGCATGGCCTTTCCAGCATAGACCATCCTGCAAATATCGTGGTTCCCCTCCGCCAGCGCGGAGGGGCAGGGGAGATCAACGCCCGCAGAGATAATCGTAGATTTTTTGCGTATTGGCCTGCGAGCAGAGGCGGGTGCCCTGGTTGATGGTCGCGGCGCTACCGGCGGCGACGCCAAAGCGTACCATGTCTTCGAGGCTGGCGTTCTCCGCCAGACGTAAGGTCATGGCGCCCACCATGCTGTCGCCGGCGCCGACGGTGCTCTGGCTTTTCATTGGCGGCGGCACCACCTGAACACTGCCGCTGGCGTCAACCCCCAACGCCCCCTGCGGACCAAGGGAGACCACCACCCGGCGAACTTTACCGGACTGGATCAACGACTGAGCGGCAAGGCGGACGTCATCGGGCTGGCTCAGATCGCGCTGCACGAGGGCGCTGAGCTCTTTCTGGTTTGGCTTCACTAATTCAATATTGCCGACGTCCAGCGCGGCGGCCAGCGCGTCGCCGGAGCTGTCGATAATGCAGCGCAGGCCCTGCTGTTGCGCATGCTTAACCAGCTGCATCAGATTTTCGACGCTGATACCTGGCGGCAGACTGCCGCTGATCACCAGCAGAGAGCCGGGATCGATGGTCAGGACTTTCTCTTCCAGACGGCGGAATTCATCGTCTGTCAGCGCGGCGCCGGGCATCACAAAGCGATACTGTTCGCCGCTGGTGGCTACGTGAACGTGCAGGTTCTGTCGCGTCCAGTCGCGGGTTTCGACGGTCTCGACCGGCACCTGCTCATCGGCCAGCAGGGCGGCAAGGTGCTCGCCGGTGGCGCCGCCAATAGGGAAAATGGCGGTGGCTTTCCCGCCGAGAAAGGTCACGGCGCGGGCGACGTTGATCCCACCGCCGCCGGGTTCAAATACCGGCGCGCTGCAGCGGAGTTTCCCTTCCGGGTAGATCTGCGGGGTTTGGGTGGCGCTATCCAGCGAGGGGGCCAGCGTGAGCGTATAAATTTTGGTCATTCCTTCTCCTCCTTAATACGGCGACTGTACTTTATTTAAGCATGGCACGATGATCCAGGGAGGGAAAGTGCTGTCCCTGAGAGATTTGCAAAGAAGCCTGTATTTTCATTATGAAATAAAGATTGTTTCCGGAGCTGTCTTATTCAAAAAACGAAAGAGTAAGTGATTGCTATGTTATTCGTGCTTTTTTATAATTTGCTACCTTTCTTAGGACCTGCACTCCGCGATCCTCGCGAAAGTTTCCGGGACCCACAGGTCTCTTTTATGTTGTACGGACGCTAAATTCAATGAGCCGGCAAAGTGACGCCTGTTCATCATTTGTACTGTCCTAAAAAATGTATTTTAGAGAGTTATAATGAAGCTTTTAAAGACAGTACCCGCAGCGGTCATGCTGGCGGGGGGGCTTTTTGCGTCTGTTGGCGCAATGGCCGATGATTCTGTATTTACCGTCATGGATGACCCTTCCGCTGCCAAAAAACCGTTCGAAGGAGTGGTCAACGCAGGTTACCTGGCGCAGTCCGGCAACACCAAGAACTCCTCAATGACGGCCGATTCCACCCTGACCTGGTATGGCAATACCACCGCCTGGTCGCTGTGGGGCAACGCCAGCAACACCTCGTCCAACGATGAGCGCTCCTCAGAGAAATATGCTGTCGGTGGCCGTAGCCGCTATAACCTGACCGATATGAACTACGTCTTTGGGCAGGGCAGTTGGCTAACCGACCGCTACAACGGCTATCAGCAGCGCGATGTTCTGACGGCGGGCTATGGTCGTCAAATCCTCAACGGACCAGTGCATAGCCTGCGGTTTGAATTTGGTCCTGGCGTCCGCTATGACGAATACACCGACGGGGATACCGACACTCAGCCGCTGGGTTACGCCTCCGGAACCTGGGCCTGGCAGATGACCGACAACGCCAAATTTACTCAAGGGGTATCGGTGTTTGGCGCCGAGGACACCACGGTCAACTCAGAGAGCGCGTTAAACGTGGCGATTAACGCCCACTTTGCGCTGAAAGTGGCGTACAACGTCACCTGGAACTCGGAGCCGCCTGCGTCTGCGCCGGAGCATACCGATCGCCGGACCTCGCTCTCCCTCGGGTATAAGATGTAATATTTTCAGGCCGGGTTTCCCGGCCTGATCGTTTTAGATTTAGCAATAAGTGACATTATTTTTTCTGGCAATTCGTTTTAGTTTTTATAAAAAGAAACGGGCCTCCATCTTTTCTCCATTATTCTCCGTTTGCTGACAAATATTCATTCTATTTGACACGAAAAGCTAAATATTCGACGGACAAATATGTGATCTGGATCTATACTAAGAGTCACTGACCGAATGGCGACATTGTTCGGTCCGTCTTCCGTAATAAGAGAATAAACATCATGAAAAACAGCCAATTTACCATCGCAGCCCTGGCGCTGTGCGTGCTTTCCTTTGGCGCATCAGCCGCCACGCCAGTTCCGCCGTCGGGTAACCAGGACCATACGCAGGTAGGTATCGCCAAAGCAACCGACGTTGAGGCCGGTTCGAATATTGCCCCCGGTTCCCGTAGTACCGGACAATCCATGAGCGATGCCTTTAATGTGCATACGCTGGTAGCAGGCGAGTGGTCTTAATATCGCAGGCTACTGCTTCACGGGCGGACTATTAAGCCGGGTAGAGTGGTACCGGTTTAACGACCCGCGCTAAACATCACGCAGGCAATATCAAGGCGTCTCTTTTAGTTTGTCCGCATAATATCATCCGGCTTCGCTGGTGATTATTATCGCGTCTTCCTGGCGGATATTCTGCTTTTATCCGCGCGGCTCTTGTTTTCTCCACATTCCGCCATCATTTATGCTATTACGGCTTTAATCACGTACCAATGATGTGTAAACTACTCCCCGGTGTTATCAGCAGGCGGCAGCAGGCGGGAACGATCGCTCCGGTCGTGCTCCTCTTTTCGCAGAGTGAAGCGGGAACTGCGCCTTAACCTGATGATAATGATGATTATATACTTTTGTATGTGCTCTTTCGTGTGGGGCACCACTGCAAATAAGGACATAAAATGCCTGTAATTACGCTTCCTGATGGCAGCCAACGCCATTTTGATCACGCTGTCAGCCCGATGGACGTCGCGCTGGATATCGGCCCGGGTCTGGCGAAAGCCACCATCGCCGGGCGGGTAAACGGTGAACTGGTAGACGCTTGCGACCCGATTGAAACTGATTCCACCCTCTCTATTATCACGGCTAAAGATGAAGAAGGGCTGGAGATCATTCGTCACTCCTGCGCGCACCTGTTAGGTCATGCCATCAAGCAGCTGTGGCCCAACACCAAAATGGCTATCGGTCCGGTTGTTGATAATGGCTTCTACTATGACGTAGACCTCGACCATACCCTGACTCAGGAAGATATCGACGCGCTCGAAAAACGTATGCATGAGCTCGCCGAGAAAAACTACGATGTCATCAAGAAGAAAGTGAGCTGGCACGAAGCGCGTGAAACCTTCGTGAAGCGCGGCGAAAGCTATAAAGTTTCTATTCTTGACGAAAACATTGCCCATGATGACAAGCCTGGCCTGTATCATCATGAAGAATATATCGATATGTGCCGCGGTCCGCACGTGCCGAACATGCGCTTCTGCCATCACTTCAAGCTGATGAAAACCGCCGGTGCCTACTGGCGCGGCGACAGCAACAATAAAATGTTGCAGCGTATCTACGGCACCGCGTGGGCAGATAAAAAAGCGCTGAATGCTTATCTGCAGCGTCTGGAAGAAGCCGCCAAGCGCGACCACCGTAAAATCGGTAAGCAGCTCGACCTGTATCATATGCAGGAAGAGGCGCCTGGGATGGTGTTCTGGCACAACGACGGCTGGACTATCTTCCGTGAACTGGAAACCTTTGTCCGTTCGAAACTGAAAGAGTATCAGTACCAGGAAGTCAAAGGTCCGTTCATGATGGACCGTGTGCTGTGGGAAAAAACCGGCCACTGGGACAACTACAAAGATGCGATGTTCACTACCTCTTCTGAGAACCGTGAATACTGCATTAAGCCGATGAACTGCCCGGGCCACGTGCAGATCTTCAACCAGGGGCTGAAATCCTACCGCGATCTGCCGCTGCGTATGGCGGAGTTTGGTAGCTGCCACCGTAACGAACCATCAGGCGCGCTGCACGGTCTGATGCGCGTTCGCGGCTTTACCCAGGATGATGCGCATATCTTCTGTACTGAAGATCAGGTTCGCGATGAAGTGAACGCCTGTATTCGTATGGTTTATGATATGTACAGCACCTTTGGCTTCGAGAAGATCGTCGTCAAACTGTCGACTCGCCCGGAAAAACGTATCGGCAGCGACGAGACTTGGGATCGCGCGGAAGCGGATCTGGCGGTGGCGCTGGAAGAAAATAATATCCCATTTGAATATCAACTGGGTGAAGGGGCGTTCTACGGCCCGAAAATTGAATTTACCCTGTATGACTGCCTCGATCGTGCATGGCAGTGCGGTACGGTACAGCTGGACTTCTCTCTGCCGCAGCGTTTAAGCGCCTCCTATGTGGGCGAAAACAACGAGCGTCAGGTGCCGGTCATGATCCACCGTGCGATTCTCGGTTCTCTGGAGCGCTTCATTGGCATCCTGACCGAAGAGTTCGCTGGCTTCTTCCCAACCTGGATTGCACCAGTGCAGGTGGTGGTCATGAATATCACCGATTCTCAGGCTGAATACGTTAACGAATTGACGCGTAAACTACAAAATGCGGGCATTCGTGTAAAAGCAGACTTGAGAAATGAGAAGATTGGCTTTAAAATCCGCGAGCACACTTTACGTCGTGTCCCGTATATGTTGGTCTGTGGCGACAAAGAAGTCGAAGCCGGCAAAGTGGCCGTGCGCACCCGTCGCGGGAAAGACCTCGGCAGCATGGACGTAAATGAAGTGATCGAGAAGCTGCAACAAGAGATTCGCAGCCGCAGTCTTCAACAACTGGAGGAATAAGGTATTAAAGGCGGAAAACGAGTTCAAACGGCACGTCCGAATCGTATCAATGGCGAGATTCGCGCCCAGGAAGTTCGCTTAACAGGTCTGGAAGGTGAGCAGCTGGGTATTGTGAGTCTGAGAGAAGCTATCGAAAAGGCTGAAGAGGCTGGAGTAGATTTAGTTGAAATCAGCCCTAACGCCGAGCCGCCAGTTTGTCGTATCATGGACTACGGCAAGTTCCTTTATGAAAAGAGTAAGTCTTCTAAGGAACAGAAGAAGAAGCAGAAAGTTATCCAGGTTAAGGAAATTAAATTCCGCCCTGGTACTGATGAAGGTGACTATCAGGTAAAACTCCGCAGCCTGATTCGCTTTCTCGAAGATGGCGATAAGGCCAAAATCACGCTGCGTTTCCGCGGTCGTGAGATGGCCCACCAGCAGATCGGTATGGAAGTGCTTAACCGCGTGAAAGACGATCTGGTTGAACTGGCAGTAGTCGAATCCTTCCCAACGAAGATCGAAGGCCGCCAGATGATCATGGTGCTCGCTCCTAAGAAGAAACAGTAAGGCCATCAAGAAACATTTCCGGTGGGCTTCGGCTCACTGGTTTTGTTCGCCTTTGTTTCGTTTATTAACAATGCGAAGTGGAAGTTATTAAAATGCCAAAAATTAAGACCGTACGCGGTGCTGCTAAGCGCTTCAAAAAAACCGGTAAAGGTGGTTTTAAGCACAAGCACGCTAACCTGCGTCACATTCTGACTAAAAAAGCTACCAAGCGTAAACGTCACCTGCGTCCGAAAGCCATGGTTTCCAAAGGCGATCTGGGCCTGGTTATCGCGTGCCTGCCGTACGCATAAGTCGTTAACGTTTAACTTTTTTAACTTAGAATAGATACAGGAGAGCACACATGGCTCGCGTAAAACGTGGTGTAATTGCACGTGCACGTCACAAGAAAATTTTGAAACAAGCTAAAGGCTACTACGGTGCGCGTTCTCGCGTATACCGCGTTGCCTTCCAGGCTGTTATCAAAGCTGGTCAGTACGCTTACCGTGACCGTCGTCAACGTAAACGTCAGTTCCGTCAACTGTGGATTGCACGTATCAACGCAGCAGCACGTCAGAACGGTATTTCTTACAGCAAATTCATCAATGGCCTGAAAAAAGCCTCTGTTGAAATCGACCGTAAGATCCTGGCTGACATCGCCGTATTCGACAAAGTAGCGTTCACCGCTCTGGTCGAAAAAGCGAAAGCAGCTCTGGCATAAGCCAGTTGAAAGAGGGAGCTTGTCTCCCTCTTTTCGTTTCAACACCATCAATACATTGACTTTTATCGGCGCAGGCTTTTCAATACAGGTCTGACGTTTCTTACCAGACAAGGTAATGCAAGCATGAATGCTGCTATTTTCCGCTTCTTTTTTTACTTTAGCACCTGAACTCAGGAGGCTAGCGCGTGAAAGAAGAAACGGAAAACAGCGCCAGAAAGCCTCCCCTGTGGAGGCTTTTTTCGTATATGGATTCGGAATATTAATTTCACTATAACCGGTGTCTGCACCGACATAATGAGGAAAACCATGTCACATCTCGCAGAGCTGGTTGCCAGTGCCAAGGCAGCCATTAACGAGGCATCAGATGTTGCTGCGCTGGACAACGTCCGCGTGGAATACCTGGGTAAGAAAGGGCATCTGACCCTGCAAATGACCACCCTGCGTGAGTTGCCGCCGGAAGAGCGTCCGGCAGCCGGTGCGGTCATCAACGAAGCGAAAGAGCAGGTACAGCAGGCGCTGAACGCGCGCAAAGCCGAACTGGAAGGCGCGGCGCTGAATGCTCGTCTGGCTGCAGAGACCATCGACGTTTCGCTGCCGGGCCGCCGCATTGAGAATGGCGGTCTGCATCCGGTCACCCGCACCATCGACCGTATTGAAAGTTTCTTCGGTGAGCTCGGCTTTACCGTGGCGACGGGCCCGGAAATCGAAGATGATTACCACAACTTCGATGCGCTGAATATCCCGGGCCACCATCCGGCGCGCGCTGACCACGACACTTTCTGGTTCGATGCCACTCGCCTGCTGCGCACCCAGACCTCCGGCGTGCAGATCCGCACCATGGAAAACCAGCAGCCGCCCATCCGTATTATCGCGCCGGGCCGCGTCTATCGTAACGACTACGATCAGACCCACACCCCGATGTTCCATCAGATGGAAGGTCTGATCGTTGATAAAAACATCAGCTTCACCAACCTGAAAGGAACCCTGCACGACTTCCTGAACAACTTCTTTGAAGAAGATCTGCAGGTACGCTTCCGTCCGTCCTACTTCCCGTTCACCGAGCCGTCCGCGGAAGTTGACGTGATGGGTAAAAACGGCAAATGGCTGGAAGTGCTGGGCTGCGGGATGGTGCACCCGAACGTGCTGCGCAACGTGGGTATCGATCCGGAAGTGTACTCCGGCTTCGCCTTCGGCATGGGCATGGAGCGTCTGACCATGCTGCGCTATGGCGTCACCGATCTGCGCGCGTTCTTCGAAAACGATCTGCGTTTCCTCAAACAGTTTAAATAAGGGCAGGACAGAACAATGAAATTCAGTGAACTGTGGTTACGCGAGTGGGTTAACCCGGCGATCGACAGCGAAGCGCTTTCCGATCAGATCACCATGGCGGGCCTCGAAGTGGACGGCGTTGAGCCGGTTGCCGGCAGCTTCAACGGCGTCGTTGTCGGTGAAGTAGTGGAGTGCGGTCAGCACCCGAACGCCGACAAACTGCGCGTCACCAAAGTCAACGTCGGCGGCGAACGCCTGCTGGACATCGTCTGCGGCGCGCCAAACTGCCGTCAGGGGCTGAAAGTCGCCGTGGCGACCATCGGTGCGGTGCTGCCGGGCGATTTTAAAATCAAAGCCGCGAAACTGCGCGGCGAGCCGTCAGAGGGGATGCTGTGCTCCTTCTCCGAGCTGGGCATTTCCGATGATCATAGCGGAATTATCGAGCTGCCGGCGGATGCGCCGATCGGTACCGATATTCGCGAATATCTGAAGCTTGACGATAACACCATCGAAATCAGCGTCACCCCGAACCGTGCCGACTGCCTGGGCATCATCGGCGTCGCGCGCGATGTGGCCGTGCTGAACAAGGCGCCGCTGAACGCGCCGGAAATCACCCCGGTAGCCGCCACCATTGACGATGTGCTGCCGATTCAGGTTGACGCCCCGCAGGCGTGCCCGCGCTATCTGGGCCGCGTGGTGAAAGGCATCAACGTCAAAGCGCCGACGCCGCTGTGGATGAAAGAGAAACTGCGCCGCTGCGGGATCCGCTCCATCGACGCGGTGGTTGACGTGACCAACTATGTGCTGCTTGAGCTGGGCCAGCCGATGCACGCCTTTGACCGCGACCGTATCGAAGGCGGGATCGTGGTGCGCATGGCGAAAGAGGGCGAAACCCTGGTCCTGCTCGATGGCTCCGAAGCGAAGCTCGACAGCGATACCCTGGTCATTGCTGACCACAACAAAGCGCTGGCAATGGGCGGGATCTTCGGCGGGGAACACTCCGGCGTTAACGACGAAACCCAGAACGTACTGCTGGAGTGTGCCTTCTTCAGCCCGCTGTCCATTACCGGCCGCGCGCGCCGTCACGGCCTGCACACCGATGCCTCTCATCGCTATGAGCGCGGCGTCGATCCGGCCCTGCAGTATAAAGCGCTGGAGCGCGCCACGCGTCTGCTGATCGACCTCTGCGGCGGCGAAGCCGGCCCGGTGATTGACGTGACCAACGAAGCGACCCTGCCAAAACGCGCCACCATCACTCTGCGTCGTAGCAAACTGGATCGCCTGATTGGCCACCATATCGACGACGCGCAGGTCACTGACATTCTTCAGCGCCTCGGCTGCGAAGTGACGGTGGGCGAGGGCGAATGGCAGGCGGTGGCCCCGAGCTGGCGTTTCGACATGGAGATCGAAGAGGATCTGGTCGAGGAAGTGGCTCGCGTTTATGGCTACAACAACATTCCTGATGAGCCGGTGCAGGCGGGTCTGATCATGGGTACCCATCGTGAAGCCGACCTGTCGCTGAAGCGCGTGAAAACGCTGCTGAATGACAAAGGCTATCAGGAAGTGATCACCTACAGCTTCGTCGACCCGAAAGTCCAGCAGCTGATCCACGCCGGTGAAGAGGCGCTGATCCTGCCAAGCCCGATCTCCAGCGAAATGTCGGCCATGCGCCTGTCGCTGTGGACTGGCCTGCTGGGGACCGTGGTCTACAACCAGAACCGTCAGCAGAGCCGGGTTCGCATCTTTGAGAGCGGTCTGCGCTTTGTGCCGGACACCAATGCGCCGCTGGGCATTCGTCAGGATGTGATGCTGGCCGGGGCGATCTGCGGCAACCGCTACGAAGAGCACTGGACACTGGCGAAAGAGACGGTCGATTTCTATGATCTGAAAGGCGATCTGGAAGCCGTTCTGGATTTAACCGGAAAATTAGCGGATATCGAATTCCGTGCTGAAGCGACCACCGCGCTGCATCCGGGGCAATCCGCAGCGATTTATCTTAAAGGTGAACGCATTGGTTTCATTGGGGTTGTTCATCCTGAGCTGGAACGTAAACTGGATCTGAACGGTCGCACTCTGGTGTTTGAACTGGAGTGGAACAAGCTCGCAGACCGCGTGGTGCCTCAGGCGCGCGACATTTCCCGCTTCCCGGCGAACCGTCGCGACATCGCGGTGCTGGTCGCGGAAAACGTGGCTGCCGCCGATGTTTTAGCCGAATGTAAGAAAGTTGGCGTAAATCAGGTAGTTGGCGTAAACTTATTTGACGTGTACCGTGGTAAAGGTGTGGCGGAAGGGTATAAGAGCCTTGCGATTAGCCTGATCCTGCAGGATACCAGCCGTACACTCGAAGAAGAGGAGATTGCCGCTACCGTTGCCAGATGTGTAGAGGCATTAAAAGAGCGATTCCAGGCATCATTGAGGGATTGAACCTATGGCGCTTACAAAAGCTGAAATGTCAGAATATCTGTTTGATAAGCTTGGGCTTAGCAAGCGGGATGCCAAAGAACTGGTCGAGTTGTTTTTCGAAGAGATCCGTCGTGCTCTGGAAAACGGAGAACAGGTCAAACTCTCCGGGTTCGGCAACTTCGATTTGCGGGATAAAAACCAACGCCCGGGACGTAACCCGAAGACGGGGGAGGATATTCCCATTACAGCCCGGCGCGTGGTGACCTTCAGACCCGGTCAGAAGCTGAAAAGCCGTGTCGAAAACGCGTCGCCTAAAGACAAATAATCTGAACTAATTAAAAAGGCCGCATTGCGGCCTTTTTCTTTTCTGTCGAATCTTACGCTTTAACGGCGGTGAGCATGATCTCCACCAGGATTTCTGGTCGCGCCATCTCCGCCTGCACGGCCGCGCGCGCCGGGCTATGGCCTTCCGGCATCCACTCCACCCATGCCTCATTGAACGCGACAAAGTCACGCTCGATATTTTTCAGCCAGATCTGCGCGGAGAGAATGTGCCGCTTATCGCTCCCGGCCGCCGCCAGCAGGGCGTCGATTTTCTCCAGCACTTCGCGGGTCTGCAAGGCGATGTCCTCCTCGTTGCTTTTCGGCGTCTGTCCGGAGAGGAACAGCAGATTGCCATACGCAACGCTGGCGGAAAGACGAGGTTGAGGATGATTGCGAATGATTGTCATGCGGTTTGTTTCCATGTGAGACCTTCTAAAGAAATGTCTGGCATCTGATTGTCGATTAACGCGCCCAGCACCACCGCGCTGCCGGCGGCGAGGGTAAAACCGAGGCTGCCCTGGCCGAGATTCATCCACAGGTTGGGGTAGCCGGCGCGTCCCAGTAGCGGTGGCCCGGCTGGCGTTGAGGGGCGCATGCCGGTCCAGGCTTCGGCCTGGTCCAACCCCTCGAGTTCGGGAAAGCTACGGGAGACGATTTTTTTCAGCGCCTGAATGCGGCTCTCGCGCAGTGTGTCGCCGTCGTAGCCGATGTCCACCATCGCCGCGATGCGCAGCTGCTGGCCCAGGCGGGCATAAACGATTTTGTGACCGTAATCGGTGACGCTGATGTCCGGCGCAATGCCCGCCTGCTGCGGATAGGGAAGGGTCAGACTGTACCCCTTCAGGGCACAGAGCGGCACGCGAACGCCCATGTGCCCCAGCAGCGGACCGCTGCCGTTGCCGGCGGCGACGACGTACTCATCGCCGGTGATGGTCCCGTGGCTGGTCTCCAGGGCGCTGACGCGTCCGCCGCGCCTGGCGAGCCGCTGCACCTCGCAGTGGGTCAGCAGGCTGAAGCGGCTGCTGGCGGTGAGCTTGTCGATCAGCGCAAGGCAAAACTGATGGCAATCCGCCGTTTCATCCCCCGGCGAATAAATTCCGCCCTGCAGCGAAGGGCTGATATGTTTTAGCGCCGGTTCCAGCTGCAGGCAGGCTTCAGCATTCAGCGCCTGCTGGTACTGAGGATCTATCCCTTTTGCCGCTTTAGTAAAATCATATTCCCGGCGATGGATAATTAATTTTCCGCTGCGCCGCCAGTGAAAATCGGCAAGATTATCCTCTTCCCGCCACGACTGCATGACCTGCCGGCTGAGCAGCGACAGACGCAATATATGAGCGCCGTTTATTTTATTGGTCTGGCTATTACAGGCGCGCAGGAACTGCAGCAGCCAGCGCCACTGCTGTAAAGAGATATTGAGACGCATATTGAGCGGCGAATCGGCTTTGCCCATCCATTTTATCCCCTGCAGGGGAACGCCGCTGTCGGCAAGGGGGGCGACGTAGCGGTAACTTAATTGTCCGCCGTTGGCAAAACTGGTGGCGCTGGCCGGTTCGCCGTTGCGCTCCAGTAATTGCACCTGATGGCCGCGCTTGATCAGTTCCCAGGCCGTGGCCAGACCGACCACGCCGCCGCCGATAATGACAATGCGTTTGTTCATAACCCGATATATCCACCGCTGTTCAATTTATCGGGTTATGTCAAAGCATTTACCCTGGCGGCGCAATTGACTTTTTATGGTCAGGGTATAACCGCAGGTTAATCTCCTTGAGCTGCTGGCGCAGGCGCTGGCAGAGAAAATCGACGAATTTTTGCGCCATCGGGCTCAGGGAAACGTCGGCCCGACGCAGCAGGCAGAGGTTAATGGCCATCGGCGGCGTAATGGGATGGATCATCTCGGGAGCCAGGTTGTGCTGGGCGGAAAAGATATCGGTAATGCTGCAGCCCATGCCGCGCTTCACGAACTCGGTGGCCATGTAGTAGGTCTGGACATTCAGCCGGGTAGTGGAAAAGTCGCGACGGGTGGCGATGGCGGCGGAAAGCGAGTGCGGCCCCGGCGAGATCCAGCGCTGCTGGTCGATCTGGCTGATATCCACCGCTCCCTGACGATAATGACGGTCGATATAGACCAGCGGCACTTCGGCAATCAGGGTGGTAAGGATCTCTCCCTGCTGCACCGGCTGCAGCGTCAGCGCTAAGTCTATCTCGCGTAAATCCAGTTTTCTGACCAGCGTCTCGGTGTGCTCGGTGGTGAGCGTCATCACCAGGTTGCTGTTTTGCTGATAAAAATCGGTCACCAGCTCCGGCACCAGGCTTAACCCCAGGCTCGGCAGACAGCCTAAGGTGATTTTGGCGCGCGGATCGCGGGCCAGGTTATCGGCCAGCAGGCGCAGGTTATCAAGGTCCTGATAAATAGTCTGCGCTTTTTCGAAAAGTGTGATCGCCTCGCTGGTCGGCAGCAGCTTGCCGCGCACCCGCTGAAACAGGGTAAAGCCCAGCTTCAGTTCGGCGCTTTTTAACGCTTTGCTGGCCGCTGGCTGGGAGATATTGAGCGATTCCGCCGCCCGTGACAGAGAGCCGCAGGTCATGACGGCATAGAAGATTTCCAGATGACGCAGTTTCATGAACAGTTAACTCAGGGTTATAGCCTACCGATAAAAAGTCATTTTCTACTAACACTAAGTTAACATAAATTTAATCACCAATCAGCGCATTGGTTACATATTGTGCTGCTGGCCCCGCCTGATGGCGGAATAAAACGCTCTCAGAATCGTTTCCTTTGTACCCCAACAGACCCTCAGGCCGCGGCCAATAATGAAAAAGAGGGAGGATATTTTCTGAGCTGGCCCCCATACATCACTTGACCATCATGGTCGGATTGATTGGCATTAAGGAGTGTTATGAGTGACTCAACGCTCGCAGGCAATACGCCTGTCAGACGAAATATCACGCGAAAAAACGTTATTACCGGTCTGTTATTGCTGCTGTTCGTGTTGATTGCGCTGTGGTGCCACGGTCGACCGGGCAGTGAGCTTGGCCTGCTGGGATTTACGCCGCTGGTGGCGTTAGCGATATTATCGCTGATCGGCGTCGATATTGTGCTGGCGGTCATCTCCTCGATTATTATCGCCATGATCATGACCTCGACCGGTCTGCCGGAAATGGGCGCGATGCTGGCGAAGTCCACCGGGTCATTTATTGCCACCGTCGGGCTTATCATTATGCTCGGCGCCGGCGTGGGGGAAGTGGCCACCCGCACCGGCGCGGCGGTTGAACTGGTGAAATTCGTGGTCCACCGTATTGGGCTGTCGAGCCAGACGCGGGTCAAGTTCGGCATTGTGGTGTCATCGATTTTAATTTGCGGTTCGCTGGGCACCATGGCCGGCGGCAATGCGATTATTGTCGCAGTGATTATCCCCGTAGCGGCGGCGGTACGCTTAACGCCGCCGACGGTAGCCGCGCTGATGATGACCGCCGGTTCCGTTGGACTCTTTACCGGGCCCTTCACCCCCAGCACCGTGACGATCCTCAGCCTCGGCGGTCTGAGCTATCCGGATTATCTGCTGTATGTCGGCCTGCCGATGAGCGCCGTCACCCTGTTAGCCGGCTGGATCATGGCCGGACGGATCCAGAAGATGACCGAAGGCAAACTGCGCTATGAGGTCGATCTCTCGGAAAAGCCGCAAGAGGACCTTAGCGCCGCGCAGCAGCGCCGGCGTAAATTAAGCGCGCTGGCTTTCGCCGCGACCATCATCGTGATGGCGGTGGTTGGGGTGGTGATTAAAGCCGGCTTCAGCTTTGCGATTATCGTCATGCTGCTGGTGGCGCTGATGACCGGGCTGGTGGGCGGCCTGCGGCCGACGCAGATCCTGCAGGCGCTGTATCACGGCTGCGGTCGTCTGGTGTGGATGTTTATTCTCTACTGGCTGTATAACCCGATCCTTGAGCTGATGGATGGCCTGCACGCCTATCAGGGGCTGCTGGAGTATACCCAGCCGCTGCTGGAGGGGATCTCCCCGGCCTGGCTGTGCTTTAGCATCTTCGCGTTCAATATTATCGGCCATGTACCCGGCGCGGCGGTAGCCCAGATGACCTTTACGCATAAAATCTTTGGCCCGATGCTGATGGCCGCCGGCGTGCCGCCGCAGGGGACCACCGCGGTGCTGCTGGCCTCGTCTCAGGTGGACTGGTTCGGGCCGTTTCCCTCATCGGACATGTTCGGCCAGATGGGGCTGGCGCAGTCTACACATCTGAAGTATATGCTCTATAACGGCTGGGCAATCGTGGTGGCGAACATCATTCTCTTCGCGCTGCTGTTTCAGATTCTGGTGTAAAGCGGGATGGTCGACGGGGGGGAGGGTCCTCCGCGTCGACGTTTGGTCGTGAGGTTTTCCTTTTCTCACCGCGACACCCACCGTAAAATCAGCCTCTTGTTCCCACTGCGTAATGGAATCTATGCTGACTCTCGCCCATCTTCAACAGCGCCGCAGCCGGCGTTGGCTCCTTGGTTTAACGCTGTTGCTGCTGGTCACCCTGCTGATCAGCCTGTGTGCGGGGGATCAATGGATCCCGCCCGGCGAGTGGCTCAGCGCCAAAGGTCAGCTGTTTATCTGGCAGATCCGCCTGCCGCGGACCCTGGCGGTGCTGCTGGTGGGGGCGGCGCTGGCGCTCTCCGGGGCGATAATGCAGGCGCTGTTTGAAAATCCGCTGGCGGAGCCGGGTCTGCTGGGCGTCTCCAACGGCGCGGGCGTCGGGCTGATTGCCGCCGTCCTGCTGGGTAAAGGCCTGTTACCGGGCTGGGCGCTCGGGCTGTGCGCGATCCTGGGCGCGCTGCTGATCACCTTTATTCTGCTGCGTTTTGCCCGCCGCCATCTTTCCACCAGCCGCCTGCTGCTGGCGGGGGTGGCGCTGGGGATCATCTGCAGCGCCCTGATGACCTGGGCGGTCTACTTCTCCACCTCTTTTGATCTGCGTCAGCTGATGTACTGGATGATGGGCGGGTTTGGCGGCGTCGACTGGCAGCAGCTGTGGCTGATGATAGCCCTCCTGCCAGCGCTCTGCTGGGTCTGTCTGCAGTCGCAACCCCTGAATTTACTGGCGCTGGGCGAAGTCTCCGCCCGTCAGCTCGGGCTGCCGCTGTGGCTGTGGCGTAAGCTGCTGGTGGTGGCGACCGGCTGGATGGTCGGCGTGAGCGTGGCGCTGGCGGGGGCGATTGGCTTTATCGGCCTGGTAATTCCGCACATTCTGCGGCTATGCGGCTTGAGCGATCACCGGGTCTTGCTCCCGGCCTGCATGCTGGCAGGGGCAAGCGCCTTGCTGGGGGCGGATATTATCGCCCGGCTGGCGCTTTCCGCCGCTGAGCTGCCGATTGGCGTGGTGACGGCGACGCTGGGCGCGCCGGTCTTTATCTGGTTGCTGCTGCGCTCGCGGTGACGGGAATAGCGCGACGCCGTCTGCAGGGACGGCGCCGGCTCGGGCTTACCAGCCTTTGATCGCGTCGCCTTTGTAGACTTCCTTCGCTTTTTCCGCGACTTCACTGGTCTGGAAGGCGGCTTTCAGTTCCTGAATTTTCTTGCTGTCCTTGTTATCCTCGCGGGCGACAATCGCATTCACGTAAGGGGAATCTGGTCCCTCCATGAACAGGCCGTCGCGGGCGGCCGACAGGCCCGCCTGGGCGGAGAAGTTGGTGTTAATGATTGACAGGCTGACGTTCGGGTCATCCAGGGTGCGGGTCAGCTGCGGGGTATCCACCTCCACAATCTTCAGCTGTTTCGGGTTGTCGATGATATCCAGCGTGGTGGGTAAATAGCCGACGCCCGGTTTCAGCTTGAGCAGCCCCTGCGCCTGAAGCAGCAGCAGGCTGCGGCCCAGGGTGGTGGTTTCATTAGAGATGGTCACCGTCGCTCCCTCGGGGAGCTCGCTGATATTTTTGATGCGCTGTGAATAGGCGGCAATAGGGAAGACAAAGGTTTTACCGACCACCGCGAATTTATAGCCGCGCTCTTTCGACTGCGCCTCAAGGTACGGCAGGGTCTGGAAGGCGTTGGCATCCACATCTTTGTTGTTCAGCGCTTCGTTAGGCAACACGTAATCATTGAAGGAGACCACTTCGACGTCGAGGTGATATTTATCCTTCGCCACTTGCTCCACCACTTTCCAGATGGCTTCGTCCGGCCCGGTATTGATAGCGACTTTCACTTTATTATCTTCATCCGGAGAGCAGGCGCTCAGCAGGGCGACAGAGGCGGCGATTAATGCCAGGCTAAACAACTTCTTCATCAACAAAACTCTCTTAAATTAACAAGTAACGAAACCATATTACATTCATGGAACACTGTACACGTAAATAGGTGCCTGCCCAATTGAGAGGATTTCATGTTGCCGACGGGCAGCGAAGCGCTGTTACATCATGCGACAACTCGCGGGGATTGGCAGTAGAATGGCGGGCGCTGAATCCGCTACAGTAGATAGGGATCACCTTCACCGGAAACCGGTTTATCCATTGAGGACAGGCTATGCAACATGACATTCTGAATACCGAAGTGACGACCATTGATGGCGAGAAAACCACCCTGGCATCCTTTGCCGGCAAGGTACTGCTGATCGTCAATGTGGCCTCCAAATGCGGCCTGACGCCGCAGTATGAGCAACTGGAGGACCTGCAAAAGCAGTTTGCCGGCGAGGGCTTCAGCGTGCTGGGCTTCCCCTGCAACCAGTTCCTCGGCCAGGAGCCGGGGAGTGAAGAAGAGATTAAGACCTTCTGCAGCACCACCTACGACGTCACCTTCCCGCTGTTCAGCAAGATTGACGTCAACGGCGAGCATCGCGCACCGCTCTATCAAAAGCTGGTTGCCGCCGCGCCGAAGGCGGTGGCCCCGGAAGGCAGCGGTTTTTATGAGCGGATGGCCAGCAAGGGCCGCGCGCCGCTGTACGTGGACGACATTCTGTGGAATTTCGAAAAATTCCTCATCGATCGCCAGGGCAACGTCATTCAACGCTTCTCTCCGGATATGACGCCGGACGATCCGCAGCTGGTGGCGGCGATTAAAGGAGCGCTGGCGAAATAATGTCGTTTCTGATGCAGCTACAGGATGTAGAAGCGGCGGGGCGTCTGGCCCCGTTTTCTGCGGCCTTTCGCGCCGGGGAGATCGTTCACCTGGTGGGGCCGAACGGCGCAGGGAAGAGCACGCTGCTGGCCCGCATGGCGGGGCTGTCCGACGGCCCCGGCACGATTCATTTTAACGGACGGTTGCTTGACGAGTGGCCGGCGACGGAGCTGGCGCGCCGCCGCGGATATCTGTGCCAGCAGCAGACCCCGCCGTTCGCCATGCCGGTGTGGCACTATCTGGCGCTGCACAGGCAGCAGCAGGGCGACAGCGCCCGGGTGAACGATATCGCGGCCAGGCTTGGCCTTGACAATAAGCTGGGCCGTCAGGTCAATCAGCTGTCGGGCGGCGAGTGGCAGCGCGTGCGGCTGGCGGCAGTGATCCTGCAGATCGATCCCTTAAGCAATCCCGCGGGTCAGCTGCTGCTGCTGGATGAGCCGATGAACAGTCTGGATGTGGCCCAGCAGGCGGCGCTGGATCGGCTGTTACGCGAGCTGAGCGCGGCGGGAATCGCGGTGGTGATGAGCAGTCACGATCTCAACCACACTTTGCGCCATGCCGGACAGAGCTGGCTGCTCTGCCAGGGGGAAGCCATCGCCTGCGGGGAGACCGCCGAGGTGCTGAACGAGGAAAATTTAACCGCTGCCTATGCGATCCCGTTCCAGCGCGTGGAGGTGGCCGGTCATATTATGCTCATCGCGTCACAGTAGCACGCAGTTATCTTGTCACTATATTGATAAACAAGCTAAATTATTGCGATAAAGAGACTAGGGACAGAGGGATCATCTGAAATGCGCTTCTGGTTCATGTTGGCGGCGGCGTTAATTTTAGCCGGCTGCAGCAGCCATCGGGCACCGCCGCCGAATCCTCGGCTGGCTGACTCCATTACGGTGGTGGCGAATCTGAACGAGCAGCTGCGCAGCTGGCGCGGCGCACCGTATCGCTACGGCGGCATGACGCCGCGCGGCGTCGACTGCTCCGGCTTTGTGGTGCGCACGTTTCGCGATAAATTTGCCCTCCAGCTGCCGCGCGAAACCCGCGAGCAGGCGGAAATCGGCACCCGAATTGATAAGCGCGATCTGCTGCCCGGCGATCTGGTGTTCTTCAAAACCGGCTCAGGCGAAAGCGGCCTGCACGTCGGCATCTACGATACCGATAACCAGTTTATTCATGCCTCCACCAGTCAGGGCGTCACCCGTTCCTCGCTGGATAACGTCTACTGGAACAAAAAATTCTGGCAGGCGCGGCGTATCTGACATCATTCAGCGGCCGGAGGGAAGCGAGCGCTTCCCTTTTTTATGCCGATAACCCTGCACTCCGCCCGTGTTAATCCGCTGTTCCAGGCACTACACTGGAGAGAGGAGGAACCATGACCCTTTCTTTTACCACCCACTGGCGGGATGAACTGCCGGACTTTTACACTTCCCTGTCACCGACGCCGCTCGATAACGCCCGACTCATCTGGCGCAACGCTCCGCTGGCGCAACAGCTGGGCGTCCCTGACGCGCTGTTTGCGCCGGAAAGCGGGGCCGGCGTCTGGGGCGGCGAAGCGCTGCTCCCGGGCATGTCGCCGCTGGCGCAGGTTTACAGTGGCCATCAGTTTGGCGCCTGGGCCGGCCAGCTGGGCGACGGACGCGGGATCCTGCTCGGTGAGCAGCAGCTGGCGGATGGCCGCCGTTACGACTGGCATCTGAAAGGCGCCGGCCTGACCCCCTATTCACGGATGGGGGATGGCCGCGCCGTGCTGCGCTCGACGATCCGGGAAAGCCTGGCGTCGGAGGCGATGCACGCCCTGGGGATCCCGACGACGCGCGCCCTGGCGATGGTCACCAGCGATACCCCGGTCTACCGCGAGCGCGTGGAGCCTGGCGCGATGCTGATGCGGGTGGCCGAGAGCCATGTCCGCTTTGGTCATTTCGAACATTTTTACTATCGTCGCGAGCCGCAGAAGGTTCAGCAGCTGGCCGATTATGTCATTCGTCACCACTGGCCGCAGCTGCAGGATGAAGCGGACAAGTACCTGTTATGGTTCCGTGACGTTGTCACGCGTACCGCGCAGACCATCGCCAGCTGGCAAACCGTGGGCTTTGCCCATGGGGTGATGAATACCGACAACATGTCAATTCTCGGTTTGACCATCGACTACGGGCCGTATGGCTTCCTTGACGATTTTCAGCCGGACTTTATCTGCAACCACTCCGATTACCAGGGGCGCTACAGTTTTGAAAACCAGCCGGCGGTGGGGCTGTGGAATCTGCAGCGTCTGGCCCAGTCGCTGTCGCCGTTTATCAGCGCCGAAGCGCTGAACGCGGCGCTGGATGAGTATCAGCACGCCTTGCTGACCGCCTATGGCCAGCGGATGCGCGACAAACTTGGCCTGTTCACTCAGCAGAAAGGGGATAACGATCTGCTCGACGGTCTGTTTGCCCTGATGATCCGCGAGAGAAGCGACTATACCCGAACGTTCCGCCTGCTGAGCCACAGCGAACAGCTCAGCGCGGCCTCGCCGCTGCGCGACGAGTTTATCGACCGAACGACATTCGACAGCTGGTTCGCCGGATATCGCGCGCGGCTTCGTGATGAACAGGTGGAGGATGCCCAGCGCCAGCAGCGGATGCAGGGCGTCAACCCGGCGCTGGTGTTACGTAACTGGCTGGCGCAGCGGGCGATCGAGCAGGCTGAGGCTGGCGATATGGGGGAGCTGGAACGTCTGCATGCCGCGCTGGCCGATCCCTTCACCGATCGCGAGGACGACTACGTCCGCCGGCCGCCGGACTGGGGTAAACGTCTGGAAGTCAGCTGCTCGAGCTAACTCGCCTCGCCCCGCGCGCTGCGGGGCGATTATTTGGTCAGGATCAACTTCCCGGCGTGGGTCTGGCGCAGCAGATAGCGCTGGCCGCCATGCTCAATGACTACCCGTCCTTCGCTGCCTAACAGAACCCGACTGCTGATCTGTCTGTCCGTCTCCACGGGATAGGGGGCATTGTCTTTTGGTTTTTCAGCTGTGGCAGTGTTATCCATACGCGTCATAGCTCTCAAAATAAAAATCAAAGCAACAATGATAATCATTATCAATAATGTTGTTTTTGACGGCAAGCGTTATTTATCGTGTTACCGAATTTGGTAGGGGAATGGGAGAAGGAGATCGCCCACCGCAGGCGCGGCGGGCGGAGCGGTCACAGACGGGTGGCCGTGGCGGCCGCCAGTTCGCTCAATAAACGTTCGCTGTCTTCCCAGCTCAGGCAGGGATCGGTGATCGACTGGCCCCAGGCCAGCGGCTGGCCGGGAACCACTTTCTGGGTCCCTTCCTGCAGGAAGCTCTCCGCCATAACGCCGGCGATGGCGGTAGAGCCCGCGCGAATTTGCTGACAGATATCGGCGCACACCTCCAGCTGACGGCGATGCTGCTTCTGGCAGTTGCCATGGCTGAAGTCGACCACCAGCTGCTCCGGCAGATTGAATTCACGCAGCGCCTCGCCGGCGGCGGCGATATCCTCGGCGTGATAGTTCGGCCGTTTGCCGCCGCGCATAATGATATGCCCGTACGGGTTGCCGCTGGTCTGGTAAATCGTCATCTGCCCCTGCTTGTCCGGAGAGAGGAACATATGGCTGGCGCGGGAGGCGCGGATGGCGTCTACGGCGATGCGCGTATTGCCGTCGGTACCGTTTTTAAACCCGACCGGGCAGGAGAGCGCCGAGGCCATTTCACGGTGGATCTGGCTTTCCGTGGTGCGCGCCCCGATGGCTCCCCAGCTGATGAGATCGGCGATAAACTGACCGGTCACCATATCGAGAAACTCGGTGGCCGTCGGCACCCCCAGCTCATTAACCTGCAGCAGCAGGCGCCGTGCCAGTTCAATACCGTGGTTGACCCGATAGCTGCCGTTGAGGTCCGGGTCGGAGATTAAGCCTTTCCAGCCCACCACGGTACGGGGTTTTTCAAAGTAGGTGCGCATCACGATCTCCAGCTGCGGCTGGTAGCGCTCGCGCATGGTCTGCAGGCGGCGGGCATACTCCATCGCCGCGTCGGTGTCGTGAATGGAGCAGGGGCCGATAATCACCAGCAGGCGGCGGTCTTCGCCGTTGAGGATTTTTTCAATGCGGCGACGGGAGGCCGAGACGTGGGCGGCCACGTCGGCGGTGACGGGATGGCGCTGGGCCAGCTCCGCGGGCGTTACCAGGCTTTCAATGCGCGCGGTACGCAATTCGTCTGTTTTATTCATTGGGGTCTCAAAAATCTGTTTCTTCGCCAGCGAAAATGCCGGGAAGTGATGCGCATCACGATAAACCAATCCCTGCTTATTGCAAGAGCAGGGCATGATCCTGTATAGGCCACGGGTGATAGCATAAACAAATTTTTAATAATGTACTAGTGTATTAGTACATCCTGCGATTCAGCCCCATGATGTCCATGATTTTTGTCGCTATTTCCTCAACGGAATAGTTGGTGCTGTTCAGGCAGGGGATTTTATTCTTACGATACAGCGCCTCCACTTCGGTCACTTCCATCCGACACTGGCGCAGCGAAGCGTAGCGGCTGTTCTCCCGGCGCTCCTCGCGGATCGCCGCCAGACGCTCCGGATTGATGGTCAGGCCGAACATCTTATGCTGCAGGGGTTTCAGCGACGCCGGCAGAACCAGATTGTCCATATCGTCGGCGATAAACGGATAGTTGGCGGCGCGAATGCCGTACTGCATAGCGAGGTACAGACTGGTGGGCGTCTTGCCGCAGCGCGACACGCCGAGGAGGATCACCTGCGCCTGGTCAAGGTTGCGCAGCGAGATGCCATCGTCATGGGCGAGGGTGTAATCGATGGCGGCGATGCGCGCATCGTATTTGATCAGGTTCCCGGGGTTCAGGCCGTGGGTGCGGTGGGCCACTGGCGTCGGGTCGAGGTTGAGCTCCTGCTGCAGCGGGGCCACCAGCGCCTGAACTATATCCTGACAAAAGCCCTCGCTTTGCAGAATGATATCGCGGATCTCCGGAATAACGATGGAATAGAACACCAGCGGGCGGATGCCTGTTTGCTGATAAATGGCGTCGATCTGCTCTTTCACCGCCCGCGCGCGGCTGATATTTTCCACAAACGGCAGGGTCACGCTGCTGATGGCGACCGGGAATTGCGACATGACGGCATGCCCCAGCACCTCCGCCGTAATGGCGGTACCGTCAGAAATATAAAATACGTGGCGATCTACAGCACTTTCCATTTTGACCATCCGGTATAATGAGTTTAATTGCCTGAAAGCGGATATTAAATTTAAGCATATCCCTGTTTGATTTGTCTCTTCTTAAAATTGAAACGCTATTTTTGTTTTTTATGAAAAGGGTGGTTCATTTTCTTTTTTTTGCCGTAATTTCCAGCGTTTTTCGTCATAATTCCTAAAAATCATTGAGTTATCTATATCGGGGGAACAGCCCGAAAAAAGAAAAAATAATTTGCTTGAACGATTCACCGTTTTTTTCAGCACCATAAATATGTCAGGATAATCTTGCAGTCGATCGTGAAATTTTTTTCACTGGTATTAAATCACAAAAGGATTGTCTCGATGTCCAACAATGGCTCGTCACCGCTGGTGCTTTGGTATAACCAACTCGGCATGAATGATGTAGACAGAGTTGGGGGCAAAAATGCCTCCCTTGGTGAAATGATTACGAATCTGTCCGGTATGGGTGTGTCCGTACCTAACGGGTTTGCCACCACCGCTGATGCTTTTAATCAGTTCCTGGACCAAAGCGGTGTTAACCAGCGCATTTATGCGCTGCTGGATGAAACCGACATTGACGACGTTTCCGCATTAGCGAAAGCGGGCGCGCAGATCCGACAGTGGATCATCGATACCCCCTTCCAGAGCGAACTGGAAAACGCGATTCGCGATGCTTATGACCTGCTGTCCGCCGATGACGCCGAGGCCTCATTCGCCGTGCGCTCTTCCGCCACCGCGGAAGATATGCCGGACGCCTCCTTCGCCGGGCAGCAAGAGACATTCCTCAACGTGCAGGGCTTTGACGCCGTGCTCGTTGCCGTGAAGCACGTGTTTGCTTCACTGTTTAACGATCGCGCGATCTCCTATCGCGTGCATCAGGGTTACGATCACCGCGGCGTGGCGCTCTCCGCCGGGGTGCAGAGGATGGTGCGCTCCGATCTGGCCTCCTCCGGCGTCATGTTCTCCATCGATACCGAATCCGGCTTTGACCAGGTGGTGTTTATCACCTCGGCGTGGGGGTTGGGCGAGATGGTGGTGCAGGGCGCGGTGAACCCGGACGAATTCTACGTCCACAAACCGACGCTGGCCGCTGGCCGCCCGGCGATCGTGCGCCGCACCATGGGGTCGAAAAAGATCCGCATGGTTTACGCGCCGACTCAGGAGCACGGCAAACAGGTGCGTATCGAAGATGTGCCGCAGGCGCAGCGCGATATCTTCTCGTTAACCAACGAGGAGGTGCAGGAGCTGGCGAAGCAGGCGGTGCAGATCGAGAAGCACTACGGCCGTCCGATGGATATCGAGTGGGCGAAAGATGGCCACACCGGTAAGCTGTTTATCGTCCAGGCGCGTCCGGAAACCGTGCGTTCCCGCGGCCAGGTGATGGAGCGTTATACCCTCCACGCTCAGGGGCAGATCATCGCCGAAGGGCGCGCTATCGGCCACCGCATTGGCGCCGGTCCGGTGAAGGTGATCCACGATATCAGCGAGATGAATCGCATTGAGCCAGGCGATGTGCTGGTTACCGATATGACCGACCCGGACTGGGAACCGATCATGAAGAAAGCCTCGGCGATCGTCACCAACCGCGGCGGACGTACCTGCCACGCGGCGATCATCGCTCGTGAGCTGGGTATTCCGGCGGTGGTCGGCTGCGGCGATGCCACCGATCGCATTCAGGAAAACCAGAACGTGACCGTCTCCTGCGCCGAAGGCGACACCGGCTATGTCTACGCCGAGCTGCTGGACTTCAGCGTCAAGAGCTCCAGCGTCGGCGACATGCCGGATCTGCCGCTGAAGGTGATGATGAACGTCGGCAACCCGGATCGCGCCTTCGACTTCGCCTGCCTGCCGAACGAAGGCGTGGGTCTGGCGCGGCTGGAATTTATCATCAACCGCATGATTGGCGTTCACCCGCGCGCGCTGCTGGAGTTTGACGACCAGGAGCCGGGCCTGCAGAACGAAATCCGCGAGCTGATGAAAGGCTACGATTCGCCGAGAGAGTTCTACGTTGGCCGCCTGACCGAAGGGATCGCCACCCTTGGCGCCGCTTTCTATCCGAAACGGGTGATTGTGCGCCTCTCTGACTTCAAGTCGAACGAATACGCCAACCTGGTGGGCGGCGAGCGCTATGAGCCGGAAGAAGAGAACCCAATGCTCGGCTTCCGCGGCGCCGGACGCTACGTTTCCGAAAGCTTCCGCGACTGCTTCGCGCTGGAATGTGAAGCGATGAAGCGCGTGCGTAACGACATGGGGCTGACCAACGTCGAAGTGATGGTGCCGTTCGTCCGTACCGTCGCCCAGGCGAAAGCGGTGGTCGAAGAGCTGGAGCGTCAGGGGCTGAAGCGCGGCGAGAACGGGCTGAAGATCATCATGATGTGCGAGATCCCGTCGAACGCGTTGCTGGCCGAGCAGTTCCTCGAGTACTTCGACGGCTTCTCCATCGGCTCGAACGACATGACCCAGCTGGCGCTCGGTCTGGACCGCGACTCCGGCGTGGTCTCTGAGCTGTTTGATGAACGCAACGACGCGGTGAAAGCGCTGCTGTCGATGGCGATCCGCGCGGCGAAGCAGCAGGGTAAATACGTCGGCATCTGCGGCCAGGGGCCGTCTGACCATGAAGATTTCGCCGCCTGGCTGATGGAGGAGGGGATTGATAGCCTGTCCCTCAACCCGGATACCGTGGTGCAAACCTGGTTAGGTCTGGCGGAACTGAATAAATAAGTTCGCCCTGACAGTACAGATCCCCGGCAGCGATGCCGGGGATTTTTTTTGTCGGTGTCAGGCCGCCCGGCGTCGCGATGCGCAGGACAAAAAAAAGCCCATCGTGGGAGATGGGCAAAGACTACACACAGCAATTCGTTGTTTCACTCAGGGGATTTCCATGCTTATAAATCAAGGTGTTGATTTATAACCGTGAGCTAATAGTAGGCAGCGGGGCCTTTGCCGTCGATCAGATTCCTCTCAATAGTTAAATTGTTGTGAAGGACCGGGAGGGTAAAAGCGGGTGAGGGGCGTACAAGGCTGGCGTTTTGCCGCCGATCAATAAATTTTGCTTAACAATTGTCCAGGGGGGAGACAGGCGGGTCCCCCCGCCTGACAGGGCATTACTTGCGCCCGGCCTCCAGCTCGCTGAGCTCTTCGAGCACGACATCGGGGTCTTTCGGCGGCGGCGGCACTTCGTGCACCCAGGCGTCATACAGGCGCCAGGAGACGGCCAGCAGCACCGGACCGATAAACAGGCCGATCATGCCGAAGGCGATCAGGCCGCCAATGACGCCGGTAAGAATGAGGATCATCGGCAGGTCGGCGCCCATACGGATAAGCACCGGACGGATAACGTTGTCCATGGTGCCGACCACGCAGCTCCACACCAGCAGCACGGTGCCCCAGGTGGTGTCCCCGCTCCAGTAAAGCCAGATAATCGACGGCACCAGAACCAGCAAAGGCCCGAGCTGGACCAGACAGGTAAAGATCATCACCACGGTCAGCAGGGCGGCGTAGGGCACGCCGGAGATGGCAAGGCCGATCCCGCCCAGCACCGCCTGAGTGAGGGCCGTCACCACCACGCCCAGCGCCACGGCGCGCACGGCCTGGCCGGCCAGCAGCACGGCGGCGTCACCGCGTTTAGCCGCCAGGCGCGTGGCGAAATAGCGAAAACCGTAGGCTACCTGCTCGCCGCGCCAGTAAAGCAGCGCGCTGAACAACAGCATCAGGCCGCAGTAGACCAGCAGCTTGCCGATGTGCGCCGCCTGACCGACAAACCAGCTGGTGGTGGTGCCAATGTAGGGGCGAACCTTGGCCATAATCGCCGAGCCGCCCATATCCAGCAGGCCATGCCAGGCGGCGTAGAGCTTATCGCCGACCAGCGGCACGCTGTTGAGCCAGGCGAAATCCGGCAGCGTCACATTTCCGCTGCTGATGAGTTTGATCAGCGGAACGCTGTTATCCACCAGGCTGTTGACCAGCAGAGCGATAGGAATCACGAATAGCAAAAACAGCAGCAGGGTCATCGCCAGCACCGCCAGCATCCGTTTGCCGAACAGCACGCGCTGCAGACGCAGCAGCACCGGCCAGGTGGCGATCACCACGGTGCCGGCCCAGGCGAAGGACAGAATAAACGGCTGCACAACCCACAGGCAGGATATGATAATCAGGGCCAGGAACAGCACCGACAGCAGTATTTGCGGTATGTCCCGAGGCTGATGGGGGTTAATCATAGAGAATTTTTACCTTTCCAGTCGCGCCAAAAAGCTGGCGCCGCGTAAATCCATGTACTGATAATAATATCAATAATTTTGCCGGGCTGATTTTGCACAGAAAACACGTGGGCGCATATGAAAAAAATGTGATAAAAAGTTGAATGCGCTACGCAAACGTTTAGTTAGCACCAACACAATATTTTCAAACACAACATAGTCAGGCAGGGTCAAGTGTGATGATCCCACAAATTTCTCAGGCGCCAGGGGTAGTTCAACTGGTGCTGAATTTTTTGCAGGTACTGGAGCAACAGGGTTTTACCGGCGATACCGCCACCAGCTATGCCGACAGGCTGACGATGGCCACCGACAACAGCGTCTATCAGCTGTTGCCGGATGCGGTCCTGTTTCCACGTTCCACGGCAGACGTAGCGTTACTGGCGCGGGTCGCCGCCGAACCACGCTTTAAATCGCTGATCTTCACCCCGCGCGGCGGCGGCACCGGCACCAACGGCCAGGCGCTGAACGGCGGAATTATCGTCGATATGTCCCGCTATATGAACCGCATTATTGAAATCAACCCCGAAGAGGGTTGGGTGCGCGTCGAAGCCGGCGTCATCAAAGATCAGCTGAACCAGTTTCTTAAACCCTATGGTTACTTCTTTGCGCCTGAGCTCTCCACCAGCAACCGCGCCACCCTGGGCGGGATGATAAACACCGACGCCTCCGGTCAGGGATCGCTGGTGTATGGTAAAACGTCGGATCACGTGCTTGGCCTGCGGGCGGTGCTGATGGGCGGGGATATCCTCGATACCCAGGCGGTGCCGGTGGCGCTGGCGGAGACGCTTGGCAATACGCCCTCGACGATAGGGCGGATTTACAACACGGTCTACCAGCGCTGCAAGGCGCAGCGCGAGCTAATCATTGATAAGTTTCCCAAACTCAACCGCTTCCTCACCGGATACGATCTGCGCCACGTCTTTAACGATGAGATGAGCGAGTTCGACCTGACGCGTATTTTAACCGGTTCGGAAGGGACGTTGGCGTTTATCACCGAAGCGCGGCTGGATATTACCCGCCTGCCGAAGGTGCGCCGGCTGGTCAACGTCAAATATGACTCCTTTGACTCTGCGCTGCGAAATGCGCCCTTTATGGTGGAGGCCAAGGCCCTGTCGGTGGAGACCGTCGACTCTAAAGTTCTCAATCTGGCGCGCGAGGATATCGTCTGGCACTCGGTGAACGAACTGATCACCGACGTACCGGATAAAGAGATGCTCGGGCTCAATATCGTCGAATTCGCCGGGGATGACGCGGCGCTGATTGACCAGCAGGTCACCACCCTGTGCCAGCGTCTGGACGAGCTGATGGCCCGCAGCGAGGCGGGGGTCATCGGCTGGCAGGTCTGTCACGATCTTGATGGCGTGGAGCGCATCTACGCCATGCGCAAGAAGGCGGTAGGCCTGTTGGGCCATGCCAAAGGCGCCGCCAAGCCGATCCCCTTTGCCGAGGATACCTGCGTCCCGCCCGAACACCTGGCGGATTATATCGTGGAGTTTCGCGCGCTGCTCGACAGCCACGGCCTGAGCTACGGCATGTTTGGCCACGTCGACGCCGGGGTGCTGCACGTGCGCCCGGCGCTGGACATGTGCGATCCGCAGCAGGAGGTGCTGATGAAGCAGATCTCCGACGATGTGGTAGCGCTGACGGCGAAGTATGGCGGTCTGCTGTGGGGGGAACATGGCAAAGGCTTTCGCGCCGAGTACAGCCCGGCATTCTTTGGCGAGGCGCTGTACGGCGAGCTGCGGAAGATCAAAGCGGTCTTCGATCCGGATAACCGCCTGAACCCGGGGAAAATTTGTCCGCCGGAAGGGATTGACGCGCCGATGATGAAAGTCGACGCGGTGAAGCGCGGCACCTGGGATCGGCAGATCCCTATCGCGGTGCGCAGCGCCTGGCGCGGGGCGATGGAGTGTAATGGCAACGGGCTGTGCTTCAACTTTGACGTAAAAAGCCCGATGTGTCCGTCGATGAAGGTGAGCAACCAGCGCATCCACTCGCCGAAAGGGCGGGCGACGCTGGTCCGCGAATGGCTGCGTCTGCTGGCGGATCGCGGCGTCGATCCCAATCAGCTGGAGAAGGCGCTGCCGGAGCAGGGCGTTAGCCTGCGCTCGCTGGTGGCGCGCACGCGCAACAGCTGGCATGCGCGCAAAGGGGAATATGATTTCTCTCACGAGGTCAAAGAGGCGATGTCCGGCTGTCTGGCCTGCAAAGCCTGTTCGACCCAGTGCCCGATCAAAATCGATGTCCCGGAGTTCCGCTCACGCTTCCTGCAGCTGTACCACAGCCGCTATCTGCGGCCGGTACGCGATCATCTGGTGGCGTCGGTGGAGTCCTATGCGCCGCTGATGGCCCAGGCGCCGAAGACTTTTAACTTCTTCATGAACCAGCCGTGGCTGAAAAAGCTGTCGGAGAAGCATATCGGGATGGTCGATCTGCCGCTGCTCTCGGCGCCGTCGCTGAAGCAGCAGATGGCCGGCCACCGCTCCGCCAACATGACCCTTGAGCAGCTCGAAGCGCTGAGCGCCGAGCAGAAAGCGAAGATGGTGCTGGTGGTACAGGATCCCTTTACCAGCTATTACGACGCCCAGGTGGTGGCTGACTTTATCCGTCTGGTTGAGGCCTTAGGCTATCAGCCGGTGCTGCTGCCGTTCTCGCCAAACGGCAAGGCGCAGCATATTAAAGGATTCCTGACCCGCTTCGCGCGCACCGCGCAGAAAACGGCAGACTTCCTTAACCGCGTGGCGCAGCTGGGTATGCCGCTGGTCGGCGTCGATCCGGCGCTGGTGCTCTGTTACCGCGATGAATATAAGCAAACGCTTGGCGACAAGCGCGGCGATTTTCAGGTGCTGTTAGTCCATGAGTGGTTGCCGAAGGTCCTGACCGCCGACGCCCGTCCCGATCCGGGCGGCGAGCCCTGGTACCTGTTCGGTCACTGTACGGAAGTGACCGCGCTGCCGGCGGCGACGAAGCAGTGGGCAGAGATTTTTGCCCACTTCGGCGCGAAGCTGGAAAACGTCAGCGTCGGGTGCTGCGGGATGGCAGGCACCTATGGTCATGAAGTGAAAAACCATGCCAACTCGCTGGCCATTTACGCGCTCTCCTGGCAGCAGGCGATGCAGCGGCTGCCGCGTAACCGCTGTCTGGTGACGGGCTACTCCTGCCGCAGCCAGGTGAAGCGCATTGAAGGCAGCGGCGTTCGCCACCCGCTGCAGGCGTTACTGGAGATAATCGGATGATTTGGAAACGTCAGGCCACGCTGGAGCAGCTCAACCGGCTCGGTGAGGGAAACATGGTAGGGCTGTTGGATATTCGTTTTGAGACCTTTACCGACGATACGCTGGAGGCCACCATGCCGGTGGATGGCCGTACACAGCAGCCGTTTGGCCTGCTGCACGGCGGGGCGTCGGTGGTGCTGGCGGAGACGCTGGGGTCGGTGGCGGGTTATCTGTGCAGCGAAGGCGAACAGAAGGTGGTGGGGCTGGAGGTTAACGCCAACCACATTCGTTCAGCGCGCGGGGGCCGGGTGCGGGGCGTGTGCAAAGCGCTGCACGTCGGGACTCGCCACCAGGTCTGGCAAATTGAAATCTTCGACGAACAGTCGCGATTATGCTGTTCATCGCGGCTAACCACCGCGGTAATATAAGTCATGACCGGGAGGCGAATAGCCTCCCTTTTTTCAGGGGAATAAGCGGGGTCGGGTCCGCCAGCGCGAAACATCAGGCCAGCTGCGCTACCGCGCGGCGGCAAGAAATTATCTAATAAATAGATTATTACCGATCCAATCTCGTTATATATGCTACTCTTTTCAATACGAAATGCTTAAAGGTAACAAGAGGACGGTTAACCATGGGTATTCTTTCCTGGATCATTTTTGGACTTATTGCCGGTATTTTAGCCAAGTGGATTATGCCGGGGAAAGACGGCGGCGGGTTTATTGTAACCATTATTCTGGGGATCATCGGCGCCGTGGTCGGCGGCTGGATCAGTACCTTCTTTGGTTTTGGCAAAGTCGACGGGTTTAATTTCGGCAGCTTCGTGGTGGCGGTAATCGGTGCGCTGGTCGTGCTGTTTATCTACCGTAAAGTGCGCAGCTAATTTTCAGCATTCTGTTTTATTCAAGCTAACAAAAGCTGCCGCGATAAGCGGCAGCTTTTTTATTATCGCAGGGCTCAGGCAGAGCGCCCACGTCAGGGCTATTTCCCGTCGGCATCCTCCGCAACCGGCACCACCTCAACGTGAACTTCGTAGTGCTTCGCCTGACCGGTGGGGATCAGGGCGGTCAGTTTGTTAATGGTTTCCGCCGGCGTATCGGTCGCGACCGTTGCTGAAAACAGCACCGGCTTGCGCGGCGGAAACGGTGGCGGGAACGGCGGTTGGGGGCCATGACCCATCTCCAGCGGAGGACGACCGCCGTTGTCGACAACGGGCGTCGGGGCGTCGGTTTTATCGGCGGCAAACGCGCTGGCGGCGGCCACGGCGGCGATAGCGAACAGGGCAAGGAGAGCTTTTTTCATCTGGTATTCCTCGATTAACAAGTACCAAAAGAGTAGAGGGCGGCGGCAGGCGGGACAATCCCGTGCGGCGCGAATCCTCTGAATCTCCTTTATTCCTCGCGAATGTGAAGGTCAGATGAGAGCGGGTGTCATTGTGTTCGGGAGCCTCTTAATTCAGCAGTACGCTCATAATCAGCAGCACGGCCATGCACATCGACATAATACTGATATCAACAATCATTCTGTACGACAAAAGCTCCAGCTAAACGGGTACGACGGCTATGTTAAAGCACGTATTATAGTGGTTAAAGATTGTACCCTGGCATACATTCACACCACAAACGTTTATTAGCCTGACGTGGCCTGAACTGCCGCCCCTGACCATGGCATCATGACGATACCTCGAGCACACCTGGCGCTTAGCGGAGCAACATGAGGATAGCTCATGTTGCAATGAATTTAAGTCGCTTTCCCTCCATCACCGACTCTGGCAAAAATAGACCCATTAACGAATCAACAACATTTACCGGTTGAAGCGCGCCAGGTCTGACTCTGCGTCGCCTGTGGAAAATACTCCGCTTATTCCGCTTTATGCCCGACACCAGGATGGACAATCGCCATGAATAACGAATTTACCTATACGATTAAGCGCAGCCGGTTTGATGAAAATTATAACCCTGCGGAAAATACGCGTATTACCACCAACTTTGCCAATTTGGCCAGAGGGGAGAGCCGTCAGGACAATCTGCGCAATACGTTAATCATGATGAATAACCGGTTTAATACCCTGGCGCACTGGGATAATCCCTACAACGATCGCTATGCGGTGGAACTGGATATTATTTCTGTCGAGATGAATATTGCTGATGCCGCCAGTTTTCCGGTGATAGAGATCCTGCAAACGCATATTGTCGATAAAAAAACCGGTGAGCGCCATGCCGGTATCGTCGGCAATAACTTCTCTTCGTATGTGCGGGATTATGATTTTAGCGTGCTGCTGCTGGAGCATAATAAAGACCAGAACCGCTTCAGCGTGCCCGAAAACTTTGGCGAGCTGCACGGCAATATCTTTAAGGATTTCGTGCAATCCACCGCCTATAAGACCAGCTTCAGCAAGGCGCCAGTGATTTGCCTGAGCATATCCAGCAAAGATGTTTACCGTCGCACTGGCAACGAACATCCGGTCCTCGGCATTGAATATGCCCAGGAAGGCGTCTCGCTGACCGAGCGCTATTTCAGCAAAATGGGGCTGCAGGTGCGCTATTTTATGCCAAAACATAGCGTCGCGCCGTTGGCCTTCTATTTTTCCGGCGATCTGCTCAGCGATTATACCAGCCTGGAGCTGATCGCGACCATCAGCACGATGGAGACGTTTCAGAAAATATACCGACCGGAGATCTACAACGCGAATTCTGCGGCGGGGCAATACTATCAGCCCAATCTCAATCACCTGGATCATTCCGTCACCAAAATTGTTTATGACCGGGAAGAGCGCAGCCTGTTGGCGATAGAGCAGGGTAAATTTACACAACAACATTTTATCAACCCGCACAAGACGTTGCTTGAGCAATGGTCTGCTAACTTCGCGCTTTGCTAAACCAAAATAAAAGGCTACTGATTATGAAAACATGGCTTCCGACATCGACCGCCGGCAGTTTACCGAAACCTTCCTGGCTGGCGCAGCCAGAGACCCTGTGGTCGCCCTGGAAACTGTCCAGCGAAGAATTACTGGCCGGCAAGCGCGACGCCCTGCGTTTGTCCCTCGACGACCAGCTGCGGGCCGGGATCGATATTGTCAGCGACGGCGAGCAAACGCGGCAGCACTTTGTCACCACCTTTATTGAGCACCTCAGCGGCGTTGATTTTGCCAAACGCGAGATCGTGAAAATTCGTAACCGCTATGAGGCCAGTGTTCCAACCGTGGTGGGCGCCGTAGAGCGCCAGAAACCGGTCTTCGTTGAGGACGCGCGCTATCTGCGTCAGCTCACCAGTCAGCCGATTAAATGGGCGCTGCCGGGCCCAATGACCATGATCGACACGCTGTATGACAACCACTATAAAAGCCGGGAAAAGCTGGCCTGGGAGTTCGCCAAAATCCTCAATCAGGAAGCGAAAGAGTTAGAGGCCGCCGGGGTCGATATTATTCAGTTCGATGAACCGGCCTTCAACGTCTTCTTCGATGAGGTGAACGACTGGGGGATCGCCGCGCTGGAACGAGCCACGGAAGGGCTGAAGTGCGAGACGGCGGTGCATATCTGCTACGGCTACGGCATCAAAGCCAATACCGACTGGAAAAAAACGCTGGGATCTGAGTGGCGTCAGTATGAGGAGGCCTTCCCACAGCTGCAGAAATCGTCCCTCGATATTATCTCTCTCGAGTGCCACAACTCGCGGGTGCCGATGGATCTGCTGGAACTGATCCGCGGTAAAAAGGTGATGGTCGGAGCCATCGATGTGGCCAGCCATGCTATCGAAACCCCGGAAGAGGTGGCCGCTACCCTGCGCAAGGCGCTGGCGTTCGTCGATGCCGACAAGCTCTATCCGTCCACCAACTGCGGTATGGCGCCGCTGCCGCGCCAGGTTGCGACCGGCAAACTGCACGCCTTAAGCGCCGGCGCCGAGATCGTTCGCCGCGAGCTGGCGGCACAATAAGACGGGCTGGCCTCCGTGCGCTTCTCCCGGTTAACTTCCTGAGCGGGCCGTTGCCCGCTCAGCGTCAGGTTGCCGCCAGCGGGCGGCAGATCGCCCGCAGGGCCACGGCGCTGCACAACGGAAACAGCGCCAGCAGAAGCCAGGGATAGACCGCCTGCGGCGAGGGGGTGAGCGCCTGGTCCAGCATATGGCCGAGCAGCAAATTCCCGGCTAACACCGCGCAACCCCCCGCCGTGGCGAGCGCCCCGTAGTGGGCGCCCAGCGTCGACTCCTCGGCGAAAAGCGGGATCAGGTCCTTGGCTGAGGGCACCAGCAGCATCTGGCCGAGGGTGAGCAGCGTGACAAAGCAGGCCGACGGCAATAATCGCAGCCAGCCTTCGGCGGGCGACGAGGCGGCGAATAACGCCACGCTGACAAAAGAAGCCGACAGCAGCAGAAAGCCCACCGGCAGAATGCGCAGGGCGCCAATACGTCGGGCGAAACGGGCGAGAGGAAGCTGCAGGGTAATAATCAATAGCGAGGCCAGCATAAAAAGCGGCGCCAGATCCTGCTCACGGCCGCCGGCGCGTTGGATCTCCACCGGCAGGGCGAGGTACAGCTGGTTATAGCTCAACAGCCATGAGCTGTAGGCGATAATAAACGCGACAAAGCGCGGCTGACGCAAAGGGGTCCACCACGGCACCCGGCTGCGCGTTTGTGTCCGCTGCCCGTCGGCGGGCAGACAGAAAAAGAGCACCAGCAGCGCCAGAAGAAACAGCCCCGCGCCGGCGAGGGCGATATGCCGAAAGCCGATCCCGCTCAGCAACCCTCCGGCCACCGGGCCGATAACCGCCCCCAGTTCACCGCACACTGCAAACAGCGCAAACCACTCGGCGCGGCTGCGTTTTCCGTTGGCCTGGCTGTGGGTACCGGTCCGCGCCAGCAGGGCCTCGATCGACGGAGAAAACAGCGCTCCGCCGACGCCGGTCAGGCAGGCGCCGAGGATAATAGGCTCCAGCGTTGTGCCGCACGCCAGCAGCAGATAGCCGGCGACGCGAACCACGCAGCCGGCGAGGATGATCGCCTTAGCGCCATAGCGGTCGGCCAGCGTCCCGCCGATGATAAACATGCCCTGCTGGGAGAAGGTGCGCAGCCCGAGGATCAGGCCGATAAGCCCGCCGGAGAGCAGCATCTCGTCGCGCAGGAAGAGGGCAAGGAAAGGGACGACCGCATAAAAGCCAATATTAAAAACGAACTGGCTTCCCAGTAAAACGGGAGGCCAGAGGGTCGCCGCAGGGCGCAGGGAGAAGAGAGGCATATACGCCAAACCTAAACGATGAAATGAATGTGCTTTTTACCGTGGTACGGGGAGATCTCGATTTTGGTTTTCACCCGGAAAACGTCCCACAGCAGCGCTTCGGACAAAATCTCCTCCGGCGTCCCGCTGGCGAGGATCTGCCCCTGCTGCATCACGATCAGCGAATCGCAGAACATCGCGGCATGATTAAGATCGTGAATGGCCACAATGCTGGTCACCGGCAGCTCGCTGATCAACTGCATCAGCTGCATTTGATGGTGAATATCCAGATGGTTGGTGGGTTCATCCAGCAGGATCTCGCTCGGGTTCTGCGCCAGGGCGCGGGCGATATGCACTCGCTGCCGCTCGCCGCCGGAGAGGCTCAGCCATCCCTGGTCGCTTTTCTCCAGCATCGCCACCCGCTGCAGCGCGGCGGTGACCGCCTCGTCATCCTGAGCGCTCCAGTTTGAGAACGGCGAGTGATGCGGAATACGCCCCAGGCGCACGACGTCGCGCACCCGCATATTGGCCTCGGTCATGCCGTGTTGCTCGACGAACGCCACCCGGCGGGCGAGCTGCTTTTTCGCCATCCTGGCGATGTCCTGGCCGTCGAGGGTGACGCGACCCGCATCCGGGCGGCGCAGGCCCGCCAGAACCCGCAGCAGCGAGGATTTGCCGCAGCCGTTGGGCCCCAGCAGTCCCACCGTTTCGCCGCGCGACACCCGCAGCGAGACCGTGTTGACGATGACCTTTTTGCCTGCCTTCCAGGTGATATT
This sequence comes from Klebsiella sp. GB_Kp056, assembly GCF_040064755.1. Lineage (NCBI taxonomy): Bacteria > Pseudomonadati > Pseudomonadota > Gammaproteobacteria > Enterobacterales > Enterobacteriaceae > Klebsiella > Klebsiella sp. GB_Kp056. Next base: position 44,824 of record NZ_JBEAJA010000071.1, on the reverse strand, counting down.
TTCAGCGCAAATACTCATCACTTATTCCTTGAGCGGTAGATAATCACGGCGAAGAAAGGCACCCCAACCAGAGCGGTCACCACCCCGACCGGCAGACTTTGCGGGGCAATCAGCAGGCGCGAGGCAATGTCCGCCAGCACCATCAGGATCGCCCCCGCCAGCGCGCAGGCGATCAGCAACGTCCGGTGCAGCGGGCCAAAGAAGAAGCGCATCACGTGGGGCACCACCAGGCCGACAAAGCCGATCGAGCCGGCCATGCTGACGATGGTGGCGGTGATCACCGCCGCGGTGGTGAAGAGGATCAGGCGCACGCGCGGCACGGCAATGCCCAGCGAAGCGGCGGCATCGTCGCCGAAGGTGAATGCGTCCAGCGCCCGGGCATACCACAGGCAGACCGCCAGGCCCGCAAGAACCACCACCAGGACCAGCTGGAATTCGGGCCAGCGGACGCCGCTGAAGCTGCCCAGCAGCCAGAACATCACATCGCGCGCCTGCTGCGCGCTGGCGGAGGTGCTGATGGTGTAGGCCGTGAGAGCGTTAAATAACTGCGAGGCGGCGACGCCCGCCAGGATGGTGCGCTCATTGCCGCCGCGCGCGCCGTTGGTCAGAAAGGCGACAAAGGCGAAGGCGGCGAAGGCTCCGGCAAACGCCCCGGCGGAGAGGGAGATCGCCCCGGCGCCAAGGCCCAGCACCACGATTGATACCGCGCCGGTGGAGGCCCCGGCGGAGACGCCGAGGACGTAGGGCTCCGCGAGGGCGTTCTTCAGGAGGCTTTGCAGCACGGCGCCGCAGATAGCCAGGCCGGCGCCGCAGCAGGCGGCGACCAGGGCGCGGCTGAGGCGGAAGTCCCAGATGACGCTCTCGTAGATACGATTGAGAGGCACCGCGGTTAAGCCGGTTTTATTGCTGATAGCGTAGAAGACGTTGTGCAGCGGGATGGGCAGTTCGCCAACGCTGACGCCTACCGCTATCACCAGCGCCAGCGCGAACACTGCCACGACGCACCAGCCGGTGAGCAGCATGCTGCGGCGCGTCTGAAGCACGGCGACGCTCATCAGTTAAGCCCCATTTTTCTCAGCTGTTCGCCCACCTGTTCCGCGCCGTAGAGGGTGCGGATGGTCGGATTCATCGCCTGGCCGTCCATCACCACGATATGGCCTTTTTTCACTGCCTCCAGCTGGCTGACGGCGGGATCGCTTTTGAGGAATTTGATCTTCTCCTCGGCCTTATCCAGCGCCCAGCGGTTACGATCCAGGCTTGAGACCACGATCACGTCCGGGTTGGCGGCAATGATGCTCTCCCAGCTCACCGTGGGCCATTCGGTCTCGGCGGTAATGGCGTTATGTCCGCCCAGCACGCTGGCGATAAAGCCGGAGGCGCTGTTTTTGCCGCCGACATAGGCATCGGCCGACGGCGAGGCGCTGGAGAACCAGAAGACGAAGGAGAGATCTTTTTTGCTTTTACCGAACTCCTGACGCAGGTCGGCTTCACGTTTTTTGAAATCGGCGATCAGCGCCTGGCCACGATCTTCCACGTTGAAAATGCGGGCAAAATCGCTAATTTCCTGATACAGCCAGGTCATGTCCCACAGCTTCTGCCGGCTGCCGTACATATCGCCGGTAGCCTTTTTGGTGGCGCACATCCCTGGCGACACGTAGCTGTTCACGCCGACGGTCGCGAGATCTTCACGCTTGGCGACTTTGCTTTCCGGCCCCAGCAGCAGCGGCAACTGGGCGGGAACGAAATCGGGATTTTGCGCCAGTACGGATTCCAGGCTCGGGATTTCCACCGTCAGGGTTTTAATCTTCGCGTTTTGCTCAGCCAGCTGCGGTAATACCCTGGTCGGCCAGAAGGCGCTGGCCACCACCTGCTTTTGCAGCCCAAGCAGCAGCAGGATTTCGACCGTATTTTGCCCCAGCGCGACCACGCGCTCTGGCGGCCGGGTGAAGGTCTCCTGATAGCCACAGTTTTCAATCGTCAGGGGGTAGGTTGTTGCCAGCGCGGAACTGACGGCGGTGAACATCAAGCCTAACGCGCAGAGGACCTTCTTCATTTAACGCTATCCTTGTAAACAGGCGAGTGGATGACCAGCAAATGGAAGTAATGCAAATGAAACTCATTATTGAGGCGGGGTTTTATACAATGCCGTATTTACAGTGTCAATGAGTGACTATTTCAGCAGGGAAGGAGTTACCCGCGTGGCGGGTGGCTCAGCGCGCCAGTGGGCCGCGAATATACGCCTGCAACCCCTCGGCGAGGAAATCAAATACTCGCTTACAGGCGGGGCTATGGCGCAGGTCCTCATGCATCACCAGCCAGGTCTCGAGATACAGAGAAAAGTCGGCCGCCAGCACTCGCCGCAGGGGAATGATGCCGTCGGCAAGGGGCGCCTGGCAGATGCCGATCCCCGCCCCGGCGCGGATCAGGCTCAGCTGGGCGAGGTCGCTATCGGTGCGCATCGCGAACGCCTCGCGCTGGAAACGGGGGTAGCGCTCAAGCGCCCGGCGAACGAGGGGTGTGGCGCTGTCGAAACCAATCAGCGCGTGACCGTCAAGCTCCTCAGGCGTAGCGGGCCGACCCCGGCGGGTCAGATAGGCATCGGCGGCATGCAGCCCGAGCTCGATCCTGCCGAGACGCCGCGCGATAAGCTGCTCCTGCTGCGGAGCGACCATCCGCACCGCGATATCCGCCTCCCGGTGAAGCAGATCCTGAAACCGATTGGAGAGCATCAGTTCGATGACGATATTCGGGCACGCCTGCCTGAGCCGGGCAATCAGCGGCGGCAGCACCTCGGCGCCGACCACCTCGCTGGCGGCCACGCGCACCACGCCACGCAGATCGGTTCTGTCGCGACTAAAGTTGGCCGCCGTGCGTGCCAGCGCCCGGGCGGTGTTGGCCATCGCCTCGGCGTGCACCCGCAGCGCCAGCGCCGCGTCGGTCGCCAGCAGGCCGGTCTGCGAACGGGTAAATAAGGCCTGGCCGAGGGCGGCTTCCAGCCCGGCGATATGGCGCCCCGCCGTCGGCTGGGTGATGTTCAAAGTGCGCGATGCGCCCGATAAAGAGCCTTCCTGCAGGACGGCGAGAAAGGTTCGGTACCACTCCCAGGGAATAGAGGTATTCATACAAAAATGTATAGCCGCTCGATGATGATATGCAATTTCATTTGATATGAGCTGCAGGTAGGCTGTCAAGCATCCATTAGCGAACGGGGAAAGACGATGAACAGCAGCGGCAAGGTCCTTATTCTGGGAGCAAGCGGGGGCATAGGCGGGGAAGTGGCCCGCCGGCTGGCGGCGGACAACTGGCAGGTTCGGGCGCTGAAGCGCGGCGCCCAGGTGCGCGATCCCGGAGAGGGGATGCAGTGGATAGTCGGCGACGCGCTGGATGCCGGGCAGGTGGCGGCGGCGGCTGCCGGTTGCGACGTGATCGTTCATGCGGTCAATCCGCCGGGCTACAGGCACTGGCGGCAGCAGGTACTGCCTATGCTGCGCAACACCCTGCAGGCCGCCGAACAGCAGCGGGCGTTAGTTGTCCTGCCCGGCACGGTCTATAACTATGGACCGGATGCCTTTCCGCTGATTGCGGAAGAGGCCGCACAACAGCCGGTGACCCGCAAAGGCGCCATCCGGGTGGAGATGGAGCAGGCGCTGGAGGATTATGTGCAGCGCGGCGGCCGGGCGTTGATTGTCCGGGCGGGGGATTTTTTTGGTCCGCGCGCCGGGAATAGCTGGTTTTCCCAGGGGCTGATCAGGCCCGGTCAGCTTCCCGGCGTCATTCGCCGCCCGGGGTCGATCGGCGTGGGGCATCAGTGGGCCTGGCTGCCCGACGTCGCCGCCACCATCGCCGCGCTGCTGGCCCGCAGGCATGAGCTTGAGCCGTTTGCCCGCTTCCATATGCAGGGCCACTGGGACCCGGACGGCAGCGAAATGAGCCAGGCGATCCAGCGGGTGGTCGCCCGCTATGGCGGCAGGGCGGTAGTGAAGTCCTTTCCCTGGTGGCTGGTGAAGCTGGCGGCGCCCTTCAACGCCACCCTGCGCGAAATGGTCGAGATGCACTATCTCTGGCGTCTGCCGGTACGTCTGCGCAACGATAAGCTGGTGGCCTTTTTAGGCGCGGAGCCGCATACCCCGCTCGATCGTGCCGTACATATGACGCTGCAAGGCCTGGGCTGTCTGCCCGCCGGCGCGATAAATAATGAGGCGCGTGAGGCGTAACGCGGCGAGAGAGAGGATCAGATCGGGGCGTTATTGTGACCAAATCATAATAACGTCACTCGTTGTCAAACGATAGCGATCGCATTAAGCTAAACGGATGACGAAAAATACCCCCACCCCAGCAAGCCGTGGCCCCCTTGACCACAGCGTTCGCGACCAGATTCTTGACGCGGCCATGGCGCACTTTAGTCGCTATGGCTATGAAAAGACCACGGTCACCGATCTCGCCAAAGCAATAGGCTTTTCCAAAGCCTATATCTACAAGTTTTTCGACTCCAAGCAGGCGATTGGCGAGGCAATCTGCGCCAGCCGGCTGGAGAAGATCATGGTGGCCGTCAGCGAGGCCATCGCCGATGCGCCCTCCGCCAGCGAAAAGCTGCGCCGCCTCTTCCGGGCGCTGACCGAGGCCGGCAGTGAACTGTTTTTCGAGGATCGCAAACTGTACGACATCGCCGCCGTCGCGGCGCGCGATAAATGGCCCTCAACGGAGCAGTATGCCGGTCATCTGCAGCAGCTGATTGGTCAAATTCTTGTCGAAGGCCGCCAGGCGGGCGAGTTCGAGCGCAAAACTCCGCTGGATGAGGCGACCCTGGCGGTCTATATGGTGATGTGTCCTTTCATCAACCCGGTGCAGCTGCAATACAATCTCGACACCGCGCCTACCGCGGCGGTGCTGCTTGCCTCCCTCATCCTGAGAAGTCTCTCCCCCTGATTAGTGACTATTGACTTTATTGGTCACTCGTCTGAGAATGCGCTCACCAATTGGTCTTTTCATTAAGGTGACCCATGCTCAGGCTCAACGCCGTCCATTTTGCCGTCTGCCTCCTGCCGTTGGCCCTCACGGGCTGCGGCGAACCTGCCGACCATGACGATCCCCGCACGCGGCCGCCGCTGGTGCGGGTGGCCACCGTCGAGCGCGCGGAGGCCAGCTCGCGGGCCTTTACCGGCGTGGTGGTGGCTCGTACCCAAAGCGACCTCGGCTTCAGGGTGGCGGGAAAAGTCCTTGAACGGCTGGTAGAGACCGGGCAGAGCGTCCGGCGCGGTCAACTGCTGTTGCGCCTGGATCCGGCTGATCTTGCCCTGCAGGCGCAGTCCCAACAGCGGGCGGTCGACGCCGCGCGGGCACGAGCCAAAAAGGCGGCTAACGATCTGGCCCGCTATCGCGGCCTGGTGGCCAGCGGCGCCGTCTCGGCGGCGGAGTTCGATCAGATCAACGCGGCGGCAGAGGCGGCGAGAGCCGACCTCAGCGCGGCCCAGGCGCAGGCAAACGTGGCGCAAAACGCCACCGGCTATGCCGGACTGCTGGCGGACGCTGACGGCGTGGTAGTGGAAACGCTCGCCGAGCCGGGGCAAGTGGTCAGCGCCGGGCAGGTGGTGATCCGCCTGGCGCGGGCGGGGCAGCGCGAAGCGCGGGTGCAGCTTCCGGAGACGCTGCGCCCGGCGGTCGGCAGCGAGGCGCTGGCGACACGCTATGGCAGCGAATCTCAGCCGGTCACCGCAACCCTGCGCCTGCTTTCGGACGCAGCTGACGCCGCCACCCGCACCTTTGAAGCGCGCTATGTGCTGAACGGGGCGCTGGCGAACGCCCCGCTGGGGTCTACCGTAACCCTGCGCATCGGCAACGACCAGGGGCCAGGCGAGGTGCTGGAGGTGCCCCTGGCGTCGGTTTACGATCCGGGCAACGGCCCTGGCGTCTGGCGCGTTGCCTCCCGCCCGGCCACCGTCTCCTGGCAACCGGTGACGGTGATCGGCCTGAATGATGAAACGGCGCGGGTGACCGGTCCGCTGAAGCCCGGGGAGCCGATCGTCGCTCTGGGCGCCCATCTTCTGCACCAGGGCGAGACGGTGCGGCTGGCGGAACGACGCGAGCATACTGCCGCCGGGAGCCAGCCATGAGCGACGGACGTTTTAATCTCTCCGCGCTGGCCGTCCGCGAGCGGTCGGTGACCCTGTTTTTGATTATCCTTATTTCGGTCGCCGGGCTGGTGGCGTTCTTCGGGCTCGGGCGGGCGGAAGATCCGCCCTTCACGGTCAAGCAAATGACGGTCATTACCGTCTGGCCGGGCGCCACCGCGCAGGAGATGCAGGATCAGGTCGCCGAGCCGCTGGAAAAACGGCTCCAGGAGCTGAAGTGGTACGATCGCACCGAGACCTATACCCGCCCCGGGATGGCGTTAATCACCTTATCGCTGCAGGATCAGACCCCGCCTTCCGAGGTGCCGGAGCAGTTTTATCAGGCGCGCAAGAAGCTGGGCGATGAGGCGAAAAACCTGCCTGCCGGCGTCTCCGGTCCGATGATGAATGACGAATTCGCCGATGTCACCTTTGCCCTTTTTGCGCTGAAGGCGCGGGGAGAGCCGCCCCGGCAGCTGGTGCGTGACGCCGAAACCCTGCGCCAGCAGCTGCTGCATGTTCCCGGGGTGAAAAAAGTGAATATTCTCGGCGAACAGGCGGAGCGCATTTATCTCGCGTTTTCTCATGACCGTCTCGCCACCCTGGGGCTCTCGCCGGAGGCGATTTTTGCCGCGCTGAACAATCAGAATGTGCTGACCGCGGCCGGGGCTATCGAGACCCGCGGCGGGCAGATCTTTATCCGCCTCGACGGGGCGTTCGACCGCCTGCAGCAGATCCGCGACACGCCGATAATTGCCGGGGGCAGAACGCTGAAGCTCGCCGATGTCGCCACGGTTGAGCGGGGGTATGAAGATCCCGCCACCTTCCTGATCCGCAATCAGGGCGAACCGGCGCTGCTGCTCGGCGTGGTGATGCGCGAGGGCTGGAATGGCCTGGCGCTGGGGAAAGCACTGGACGCCGAAACGGCCAGCATCAATCAGAGCCTGCCGCTCGGCATGTCGTTGACGAAAGTGACCGATCAGTCGGTGAATATCAGCGCCGCGGTCGATGAGTTCATGATCAAATTCTTTGTCGCCCTGCTGGTGGTGATGGCGGTGTGCTTTGTCAGCATGGGATGGCGCGTGGGGGTGGTGGTCGCGGCGGCGGTGCCGCTCACCCTGGCCGTAGTGTTTGTGGTGATGGCGGCCACCGGCAAAAACTTCGACCGCATCACACTCGGGTCGCTGATCCTCGCCCTGGGGCTGCTGGTGGATGATGCCATTATCGCCATCGAAATGATGGTGGTCAAAATGGAGGAGGGGTACGACCGCCTCAAAGCCTCGGCTTATGCCTGGAGCCATACCGCGGCGCCGATGCTGGCCGGCACCCTGGTGACGGCGGTGGGCTTTATGCCCAACGGGTTTGCGCAATCCACCGCCGGGGAGTATGCCAGCAATGTGTTCTGGATCGTCGGTATCGCGCTGATTGCCTCCTGGATTGTGGCGGTGATTTTTACCCCCTGGCTGGGCGTGCACCTGCTGCCGGAGAGGAAGTCCGCGGCGGCGGGCCACGCCGCGCTGTATGACACCCCACGCTATCAGCGCTTTCGCCGGCTGCTGACCCGGGTTATCGCCCGCAAATGGCGCGTGGCCGCCGGGGTGGTGGTGCTGTTTATGGTGGCGTTACTGGGAATGAGCGTGGTGAAAAAGCAGTTTTTCCCCACCTCCGATCGCCCGGAAGTGCTGGTTGAGGTGCAGATGCCTTACGGGTCGACGATTATTCAGACCAGCGCCGCGACGGCGAATATTGAGCGCTGGCTGCAGCAGCAGCCGGAGGCGAAGATTGTCACCAGCTATATCGGCCAGGGCGCGCCGCGCTTTTACCTGGCGATGGCTCCGGAGTTGCCGGACCCCTCCTTTGCCAAACTGGTGGTATTGACCGACGGCCCGGCCTCTCGCGAGGCGCTTAAGCTGCGGCTGCGGGAGGCGGTGGCTAATGGCCTGGCGCCGCAGGCGCGGGTGCGCGTCACGCAGCTGGTTTTTGGTCCTTATTCGCCGTATCCGGTCGCCTGGCGGGTGATGGGGCCCGATCCGCATACCCTGCGCGACATCGCCGATCGGGTGAAATCGGTGCTGCAGGCCAGTCCGCTGATGCGCACCGTCAATAGCGACTGGGGTTCGCGCGTGCCGGTGATGCATTTCAGCCTCAATCAGGACCGGCTGCAGGCGAGTGGGCTCAGCTCCCAGGCCGTCGCCCGGCAGCTACAGTTCCTGCTGTCAGGGATCCCCATCACCACCGTCCGGGAAGATATTCGCGCCGTGCAGGTCATCGGCCGCGCGGCGGGGGATATCCGTCTGGATCCGGCGAAAATCGCCGATTTCACCCTGGTGGGCAGCGACGGGCAGCGAGTTCCCTTGTCGCAGATCGGTGAAGTCGAGATCAGGATGGAAGAACCCCTGCTCCGTCGTCGCGACCGCACGCCAACCATTACCGTCCGGGGCGATGTCGCGGATAACCTGCAGCCGCCGGATGTCTCCACCGCGCTGATGACGTCGCTGCAGCCCATTATCGACTCCCTGCCGCCGGGGTATCGCATCGAGACGGCGGGGTCAATCGAGGAGTCCGGCAAAGCCACCCGGGCGATGGTGCCGTTATTTCCGATCATGATCGCCCTCACGCTGCTGATCATTATCCTGCAGGTGCGCTCCCTGTCGGCGATGGTCATGGTCTTCCTGACCGTCCCGCTGGGGCTGATTGGCGTGGTGCCGACGCTGCTGCTGTTCAATCAGCCGTTTGGCATCAATGCCCTTGTGGGCCTGATCGCCCTGTCGGGGATCCTGATGCGAAATACGCTGATCCTGATTGGTCAAATCCACCATAACCAGCAGGCGGGGCTCGATCCGTTCCACGCGGTGGTGGAGGCGACGGTGCAGCGAGCCCGCCCGGTTCTGCTGACCGCGCTGGCGGCGATCCTGGCGTTCATTCCGCTGACGCATTCGGTTTTCTGGGGGACGCTCGCCTATACGCTGATTGGCGGGACGCTGGGGGGAACCATCATGACCCTTATCTTCCTGCCTGCCATGTATGCGATCTGGTTCCGCATCCGCCCGGAGCGCCCGGCTGACGCAGCGCAACGGCCGGCGCTGGACCCGCAGGGGTAATTTCGGTTGCCGGGCCAAGGCACGCGGTCAGGCCCGGCCCCGGGCTGCGTCAGGCAGATAAGGATACCGGGACCGCACGGCTGCGCTGTTGATCTTTTTCCAGCCGGTCGAGGCAATCGAGGCTGATGGCCGAGGGGGAGGTGGCGCCGGTGAGGGTCATGGTGACCTTCATATCCTCGGCAAATAAGCGCAGCAGGTGCGCCACGCCCGCTTCGCCCGCGGCGGCCAGGGCATAAATATAGGCCCGACCAAGCAGGACCCCCTTCGCGCCGAGGGCGAGCAGGCGAATAACGTCCACGCCGGAGCGCACTCCGGAGTCGGCAAGGACCGTCAGATCGTCGCCGACTGCCTCCGCCACCCGCGGCAGCGCCCGGGCGGTGGGGATGGCGCCATCGAGCTGTCTGCCGCCGTGATTGGAGACCACAATGCCGTCGGCGCCCAGCCGCACGGCATTGCGCGCATCCTCGGCATCAAGGATCCCTTTGATGATCAGCTTTCCTGGCCAGCTGTCGCGGATCCACTCCAGATCGTGCCAGGCGATGGACGGGTCGAAGTTGTTGCTGATGAACCCCATATAGTCGTCCATGGTCATTTTGTGGCCGGTATAGGCTTCGATATTACCGAACGACAGAGGCCTGCCCGCCAGGCCGACGTTCATTGCCCAGCGCGGGTGGGTGCAGGCCTGAAGATACTGTCGCAAGGTGGCGTGCGGCCCGGACATTCCTGAGCGGTTGTCCCGATACCGTGAGCCGGGGATCGGCATATCGACAGTGAATACCAGGGTTTTCATGCCGGCAGCCCAGGCGCGCTCCAGCGCGTTACGCATGTAGCCGCGATCTTTCAGGACGTACAGCTGGGACCAGAGCGCGCCGCTGGCGTGGCTCGCCACCTCCTCAATGGAGCAGACCGACACGGTGGACAGCGTGTAAGGGATCCCGGCGCGGGAGGCGGCGCGGGCCGCCTGGACTTCGCCGCGGCGGGCATACATGCCGGTGGCGCCGACCGGCCCCAGCGCCACGGGCATCGCCCATGGGGCATCAAGGATGGTGGTGGCCAGCGTCGGTTCACCCGCCCCGCACAGCACGCGCTGGCGAAGGGCGACCGAGGCAAGCTCGGCGGCATTGGCGTTCATGGTATTTTCCGCCACCGCGCCACCGTCAATATAGTCAAAAAGGAAACGGGGCAGACGGCGACGAGCGGCTTCGCGATAATCGCTGGGGGCTGAAACAATCATAATTATATCCTTATGTCTTTTAACCTAAGTGGATGTTCTGCAGGCAAAAAAACTATAGGCTTCTTAAAATCGTTGGGGAAATGAAATATTAGCATCTCAGCCATTCCCTAATGGAATAATCTGGATTCGTCGCTTAAAGGGTTATTTCTTTTTTTTGCCTCAGGCACGCGCGTTATTTTTATTTATTTCCGCGACGCGTGAATTCGGCCAAATAAAAGACCCGACGTGGTGCGACAGCGTTATGCGCTATCGCCATAGCAAGGAAGCGTGGTCAATTCGGCGCCTGCCTTTTCCAGCAGGCGTAAAGAAAGTGAATTTGAAATGGAGCAGTGGCTATCTTTTGCTAGCCTTTCTGAGGAGGACAGACGGAGCGACACCATGAAAGATAAAGATGAACAAACGGCATTGATTGGCATGGCTATCGGCGCGGCGGTCATTAGCTTAGTGGCGACCCAAAAGCAGATTAATCAGGGGAGTATCGTGGATGAGCTGGTGCGGCTGGGCAGACAGAAGGGGGATGGGGTGGAGGATGAGGTCTTTGTCCAGGCCGCCCGCCTGGTGAGAAAAGGGACCTAGCCAACCGATAGCCTTCCTGACTACCTGTTTCATCGCGGTTTACATCCCCCCCGATCGCGGCCACGTCCCCGCCAGGCCGCGACCGCCCCTGCCGAAAGCGTCGCGCCTTGACGCTTTCTTCTCACGCTTTCTCATTCCGCAGGCCAGCGCCTGTTCAGCGCGCATGGCCGCTTAGTGACGCCGTCACTTTTTCCGTTTCTGCGCCAGGGTGAATCAGGAAGGTGGTCTGCTGCTATCGCATAAATCGGTATTTTCGATACATCTTTGCCATTGCGTGCGGTAACAGAACAATATCAGAATAACATATTATAAATCATATGATTAGGTTCCACTTGCGTACCCTGATAATCCCCGGGCAAGGGTCTATGCTTATAAAAAGCGCTAAATGAGGCAATACCCCTGCTGGAGAAGGGTTGAAGTGATAATCATTATCACTAACATGGCGGTATGCCTTGATGGCGCCAACCTGGAGGTCTATCGATGGAAGTACAAGCAGGAACCTTTAATCCCGCCGATTTCAGCTGGCAGGGACTGACCATGACGCCGGCCGCTGCCGCGCATATTCGCGATCTGATGCGTAAGCAGCCGGATAAAAAGGGGCTACGGCTGGGTATCAAAACCAGCGGCTGCGCCGGTTTTGGCTATGTGCTCGAAATGATTGCCGAGCCGGCGCCAGACGATCTGCTCTTTGAATCTGACGGGGCGAAGCTGTTTGCGCCGCTGCAGGCGATGCCGTTCATTGACGGCACGGAGCTGGATTACGTCCGGGAAGGTTTAAATGAAATCTTTAAATTTCATAACCCGAAAGCGCAGCACGAGTGCGGCTGCGGCGAAAGTTTTGGGGTGCAGGCGGAGTAACTATGTCGCGTAATACTGAAGCAACAGACGATGTCAAAACCTGGACCGGCGGCCCGCTCAATTATAAAGAGGGCTTTTTCACTCGCCTGCAGACCGATGAGCTGGCCAAAGGCATTAATGAAGAGGTGGTTCGCGCCATCTCCGCCCGCCGCAATGAGCCGCAGTGGATGCTGGAGTTCCGGCTCAATGCCTACCGGGCGTGGCTGGAGATGGAAGAGCCGCACTGGCTGAAGGCGCATTACGATAAGCTGAATTATCAGGATTACAGCTACTATTCCGCCCCCTCCTGCGGCAACTGCGATGAGACCTGCGCCTCCGAGCCCGGCGCGGTGCAGCAGACCGGGGCCCACACCTTCCTGACCAGCGAGGTGGAAGAAGCCTTTAACCAGCTGGGCGTGCCGGTGCGCGAAGGGCGCGAGGTGGCGGTGGACGCGATATTCGACTCGGTGTCGGTGGCGACCACCTACCGTGAAAAGCTGGCGGAGCAGGGGATCATCTTCTGCTCTTTCGGCGAGGCGATCCACGACCATCCGGAACTGGTGAAAAAGTATCTGGGGACCGTGGTGCCGGGCAATGACAACTTCTTTGCCGCGCTGAACGCCGCGGTGGCTTCGGATGGCACCTTTATCTATGTGCCGAAGGGCGTCCGCTGTCCGATGGAGCTGTCGACCTATTTCCGCATCAACGCCGAAAAGACCGGCCAGTTCGAACGTACCATTCTGGTGGCCGATGAAGGCAGCTACGTCAGCTACATTGAAGGCTGCTCGGCGCCGGTGCGCGACAGCTATCAGCTGCACGCCGCGGTGGTGGAAGTCATCATCCATAAAGACGCGGAAGTGAAATACTCCACGGTGCAGAACTGGTTCCCGGGGGATAACAACACCGGCGGGATCCTCAACTTTGTCACCAAACGCGCCCTGTGCGAAGGGGAGAACAGCAAAATGTCATGGACCCAGTCGGAAACCGGCTCGGCCATCACCTGGAAATACCCCAGCTGCATCCTGCGCGGCGATAACTCGATCGGCGAATTCTTTTCGGTGGCGCTGACCAGCGGCCATCAGCAGGCGGACACCGGCACCAAAATGATCCATATCGGCAAGAACACCCGCTCGACCATCATCTCGAAAGGGATCTCCGCCGGACACAGCCAGAACAGCTATCGCGGGCTGGTCAAAATCATGCCGACCGCGACCAACGCCCGCAACTTCACCCAGTGCGATTCGATGCTGATCGGCCCGGACTGCGGGGCGCATACCTTCCCGTATGTGGAATGTCGCAACAACAGCGCCCAGCTGGAGCACGAAGCGACCACCTCGCGGATCGGTGAGGACCAGCTGTTCTACTGCCTGCAGCGCGGGATCAGCGAAGACGATGCCATCTCGATGATCGTCAACGGCTTCTGTAAAGACGTCTTCTCCGAACTGCCGCTGGAGTTCGCCGTCGAAGCGCAAAAATTGCTGGCCATTAGCCTTGAGCATAGCGTCGGCTGATAATTAAGGAAAAAAGATGTTAAGTATTCAAGATTTACACGTCGCCGTCGAAGATAAAGCGATCCTGCGCGGGCTGAACCTTGAGGTGCGTCCGGGGGAGGTCCACGCCATTATGGGGCCGAACGGCTCGGGGAAAAGTACGCTTTCGGCCACCCTGGCCGGGCGCGAAGATTACGAGGTCACCGGCGGCAGCGTCGAATTTAAGGGCAAAAACCTGCTGGAGCTCGCCCCGGAAGATCGCGCCGGGGAAGGCATCTTTATGGCCTTCCAGTATCCGGTGGAGATCCCCGGCGTCAGCAACCAGTTCTTCCTGCAGACCGCGCTGAATGCCGTGCGCAGCTATCGCGGCCAGGAGCCGCTGGATCGCTTCGACTTTCAGGATTTAATGGAAGAGAAAATCAGGTTGCTGCAGATGCCGGAAGATCTGCTGACCCGTTCGGTGAACGTGGGTTTCTCCGGCGGCGAGAAAAAGCGCAACGACATTCTGCAGATGGCGGTGCTTGAGCCGGAGTTGTGCATTCTCGATGAATCGGATTCCGGGCTCGACATCGATGCCCTGAAAATCGTCTCCCAGGGCGTGAACGCGCTGCGCGACGGCAAACGCGCCTTCATCATCGTCACTCACTATCAGCGCATCCTTGACTATATCAAGCCGGACTATGTCCATGTGCTGTATCAGGGGCGGATTGTGAAGTCGGGGGATTTCACTCTCGTCAAACAGCTGGAGGAGCAGGGCTATGGCTGGCTTACCGAACAGCAGTAATGCGCTGCAGCAGTGGCACCATCTGTTTGAAGCGCAGGGCGACCAGCGTACGCCGGAGGCCAGCCAGCATCTGCAGCAGCTGTTGCGCCTGGGTCTGCCGACGCGCAAGCAGGAGGACTGGAAATACACCCCGCTGGACGCGCTGATTAACGGCCGCTTCGTCGCCGATGAGGGAGCGTCGATCAGCGCCGAACAGCGTGACGCGCTGGCGCTGCCGCTGGACGCCTGGCGACTGGTGTTTATCGACGGTCGCTATCATCCTGAGCTGAGCGACGATCTCGCCGCCAGCGGCGTGGAGGTCAGTGTCGATAACCAGCGCCAGCATCTGCCGGATGCCCTCCAGCCGGAGGTGTTTCTCCATCTGACCGAAAGCCTGGCGCAGACGGTGACCCGCCTGCGCGTGCCGCGCAACCGCCGCCTGGATAAGCCGCTGCTGCTGATGCATATCACCCGCGGCCTGGCCGGCGATGCGCTGAATACCGCTCACTATCGTCACCACCTGGCGCTGGAGAGCGGGGCGGAGGCGACGATTATCGAGCACTATCTTAGCCTTGATGAGCAACCGCACTTCACCGGCGGGCGGCTGACCATGACGGTGGCGGACAACGCGCGCCTGCAGCACATCAAGCTGGCGTTCGAGAACGCGCACAGCTACCACTTCGCCCATAACGACCTGCTGCTGGGCCGCGACGCCTCGGCTTTCAGCAGCAGTTTCCTGCTTGGCGGTCAGGTGCTGCGTCATCACACCAGCACGCGTCTGGGCGGCGAAAACAGCGACCTGCGTCTTAACTCGCTGGCGATGCCGGTGAAAAATGAGGTCTGCGACAGCCGCACCTGGCTGGACCACCAGGTGGGGTACTGCACCAGCCGCCAGCTGCATAAAACCATTGTCAGCGATAAGGGCCGGGCGGTGTTTAACGGGCTGATCAACGTCGCGCCGCATGCGCTGAAAACCGACGGCCAGATGACCAACAACAATCTGCTGCTCGGGCGGCTGGCGGAGGTCGACACCAAACCGCAGCTGGAGATTTACGCCGATGACGTGAAATGCAGCCACGGGGCGACGGTAGGGCGCATTGACGAAGAACAGCTGTTCTATCTGCGCTCGCGCGGGATTGAACAGCAGGCGGCGCAGCAGATGATCCTCTACGCCTTCGCCGCCGAGCTTACCGAAGCTATCCGCAGCGACGCGCTCAGAGAGCAGGTGCTGGCGCGGATTGGAGAGCGTTTGCCGGGAGGCACAGCATGACATTTTCAGTAGAACGGGTTCGCGCCGATTTTCCGGTACTGAGCCGGGAGGTCAACGGCCAGCCGCTGGTCTATCTTGACAGCGCCGCCAGCGCCCAGAAACCGGAGGCAGTGATTGGCGCCGAAGCGGAATTCTATCGCCACGGCTACGCGGCGGTGCATCGTGGGATCCATACCCTCAGCGCGGAAGCCACCGCGCGGATGGAGGCAGTGCGCCAGCAGGCGGCCATCTTCCTTAACGCCGGCTCGGCGGAGGAGCTGGTATTCGTGCGCGGCACCACCGAGGGCATTAACCTGGTGGCCAACAGCTGGGGAAACGCCAACGTCGGCGCCGGGGATAACATCATCATCAGCGAGATGGAGCACCACGCCAACATCGTACCGTGGCAGATGCTCTGCGCCAGGGTAGGGGCTGAGCTGCGGGTAATCCCCCTCAACCCGGACGGCACCCTGCAGCTGGACGTGGTTCCCGGGCTGTTTGACCAGCGTACCCGCCTGCTGGCGATAACCGAAGTCTCCAACGTGCTGGGGACGGAAAACCCGCTGTCGGCGCTGATTGCCCTTGCGCATCAGCATGGCGCGAAAGTGCTGGTGGACGGCGCCCAGGCGGTGATGCACCACCCGGTGGACGTTCAGGCGCTGGGCTGCGATTTTTATGTCTTCTCCGGCCATAAACTGTACGGCCCGACCGGGATCGGCGTGCTCTACGCCCGGGCCGAGCTGCTGCAGACAATGGCGCCATGGGAAGGGGGCGGGTCGATGATCGCCACCGTCAGCCTGACGGAGGGCACCACCTGGAACCTGGCGCCGTGGCGCTTTGAGGCCGGCACGCCGAATACCGGGGGGATCATTGGCCTCGGCGCGGCGCTGAGCTATGTCAGCCAGCTGGGACTGACCCAGATCGCCGAATACGAGCAGACGCTGATGCGCTACGCGCGGGAGGCCCTGCGCGCGGTGCCGGATCTGATCCTCTATGGTCCGGCGCAGCGTAAAGGGGTGATTGCCTTTAACCTCGGCCAGCATCACGCCTATGACGTCGGCAGCTTCCTCGATAACTACGGGATCGCCGTGCGGACCGGGCATCACTGCGCCATGCCGCTGATGGCCCGCTATCAGGTACCGGCCATGTGTCGGGCGTCGCTGGCGATGTACAATACCACGGAAGAGGTGGACCGCCTGGTGGCCGGCCTCCAGCGGATCCGCAAACTATTAGGGTAAAGGACGTGACGATGGCGGCATTACCGGACAAAGACAAACTGTTGCGCAATTTTAGCCGTTGCGCCAACTGGGAAGAGAAGTATCTCTATATCATTGAGCTGGGCCAGCGGCTGCCGCCGCTGAGCGCCGAGGAGCACAGCCCGCAGAACATTATTCAGGGCTGTCAAAGCCAGGTGTGGATCGTGATGGCGCAGGATCCTTCCGGCGTTGTCACCCTGCGCGGCGACAGCGATGCGGCGATTGTCAAAGGGCTGATTGCGGTGGTATTTATCCTTTATGACCGGATGACCGCCCAGGACATCACCGAGTTTGACGTCCGCCCATGGTTTGAAAAAATGGCCCTCACCCAGCATCTTACCCCCTCCCGCTCGCAGGGCCTCGAAGCCATGATCCGCGCGATACGCGCGAAAGCCGCAAATATTAGCTAGAATAAACAGGTAGATTTCATTCTGTTACGTCCGGCAGGGCGCTGACCCTGCCGCCGTTCAGTCTCCTGGCGTTTTATCAGCGAAAGAAGGAATCTCAGTATGAAACGCAAAACGATGATCGCTTTAGCCCTTCTCGGCGCCCTTGGCGCCACCCCGGCCGCCTGGGCCGTCGATTACCCGCTGCCTCCGGCCAACAGCCGGCTGATTGGCCAGAACCAGTACTGGACGGTTCAGGAGAGCGATCGCAACCTGCAGGCGATTGCCCGCCATTTCGATACCGCGGCGATGCTGATCCTTGAAGCCAACGATACCATCGCGCCGGTGCAGCCGAAGCCCGGGACCCAGGTGCTGATCCCTTCTCAGATGCTGCTGCCCGACGTGCCGCGGGAGGGGATTGTCGTCAACCTCGCGGAGCTGCGGCTGTACTACTTCCCGCCGGGAGAGAATCAGGTCCAGGTTTATCCCCTGGGCATCGGCCAGTTAGGGCTGGAAACGCCGGAGATGACCACCCGCGTCGGGCAGAAGATCCCTAACCCGACCTGGACACCGACCGCCGGCATCCGCGCGCGCTCGCTGGAGAAAGGGGTGACGCTCCCGGCGGTGGTGCCGGCCGGTCCGAATAACCCGCTGGGCCGCTATGCGCTGCGTCTGGCCTACGGTAACGGCGAATATCTCATCCACGGGACTAACGCGCCGGACAGCGTTGGGCTGCGCGTCAGCTCGGGCTGTATGCGGATGAACGCCGATGACATCAAGGCGCTGTTCAGTCAGGTGAAAACCGGGACGCCGGTGCGGATCATCAATCAGCCGGTGAAGTTTGCCGTCGAGCCGGATGGTAAACGTTATGTAGAGGTCCACAGGCCGCTGTCGCAAACGGAAGGGGAAAACACCCGGACCATCGCTTACACGCTGCCAGCGGCGTTTCACGCCTTCGCAGAGGATAAAGCGGTGGATGACCTGCAGCTGAAAAAAGCGATGTCGAGAAGGGCGGGCTATCCGGTGGTGGTATCGACGGGGGCGGGTAGCGCGGCGACGTCGCTGTCGGCGCAGAACAGTTCGTCTGACAACGGCCTGCTCACCCAGTAGCCCTCAGCGCGAGGGCAAAAAAAATGGCGCACAGAGTGCGCCATTTTTATTACCAGAACTCTTACTTACGGTAAGAGTGAGCCTGGTTGTCCAGACGCTGGTTAGCGCGAGCTGCGTCGTCTTTAGCAGCCTGAACGTCGGAACGCATTGCGTTCACGTCGTTGCTCAGCTGGTCAACTTTAGCGTTCAGAGTCTGAACGTCAGAAGACAGCTGATCGATTTTAGCATTGCTGGAGCAACCAGCCAGCAGAGTAGAACCCAGGATTACCGCGCCCAGTACCAGTTTAGTACGATTCATTATTAATACCCTCTAGATTGAGTTAATCTCCATGTAGCGTTACAAGTATTACACAAACTTTTTTGGGATGAGAATATTTTTTTTACCTGAACGCACTTATTTTTGATCGTTCGCTCAAAGAAGCATCGAATTGGTCAAAATCGCTGAAAAAGGCGAGTGAAAACAGCACGCTTCCATCGGATTCATCTTAGATAATCTCTTATTAAATAGTAAATTCCGATTTGCATTTTTAATAGGAAGAGCTAGTCGATGAATAAAAAAAAGCGCCCCGAGAGGCGCTTTATTAAAAAAAAACCAATTAACCTGTAAATTATTACAGCACGTGCACGGAAGCGGTATTAGTGGTGCCGCTCGGGACTAATGCGCCAGAGACCATCACCACCACGTCGCCTTTGCGCGCGAGGCCGCTCTTCAGCGCCAGATCTTTACCCAGGTGATAGAAATCATCCGTAGAGGCAATCTCTTCCACCAGCTGCGGCACAACGCCCTTGCTCAGCACCAGCTGGCGAGCAGTGGTTTCGTTGGTGGTCAGCGCCAGGATGGTGGCATCCGGGAAGTATTTGCGCACAGCGCGTGCGGATTTACCGCCCTGGGTGGCGACCACGATCAGCGGCGCTTCCAGTTTCTCAGCGGTTTCTACCGCGCCGCGGCACACCGCTTCGGTGATGCGCAGTTTACGGTTGTCGTTGTTGAAATCCAGACGGCTGGTCATGACGCGGTCGGTACGTTCGCAGATGGTCGCCATGATGGTGACCGCTTCCAGCGGGTATTTACCTTTCGCCGATTCGCCGGACAGCATTACCGCATCGGTGCCGTCGAGGATGGCGTTGGCCACGTCGCCGGCTTCAGCGCGGGTCGGACGTGGGTTTTTGATCATGGAGTCCAGCATCTGGGTCGCGGTGATAACCACTTTGCGCGCGCGGATACATTTTTCGATGATCATTTTCTGCGCGAAGATAACTTCTTCAACCGGGATCTCAACGCCCATGTCGCCACGAGCAACCATGATGCCGTCAGAGGCTTCGAGGATTTCGTCGAAGTTGTTCAGGCCTTCCTGGTTTTCGATTTTGGAGATGATCTGGATGTTTTCGCCGCCGTGGGCTTTCAGGTGCTCACGGATCTCGACGACGTCGGAACGCTTACGGATGAAGGAGGCCGCGACGAAGTCCACGCCCTGTTCGCAACCGAAGATCAGGTCCTGTTTGTCTTTTTCCGCCAGCGCCGGCAGGGCGATAGAGACGCCCGGCAGGTTCACGCCTTTGTTCTCGCCAAGGTCGCCGTTGTTTAGCACTTTACAGATAACTTTGTTGCCTTCGATAGCGGTCACTTCCATGCCGATCAGGCCATCGTCCACCAGAACGGTGTTGCCGACGCTCAGGTCAGAGGTGAAGCCTTCATAGGTTACCGCAACGATTTCGCTGTTGCCGATGACCGATTTATCGGTGGTGAAGGTGAAAGTCTGGCCCGCTTTCAGGGAGACGTCGTTGCCGCCTTCCAGCTTGATGGTACGAATTTCCGGTCCTTTGGTGTCCAGCAGAATAGCGGCTTTCTTACCGGTTTTGCTCATCACATTGCGCAGGTTCTGGATGCGCTGACCGTGTTCCGCATAGTCACCGTGGGAGAAGTTCAGACGCATCACGTTCATGCCGGCTTCCAGCATTTTGGTCAGCATCTCTTCAGATTCGGTTTTCGGACCGATGGTGCAAACAATTTTGGTCTTTTTCATGACAGTTTTAGTCTTTAAGTTGTGAAGGATATGGAATTCTCGCTCCGCGGGCGCACTGCCGGGGAGCCAAACCTGTATTACGAAAGTTGCTAAGCCACGCCCTAAGGATAGGTGACAACCCCGAAGCGTGCAGAAGAATGTGTGCTGGCGGTTCAGCCCATGAAATGTGGCAAGGTGTTATGCGTTTTATCATGCAGTCCAATGCGCTGAAACCATTCAAGAAAGAATCGAAGCGCATTATACGCTGGCGAAATCAAAAAGGAAAATAAAAACCTCGTTTCAAATTATGGACAAAACGCGTAACAAAACCGGCACGTTATGCATAAAACTATGCAACACATTTTTTCAACAGGCGGGATGAAAAGGGGCGGCGGAAAGGGAATTTTCTCCCGTCATCAGGCGGTAAAATGCGCCATTGACCCGGTAACGGGAGGATGATTTGCGTTGCCGGAAAAATCTATCAATAATGGTTTGATTGATAATGAGAAAATGCGAGCCAGACTCAATGGGAAATAAAGCGAAAGACGACGAGTTGTACCAGGAAATGTGCCGCGTGGTGGGCAAAGTGGTGCTGGAGATGCGTGACCTTGGCCAGGAGCCGAAACACATTGTCATCGCCGGCGTGCTGCGCACCTCGCTGGCGAACAGCAAAATCCAGCGTTCACCGCTCACCGAGGAGGCAATGGCGAAGGTCATTCACGCCCTCTCCGGACACTGACGCCTTTCGCCGGC
The DNA here is from genome assembly GCF_040064755.1 of Klebsiella sp. GB_Kp056. Lineage (NCBI taxonomy): Bacteria > Pseudomonadati > Pseudomonadota > Gammaproteobacteria > Enterobacterales > Enterobacteriaceae > Klebsiella > Klebsiella sp. GB_Kp056. The sequence continues at coordinate 23,959 of NZ_JBEAJA010000071.1, read as the reverse complement.
GGGTCAGGAAATCACGAAGCGGACCACCGCCCGGACGGCAATGTCGCAGTGGTGGGCCACCATCGCTTCATCGTCAATGGCGGGCAGAGGATCGTCAAGGTACAGACTGCTGAAGGTGTAGAAATTCGACACCTGATAAAAGCTAAAGCTGCTGATTAACCGGTGCACATCGCGCGCTTCCAGCCCCGCCTGAAAGACCCCCTGCTGCTGGCCGCGCTGCAAAATGTCTTCCAGAATCGACAGGGCGGTACGATTCAGCGGCTTCAGCTCTCCCGAGGTCTTCAGCCACTTGCCGCGCTGCATGTTCTCCATGCAAATCACCCGCATATAGTCCGCGTGGGTGGCGTGATAGCGCACGCTCCAGCGCACCAGCCGCACCAGCGCCTCTACCGGCGGCACATTCTCCAGCCCCAGCTGCTGCTCGGTTTCGCGGATCCGCGCATACACATGCTGCAGCACCTCCTGATAGAGCTGCTCTTTGCTTTTGAAGTAGTAGACCACCATGCGCTTGGTGGTCTGCGCCTCGGTGGCGATCTGCTCCATGCGGGCGCCTGACAGCCCGTGTTCGGCAAAGACGGCGATAGCGGCGCTGAAGATCCGCTCCTTCAGAGATTGTGCTTCATCATGAGCAACGGCGGTCATGGCAACTCCTTTTTCTTGGGTGACAAAAAATACACATAATGATCACAATTTAGCAACCTGGTATGGCGCAAATGAACCAAATGATACATATTCAAGGCTCACGTCAGCTGTTGACCCGAGGACCTTATGCTGCGCTCTATCGCCACCGTTTCGATTTCCGGCACCCTGCCAGAGAAGCTGCACGCTATTGCGGCGGCGGGGTATCAGGGTGTGGAAATTTTCGAGAACGATCTGCTCTATTATACGGGGACGCCGGCGGAAATCCGCCAGCTGGCCGCCGATTTAGGGTTAAAAATCACGCTTTTTCAACCCTTTCGCGATTTTGAAGGCGCCAGCCGGGCGCAGTTTGCGGCCAATATGGCCCGCGCCAGACGCAAATTTGCGCTGATGCGCGAGCTGGGCTGCGACACGCTGCTGCTGTGCAGCAATGTGCAGCCGGACTGCTCGGCGGATAGCGAACTGCAGGTGGCGGACCTGCGGGCGCTGGCCACGCTGGCGGAAGAGGAGGGGATCGCTATCGGCTATGAGGCGTTGGCCTGGGGAACCCATGTGAACCGCTGGCAGCAGGCCTGGGAGCGGGTGCAGCGGGTGGACAGCCCGGCGCTGGGCCTGGTGCTCGACAGCTTCCATATCCTGGCCCGGGGCGACACCCTCGACGCGCTGCCATCGGTGCCGGTGGAGAAAATCACCTTCGTTCAGCTCGCCGATGCGCCGTATATGAAAATGGATCTCCTGGAGTGGAGTCGCCATTTCCGCTGCTTCCCCGGGCAGGGGGAGCTGCCGCTGGAGGCGTTTGCCGAGCAGATCACCCGCTGCGGCTATCGCGGCCCCTGGTCGCTGGAGATCTTTAATGACGGTTTTCGCGCCTCGCCGAACGGCGCGACGGCCAAAGATGGCTATCGTTCGCTGCTGTGGCTGGAGGAGCAGACTCGTCGCCGGCTCCCGGCGTGCGATGCCGATCTGTTTTCACCGCCGCCACCGCCAGTCTGTCACGGGCTGGAGTTTATCGAATTCGCCGCCAGCGTCGCCGAGGCGCAGCGCCTGGGGCAGCACCTGCAGGCGCTGGGTTTTCAGCACGAGGGAAGCCACCGCTCCAAACAGGTCACGCTGTGGCGCAACGGCGGGGCGCGGATCGTGATTAACCATCAGCCGCACAGCTGGGCCGATCACTTTTATCAACGCCACGGGGTATCGCTCTGCGCGATGGCGCTGCGGGTCGACAGCAGCGCGCCGATTGTCGCTCGCGCCCGCGCGCTGGGGTATGCCACCTGGCAGGGCGACGCCGGGCCGAACGAAACGCCGATCCCGGCGATCTGCGCCCCTGACGGCAGCCTGGTCTATCTCATCGATGCCGGGGAGGCGATCTACGAGCGCGACTTTCTCCTGCGCGATGGCGTGACGGTGCGCGAAGATTACCTCGGCATCGACCATCTGGCGCTGGGGATGGAAGCCGACAGCCGCGACAACTGGGTGATGTTCTTCCGCACGGTGTTTGGTTTTACGCTCGAACATGAGCAGACGCTGCCGGATCCCTATGGGCTGGTGCGTAGTCTGGCGGTGCGCAGCCCGCAGGGGGAGATCCGCCTGGCGCTGAATATCTCCCAGAGCCGGGCGACGCAGATCGCCCGCTCGGTCGCCTGCTACCAGGGGGCGGGGCTGCAGCATGCCGCCTTTGCCTGCCGCGATCTGCCGGCCACCTGCGACCAGCTCGCCGCGGTTGCCGATCATGCGCTGCCAATCCCGGCCAATTACTATGACGATCTGCTGGCGCGCTTTGGCGGCGAGCTGGACGTCGGGCAGCTCCAGCGGCGGCAGCTCCTCTACGACCGCGATCCGCAGGGCGGAGCGTTCCTGCATCTGTATATCCGGCCCTTCATCGCCGGGCGCTTCTTCTTTGAATTAACCGAACGACGGGCAGGCTACGCGCTCTATGGCGCGGCGAATGCGGCCGTTCGTCTGGCGGCGATGCAGTATTGTTAGCCTGAATCAAATGGTTCATTATGCCTGAAACACAATAACAACACCCTCTGTACCCGAGACAGGAACCGACTATGAGCTCATATAGCCCTAACCCGACGGCCGCCGCCCAGCCAGCCGTCACCGCGCGCCGCTCCCGGCGGCGCATCGGCATTCTTGCGCTGCTGGCCATCGGCACCATGATCAACTACCTCGATCGCACCGTGCTGGGGATCGCCGCCCCAAAGCTGACCGGTGAGCTGGGGATCGACCCTGCGCTCATGGGGATCCTCTTCTCCGCTTTCGCCTGGACCTACGCTCTGGCGCAGATCCCCGGCGGACTGTTTCTCGACCGTTTTGGCAACAAAGTGACCTATTTTCTGTCGCTGACCCTGTGGTCGCTGTTTACCCTGTTCCACGGCATGGCGGTGGGGCTGAAGACGCTGCTGCTGTGCCGTTTCGGGCTTGGCGTCAGCGAAGCGCCGTGCTTTCCGGTGAACAGTCGGGTGGTCAGCGCCTGGTTCCCGCAGCAGGAGCGCGCGAAGGCCACGGCGGTGTACACCGTGGGGGAATACCTCGGGCTGGCCTGCTTTGCCCCGCTGCTGTTCTGGATCATGGACGGCTTCGGCTGGCGGGTGCTGTTCGTCAGCGTCGGCGTGGTCGGCATTCTTTTCGCCCTGGTGTGGTGGCGCTGCTACCGCGAACCGCATGAAGACCCTCGTCTCAGCCAGCAGGAGCGCGAGCATATCGAAAACGGCGGCGGCCTGAGCGCCCCAGCCGACCAGCAGGTGGCGTTCAGCTGGCCGCTGGTCCGCCAGCTGCTGAGCAAACGTCAGATCATCGGCGCCAGTATCGGCCAGTTTGCCGGCAATACGGTGCTGGTGTTCTTTCTCACCTGGTTTCCCACCTGGCTGGCCACCGAACGCCATATGCCGTGGCTGAAGGTCGGTTTCTTTTCCATCCTGCCGTTTGTCGCCGCCGCCGGCGGGGTGATGTTTGGCGGCTGGATCTCCGACAAGCTGCTCAAAGCCACCGGGTCGGCCAACCTGGGGCGTAAGCTGCCGATCGTCGCCGGCCTGCTGATGGCCAGCTGCATCATCTCCGCCAACTGGCTGCAGAGCGACCTGGCGGTGATCCTGGTGATGTCGTTTGCCTTTTTTGGCCAGGGGATGGTGGGCCTCGGCTGGACGCTGATCTCCGACATCGCCCCGAAGGGGCTGGGCGGGCTCACCGGCGGCCTGTTCAACTTTTGCGCCAACCTCGCGGGGATCCTCACCCCGCTGGTGATCGGCTTTATCGTCGCCGGGTTCGGCAATTTCTTCTACGCGTTGATCTACATCGGCGGCGCCGCGCTGCTGGGCGTGGCGGCCTATCTGTTTATCCTCGGCGACGTCAAACGTATCGAGTTATCGCAGTAAGCAAAGGAGCAAGGCATGGTGATTAGTGGGAATACGCGGCTGATAGCGCATCTTGGCTATCCGACCGCCAGTTTTAAGGCGCCGATGATCTACAACCCGTGGTTTGTCGACCAGCAGGTGGACGTGAAGGTGGTGCCAATGGGCGTCAGGCCGGAGGACTATGCCGCGTTTATTCCGCCGCTGTTTACGATGACCAATATCATCGGCGCGCTGGTGACGATGCCGCATAAAATCGCCACCTGCGATCTGGTGCAACGCCTGAGCCCGACGGCGGCTATCGCCGGCGCCTGCAACGCCATCCGTCGCGAGGCGGACGGCAGCCTCTCCGGGGACATGTTCGATGGCGACGGCTTTGTGCTGGGCCTGCGCCGTAAGGGATTTCAGCCTGTGGGGACGCGGGCGCTGGTGGTCGGCAGCGGCGGGGTGGGGTCGGCTATCGCCGCCTCCCTTGCGGCTGCAGGGGTCAGCGCCCTGACCCTGTACGATACCCGTCCCGAGGTGGCGCACGCTCTCGCTGGACGGCTGCATCAGCACTATCCCCAGCTCGATATCACTCTGATGCAGCACGATCCTGCCGGACACGAGCTGGTGGTCAACGCCACGCCGCTGGGAATGAAGGTCAGCGATCCGCTGCCGCTGGACGTAGACCGTCTGGCGCCAGGCACCTGGGTGGGGGAGGTGGTGATGACCCAGGAGTATACTCCGTTGCTGAGAGCCGCCCAGGCGCGACAGTGCCACATCCAGCGCGGGACCGACATGCTGTTTGAAATGATCCCTGCCTATCTGCGCTTTTTCGACCTGCCGGTAGCCACCCCCGAACAGCTGCGGGCGCTGGCGGAAATTCGCTACTGACGCGACGCCCATCCGGCCGCACCGCGCAGTGTGGCCGGCTTTATCATCACGTTATCTGCAGGCGGTTTCTCACACGCCAGCGGACGTTCAGGGCATTTCGTACCACACTTCTTCATCCTCCATGCGGGCTTCTATCTGGCCCGCCACCCTCTGCAGCGCGGAGAGATGCTTCTGCGCCGCCTGCTCAATGGTCATGGCGCTGGCGATATAGACCAGGTTGAGGCAGCCGATGACCCGCTGCTGGCTGCAGACCGGCACGGCGATAGAGGCGATTTTCTCCTCCTGCCGCCAGCCGCGGAAATTTTCGCCATAGCCGTTCTGGCGGGTGCGGGCGAGGATCGCCGCCAGCCGTTCCGGTTCGCGAGCCAGCTGATATTCCGCTTCCGGACGGGCGGCCAGCATGCTGAGTATGGCGTCGCGCTCCGCGTCGGGGGCAAAGGCCAGCCACGTCAGACCGGAGGCGGTGAGCAGCAGCGGCAGCCGCCGTCCGACCATCGCCCGGTGAAACGACAGCCGACTGAAGCGGTGGGTGGTTTCGCGCACCACCATGGCGTCGACGTCGAGGGTGGTGATATCCGTCGGCCACTGGACCTCGCGCAGCAGCTCCCCGAGCAGCGGCGTGGCGAGGGCAGAAATCCAATGTTCGTCACGAAATCCGTCGCTCAGCTGGCGGACGTTAATGGTCAGACGAAAGCTGTCATCGGAGCGGCTGCGGCGGACAAAACCTTCCTCCTGCAGCGTCTCCAGCAGCCGGCGCACGGTGGTGCGATGCAGGCCGCTAAACTCCGCCAGCAGGCCGGGCGTCGCGCCGCCGTCGAATTTATTTAACAATTTTAATAACAATAAACCCCGGCTTAATCCGCGCACCGTTTTGTACTCAGTGGCCCCATCACCACGCATAAATCCTTCCTTAAAACGCTTTATAAACAGAGATGTGCACCTGGTGCACATTCAGCGATGTTTTGATTGTAGCCGAAAACACCCGCCCTATACTCAGCCCATTATAAAAATACGTTTACACATGATTAACAAATTGCCTGTCAGCCGGGCAGTTTCCGAGTCGTGAGGTCGCTAAGAATGACAACATCTACACCCGATATTCAACCCGCCGTGCAGCATACCGCCCAGGTCGCCATTGCCGGCGCCGGTCCGGTAGGCCTGATGATGGCCAACTACCTTGGCCAGATGGGCATCAGCGTGCTGCTGGTGGAAAAGCTCGACAAACTGATCGATTACCCGCGGGCCATCGGTATTGACGATGAATCGCTGCGGGCGATGCAGGCGGTGGGGCTGGTGGATGACGTGCTGCCGCACACCACGCCGTGGCACGCCATGCGCTTTCTGACCCCGAAGGGCCGCTGCTTTGCCGACATCCAGCCGATGACCGATGAGTTTGGCTGGTCGCGGCGCAATGCCTTTATTCAGCCGCAGGTGGATGCGGTGATGTATCACGGCCTGCAGCGTTTCCCGCAGGTCCGTTGCCTCTTCTCCCGCGAGGTGGAAGCCTTTAGCCAGAGCAGTGACGGTGTCACGTTAAATATTAAAGGACCGGACGGCGAGCGGGAGACAGTGCGCGCTGACTGGCTGGTGGCCTGCGACGGCGGCGCCAGCTTTATTCGCCGCACGCTGAACGTCCCTTTCGAAGGCAAGACCGCGCCGAACCAGTGGATCGTCATCGATATCGCCAACGATCCGCTGGCCACCCCGCACGTCTACCTGTGCTGCGACCCGGTGCGGCCCTACGTTTCCGCCGCGCTGCCCCACGGCGTGCGCCGCTTTGAATTTATGGTGATGCCCGGGGAAACCGAAGCCCAGCTCAGCGAGCCGCACAATATGCGCCGTCTGCTGAGCAAAGTGCTGCCGGACCCGGATCGCGTCGAGCTGATCCGCCAGCGGGTCTACACCCATAACGCGCGCCTTGCCGAGCGCTTTCGCATTGACCGGGTGCTGCTGGCCGGCGACGCCGCGCACATCATGCCGGTCTGGCAGGGCCAGGGATACAACAGCGGCATGCGTGACGCCTTCAACCTGGCGTGGAAGCTGGCGCTGGTGGTCAACGGCAAAGCGGGAGAGGCGCTGCTTGACAGCTACCAGCAGGAGCGTCGCGACCACGCGAAGGCGATGATTGATCTGTCGGTCACCGCCGGTCACGTGCTGGCGCCGCCGAAGCGCTGGCAGGGCGCGGCGCGCGATGGCCTCTCCTGGCTGCTGAACTACCTGCCGCCGGTGAAACGTTACTTCCTCGAAATGCGTTTTAAGCCGATGCCGCAGTATCGCGAAGGGGCGCTGCTGACCGACGGCGCAGGCAAAGCCTCGCCGGTGGGCAAAATGTTTATTCAACCCCAGGTGACGCTGGAGAACGGCGAGAGTCTCCTGCTCGATGAGGTTATCGGGGCGAATTTCGCCATTATCGGCTGGGGCTGCAACCCGCAGTGGGGGCTCGACGCCGGGCAGATCGCCCGCTGGCGCGCGATAGGGGTGCGCTTTATCCAGGTCGTGCCGGAGGTGCAGATCCATCGCGAGCAGGATAACGTCCCGGGCACGCTGCGGGTGGGGGATAAGCAAAACCGTCTGAAGAGCTGGTTTGCGCAACATAACACCGCCATCGCCGTGGTCAGGCCGGACCGCTTTGTCGCCGCCCTCGCTATCCCGCAAACCCTCGGCGCGCAGCTGACCGCCCTGGCGGAAAAAATGACCCTTGCGGCCGGGGATACCGGCCACGCTGAAGAGAAGGTGGCCTGATATGCATGCCTATTTACACTGCCTGTCGCACACCCCGCTGGTGGGATTCGTTGACCCGGAGCAGGCGGTCCTCGATGAGGTGAACGGGGTGATTGCCGACGCCCGGCGGCGGATCGCTGAATTCGATCCCGAGCTGGTGGTGCTCTTCGCCCCCGATCACTACAACGGTTTTTTCTATGACGTGATGCCGCCGTTCTGCCTGGGCGTCGGCGCCACCGCCATCGGCGACTTCGCCAGCGCCGCCGGCGACCTGCCGGTGCCCACCGAGCTGGCGGAAGCCTGCGCCCACGCCGTGATCAACAGCGGTATCGACCTGGCGGTGTCGTACAACATGCAGGTGGACCATGGCTTCGCCCAGCCGCTGGAGTTTTTGCTGGGTGGGCTGGATCGCCTGCCGGTGCTGCCGGTGTTTATTAACGGCGTCGCCGCGCCGCTGCCGGGGTTTCAACGCACCCGGCTGCTGGGCGAGGCGATGGGCCGCTTCCTCAACACCCTCAATAAGCGGGTGCTGATCCTCGGCTCTGGCGGGCTTTCGCACCAGCCGCCGGTGCCGGAGCTGGCGAAGGCGGACGCCCATCTGCGCGACCGCCTGCTCGGCAGCGGCAAACAGCTGCCGCCGGACGAACGCGAGCTGCGCCAGCAGCGGGTGATCAGCGCCGCCCGGCGGTTTACCGAAGACCAGCGCTCGCTCCATCCCCTCAACCCGGTCTGGGACAACCGCTTTATGAGCCTGCTGGAGCAGGGGCGGCTGAGCGAACTGGACGCGATCGGCAACGACGAGCTGTCGGCGATGGCCGGCAAATCGACGCACGAAATTAAGACCTGGGTGGCCGCCTTTGCCGCGCTATCCGCTTTTGGCCGCTGGCGCAGCGAAGGCCGCTATTACCGGCCGATCCCCGAGTGGATCGCCGGATTCGGCTCGCTGAGCGCCACCACCGAGATTTGATTAACCGGGAGACTAACATGAGCTATCAACCGCAAACCCAAGACGCCACCAGCCGATTCCTCAACGTCGACGAGGGAGGCCGCACGCTGCGCATCCATATCAATGACTGCGGCGACGGGGAAGAGACCGTGGTGATGCTGCACGGCTCCGGGCCGGGGGCCACCGGCTGGGCCAACTTCAGCCGCAACATTGACCCGCTGGTCGAGGCGGGCTATCGCGTGCTGCTCCTGGACTGTCCGGGGTGGGGGAAGAGCGATTCGATCGTCAACAGCGGTTCGCGTTCGGATCTCAACGCCCGCATTTTGAAAAGCGTGGTCGATCAGCTGGGGATCGATAAAGTCCATCTGCTGGGCAACTCGATGGGCGGTCACAGCGCGGTGGCCTTCACCCTGAGCTGGCCGGAGCGGGTGGCGAAGCTGGTGCTGATGGGCGGGGGAACCGGCGGCATGAGCCTGTTCACGCCGATGCCGACGGAAGGCATCAAACTGCTGAACGCCCTGTACCGCGAGCCGACCATTGAAAACCTGAAGAAGATGATGAGCATTTTCGTCTTCGACACCCGTGACCTCACCGACGCGCTGTTCGAGGCGCGGCTGAACAATATTCTGTCGCGCCGCGACCATCTGGACAACTTCGTCAAGAGCCTCGAAGCCAACCCGAAACAATTCCCTGACTTTGGCCCGCGGCTCGGCGAGATCGCTGCGCAAACTCTCATCGTCTGGGGACGCAATGACCGCTTCGTGCCGATGGACGCCGGACTACGCCTGCTCGCCGGGATCGCCGGCTCTGAGCTGCATATTTACCGCGACTGCGGCCACTGGGCGCAGTGGGAACATGCCGACAGTTTTAATCAGCTGGTGCTCAATTTCCTCGCACGGGCTTAAGGAGTGATGATGACTATTTCTCTTGACGCGCTGGCGCAGCAGTTGCGCGACGCCGAACGAACCGGCCAGGCGATCGCCCCGCTGCGCGATATCCTCGGCGTCGACAACGCCGACGCCGCCTACGCTATCCAGCGCATGAACGTTCAGCACCACGTGGCCCATGGCCGACGGGTGGTGGGCCGCAAGGTGGGCCTGACCCATCCCAAAGTGCAGCAGCAGTTGGGGGTCAACCAGCCGGATTTCGGCACCCTGTTTGCCGACATGTGCTACGGCGACAACGCCGATGTGCCGTTTGGCCGCGTGCTGCAGCCCAAGGTGGAGGCCGAGATCGCCCTGGTGCTGAAACATGATCTACCCCATGCCGATACCACTTTTGATGAGCTGTATAACGCCATCGAATGGGTGCTGCCGGCGCTGGAGGTGGTGGGCAGCCGCATTCGCGACTGGTCAATCGGCTTTGTCGACACCGTCGCCGATAACGCCTCTTGCGGCCTGTACGTCATCGGCGGCCCGGCGCAGCGACCGGCGGGTCTGGATCTGAAAGCGTGCGCCATGCAGATGACCCGCAACCAGGAGCTGGTCTCCAGCGGCCGGGGCAGCGAGTGCCTGGGGCATCCGCTGAACGCCGCGGTGTGGCTGGCGCGCAAGATGGCCAGCCTCGGCGAACCGCTGCGGGCGGGGGATATCGTGCTGACCGGGGCGTTAGGCCCGATGGTGGCGATTAACGAGGGGGACAGCTTTGTCGCCCATATTGAAGGTATTGGCTCAGTCGCGGCACGCTTCGTCGCCGCCGGAGAAGGACATCGTGATGCGTAAACGTAAAGTCGCCATTATCGGCTCCGGGAATATCGGCACCGATTTAATGATTAAAATTCTGCGCCACGGCCAGCAACTGGAGATGGCGGTGATGGTCGGCATCGATCCGCAGTCGGATGGCCTGGCCCGCGCCCGGCGCATGGGCGTCGCGACCACCCACGAAGGGGTGGGCGGCCTGATGCAGATGGCGGAGTTTGCCGATATCGACTTTGTCTTCGACGCCACCAGCGCCGGCGCGCACGTCAAAAACGATGCCGCGCTGCGCGAAGCGAAGCCAGGGATCCGCGTCATCGACCTGACGCCGGCGGCGATTGGCCCGTACTGCGTGCCGGTGGTCAACCTTGAGGCCAATCTCCACCAGGGCAACGTCAATATGGTGACCTGCGGCGGGCAGGCCACCATCCCGATGGTCGCCGCGGTCTCGCGGGTGGCGAAGGTGCATTACGCGGAGATCGTGGCCTCCATCGCCAGTCAATCCGCCGGGCCGGGGACGCGAGCGAATATTGACGAATTCACTGAAACCACCTCGCAGGCGATTGAAAAGGTCGGCGGCGCGGGCAAGGGCAAGGCGATTATCGTGCTGAACCCGGCGGAGCCGCCGCTGATGATGCGCGATACCGTGTATGTGCTGAGCGAGATGGCGTCCCAGGAGGCGATTGCCGCCTCGATCGCCGAGATGGCGGCGGCGGTGCAGGCTTACGTGCCTGGCTACCGGCTGAAGCAGCAGGTGCAGTTTGAGGTTATCCCCGAGGATAATCCGGTCAACCTGCCCGGCGTGGGCCGTTTTTCCGGACTGAAAACCGCGGTTTACCTCGAAGTGGAAGGGGCGGCGCACTATCTGCCGGCGTACGCCGGCAACCTCGATATTATGACCTCGGCGGCGCTGGCGACGGCGGAGAAAATGGCCGGGGCAATGAACAGCGCGGCGGGAGCGACAGCATGAACGGTAAAAAACTCTACATTTCGGATGTGACGCTGCGCGATGGTATGCATGCGATTCGTCACCAGTATTCCCTGGCGCAGGTGCAGCAGATTGCCGGCGCGCTGGATAAGGCGGGGGTGGACTCTATCGAAGTCGCCCACGGCGATGGCCTACAGGGATCGAGCTTCAACTACGGCTTTGGCGCCCACAGCGATATCGCCTGGATTGAAGCGGCGGCGGAGGCGGTCAGCCAGGCGAAAATCGCCACCTTGCTGCTGCCGGGCATCGGCACCCTACACGACCTGAAAGCCGCATATCAGGCCGGGGCGCGGGTGGTGCGGGTCGCCACCCACTGCAGCGAAGCGGACGTCGCGGCGCAGCATATTGCCTTTGCCCGCGAGCTGGGGATGGACACCGTCGGTTTTCTGATGATGAGCCATATGATCTCCCCGCAGGCGCTGGCGCAGCAGGCGCTGAAGATGGAATCCTATGGGGCGACCTGCATCTACGTGGTGGATTCCGGCGGGGCGATGAACATGAACGACATTCGCGATCGCTTCCGCGCGCTGAAGGCGGTGCTGAAGCCGGAGACCGCCACCGGGATGCATGCCCACCATAACCTGAGCCTCGGGGTGGCTAACTCTATCGCCGCGGTGGAAGAGGGCTGCGACCGGATCGACGCCAGCCTGGCCGGGATGGGGGCGGGGGCGGGCAATGCGCCGCTGGAGGTGTTTATTGCCGCCGCCGACAAGCTCGGCTGGCGGCATGGCACCGACCTCTACGCGCTGATGAATGCCGCCGACGAGCTGGTGCGGCCGCTGCAGGACCGCCCGGTGCGCGTCGACCGCGAAACGCTGGCGCTGGGCTACGCCGGGGTTTACTCCAGCTTCCTGCGCCACAGCGAAGCGGCGGCGGCGCGCTATGGCCTCAGCGCGGTGGATATTCTCGTCGAGCTGGGCAAACGGCGTATGGTCGGCGGCCAGGAGGATATGATCGTCGACGTCGCGCTGGATCTGCTTAAACGCCAAAAATAACAACGGGCGGCTGACCATGCATCAGCCGCCCATCACCTGCTCCGTTTGTCCGGCTATCGCAAAGGTACCCTATGACCAAGATAACGACCGCAAACTCCTCGCGCCTGGTGGTCACCATCGGGCTCTGTTTTATGGTGGCCCTGATGGAGGGGCTGGATCTGCAGGCGGCGGGGATCGCCGCCGTCGGCATGGCGCAGGCCTTCGCGCTGGATAAAATGCAGATGGGCTGGATCTTCAGCGCCGGGATCCTCGGCCTGCTGCCCGGCGCGCTGGTGGGCGGCATGCTGGCGGACCGCCACGGGCGCAAACGCATCCTGCTGGGCTCGGTGCTGCTGTTTGGCCTGTTCTCGCTGGCCACCGCGGTGGCCTGGAGCTTCCCGACGCTGCTGCTGGCGCGCCTGCTCACCGGCGTCGGGCTGGGGGCGGCATTGCCGAACCTGATTGCCTTAACCTCGGAAGCCGCTGGCCCCCGTTTTCGCGGCCGGGCGGTGAGCCTGATGTACTGCGGGGTGCCCATTGGCGCCGCGCTGGCGGCGGCGCTGGGGTTCTCTGGCCTTGCCGCGGCCTGGCAGACCATCTTCTGGATTGGCGGCGTGGTTCCGCTGCTGCTGATCCCGCTGCTGATGCGCTGGCTGCCGGAATCGCAGGCGTTTCAACGCGTGGAGACCAGCGTGCCGCTGCGCACCCTGTTTGCCCCGGGGCATGCCGCCGCCACGCTGCTGCTGTGGCTGGGCTATTTCTTCACTCTGCTGGTGGTTTATATGCTGATCAACTGGCTGCCGATGCTGCTGGTAGGCCAGGGATTCAGCGCCAGCCAGGCGGCGGGGGTGATGTTCTCTCTGCAGATCGGCGCCGCCTGCGGCACCCTGCTGCTGGGGGCGCTGATGGATAAGCTTACTCCGTTGCGCATGTCGCTGCTGATATACAGCGGCATTCTGGCGTCGCTGCTGGCGCTGGGCAGCGCGTCGTCGCTGAGCGGGATGCTGCTGGCGGGGTTTGTCGCCGGGCTGTTCGCCACCGGCGGCCAGAGCGTGCTCTACGCGCTGGCGCCGCTCTTCTATCCCGCGGCGATCCGCGCCACCGGGGTCGGCACCGCCGTGGCGGTGGGACGCCTCGGGGCGATGAGCGGTCCGCTGCTGGCCGGCAAGATGCTGGCCCTCGGCACCGGCACCGTCGGGGTGATGGCGGCCTCAGCGCCGGGCATTGTGCTGGCCGGCGTGGCGGTATTCTGGCTGATGCATCGCCAGCAGCGCGCGGCCATTGTCTGAAGCCTGTCCGGCGGTCCGGCGAAAAAATGCCGGGCCGCCGCCTTGCCTCTGCGCGTGCCCTGGCCTAAGGTAAGACATCATTCTCTGTCGCTTATCGTCTCTATGGCTTACCGCTCCCGCTTGCTCGACGCTATCCCTGGCATCCGCCACGCGTTTCTCGATGTCCACGAAACCGCCGCCTTTCCCTATGCCGAAATGGCGCCGGTGAAGCTGGTCCATGGCAATGAGGTTCATCATTATCAGCAGCCGCTGCCGACGCGCCCGCATGCCGACGCGGTGTTTACCGCCGTCGCCGGGCAAAAGGTGGGGGTGGTAACCGCCGACTGCCTGCCGATACTGATCGCCTCGCGCGACGGTCGCTTCATCTGCAGCGTGCATGCCGGCTGGCAGGGGCTGGCCAGCGGCATTATCGACAACAGTCTGGCGACTTTTCGCCAGCAGGGGGCGGCGCTGGCCGATCTGGTCATCGCCGTGGGGCCGCATATTCACCCTTGCTGTTACGAAGTCTCCGCCGGATTTTATCAGCAACTGCTGGACCAGCCCGGCGGTGACCGGGTGGCCCGGCACCGCCAGCGGCTGTTCCATTCCCGTTCTGGCCCGGTCAGCGATCCGCTCAAAGCCGCGGCGCGCGGCAGCGATAATCTGTGGTTTGATCTGCGCGCTTTCGCTGAAGCGATCTTCGCAGAGGCGGGGGTGGCGTCAACGAGCGTTGAATGGCTGGGGAGCTGCACCTATTGCACGCCGCAGTCGCTGGGCTCCTACCGGCGCCGGACCCATTTTCCGGCGCCGAAGAGCTTTCAGTACTCGTGGATCATGCGTGAGGCCTGAGTCGCGCTGGCGTTAGATCACCCGAAAACCATGGGTGCCGTCGCGGGCCAGCTGATCCACCAGGCCGTACTCCCACTCCAGATAGGCCTGCATGGCCTCTGCGGAATTATCGGTCCCTTCATAGGGTCGGCGATAGCGATCCCGGCGCTCGACAGCGAGGCCGGCGTCGCCATGGGCCAGCGGCAGACCGGCGGCGATCCACGCCAGCGTCCCGCCGCGCAATACCTGTACCGGCTTACCGGTTAAGGCCGCCACCTCGGGCGCCGCGTAGCGGGCCAGCAGGCTGCTGCCGCAGGTCACCACGTAACGTTGAGCGGGAGGGATCGCTTCCAGGGCCTGGCGCAGCTGCGAGCGCGTCAGCCACCACGCGCCGGGGATATGGCGGGCGACAAAGTTGGCGCTGGTGGTGAAATCGAGCACCACCGTACCGGGGTCGTCCAGCTGTTGCGCCAGCTGCGCCGGGCTTATCTCCTCCGCCTGCGGGGCGGGGGGCACTTCGGCGGCTGGTACCCCGCGCTCGCTCAGCTGGCTGGCCGACAGGGCGTTCAGCCGCGCCGTCTCCCAGCCCATCTGCGCCAGCCACGAGCCGGTTATCGCCGCCCGGACGCCATCGTCATCCAGCAGCACCATTCGCGCCCCTCGTACGCTGGCGAAGTGATCGGTCTCCTGCACCAGCTGGCCGCCTGGCGCGCTCAGGCTGCCAGGATAGTGGCCCGCCGCGTACTCCTCAGGGCTGCGCACATCAAACAGGAAGGTGGTGCGGTCGCTCTGCTGCAGCCAGCGTTGCAGGGTCGCCTCATCAATGACCGCCACCCCGGCCCGTTCGGCGAGATGCGCCACCTCGGCGGCCCGGGCGCCAGAGGCGCGGGCGGAGGGATCGTATTGCCGCTGCTGCTGGTGCGCCAGCGCCTGGCCGGCCAGCGTCCAGCCGATAGTGCCATTGCGCAGGGCATGGACCGGGTTCGGCACGCCGGCGTTGATCAGCGACTGGGTGCCGATGATGCTGCGGGTGCGTCCGGCGCAGTTGACGATCACCGGCGTTTGCGGGGAGGGCGTCAGGCTCTCCACCCGCAGGGCCAGCTCGCCGCCGGGCACGCTGATGCTGCCGGGGATGCTCATGGTCTGGTACTCATCGAAGCGCCGGGCGTCGACGATCACCACCTCCTGTCGGCTGTCGATGAGCGCCTGAACTTCCCGGGCGCTGAGCGACGGCGTGTGACGCACGCTTTCCACCAGCTCGCCAAAGGCTTTACTGGCGGAGTTGACGTCCTGAAACAGCTCGCCGCCGCTGCGGCGCCAGCCGGCGAGACCCTCGGCCAGAAGGGCCACATCCTGATAGCCCCAGGTCCGCAGCCGTTCGACGGCGATCTCCGCCAGCCCTTCGCCATTGTCGTAGACGGTGATCGGGGTGGTGAAGCGCGGTATCCGCCGGCGCACCTCCAGCTCCAGTTTGCTGAGCGGCAGATTGACGGCAAACAGCGGATGAGCGGTGGCGAAATCGGCCTCTTCACGGACGTCGATGAGCGCCAGTTCACGACGGTCGAGCAGCGCCTGGCGGATCCCGGCGGCCTGTCGGTAAGCGTAAGTGGACATAATGGTTATCCTTGGTGTTCGCGGGAGGGATCCCAGATGTTGGGCACATGGCGGTTGGCGTAGCCGGAGATAAACGGTTTTTGCTGGCCTTCCGGGGTATACACCGCGCGCTTCACCGCGCCGATGTTGCCGCCGTAAACATGAATGCTGATGGAGACGCGATCCGCCAGCGCATTGCTGACGCGATGAATATCGCCATCGTCAACGGAGACTTTCTCCACCTGGCCTGCCTGCAGGAGCGTGGCGGCGCCCAGCGGCCGCGGTATGCCGTCTGCATCCAGCTGGTAGCGTTGATTCTCCTCCGCGCCGCGCAGCATACCCATGGCCCCCCATATCCGGTGGTCATGGATCGGCGTCGCCTGTCCCGGCCCCCAGACGAAGCTGACGATCGAGAAGCGCTCCCCGGAGTCGGCATGCAGCAGATACTGCTGGTAATGGTGCGGGTGCGGCAGGGTGTACTCTTCCGGCAGCCAGTCGTCGTGACGTACCAGCGCCGCCAGCCGTTGGGCCACGGCGTCAAGCAGCGGCGCGGTCTGGTGGTGTTCACGGTGCAGGCGATCAACCTCATGAATAAAATGGCGTAATTTTTCCAGTCGTGGTCCAGTCATGTGCGGTTCCTGTCAGAGGGACTGGTCAAAACGCTAACAGAGGCGTTAATATTATTTAAATGCAATTTACGCATATATTAATATGCAAATTACACATAAGGATCCTATGCGCATCGACGATATTGACGCTCTGCTGGCCACGGTGCAGTTTTCTTCCCTTAATCAGGCGGCGGACTATCTGGGGATCACCCAGTCGGCTATCACCCGGCGCCTGCAGCGTCTGGAGCAGGAGCTGAACGTCACGCTGTTGGCGCGTCAGACCCGCCCGCTGACCCTGACCGCCGCCGGTCAGCGGGTGTACGAGCAGTGCCTGAGCATTAAGCGCGAGACGAAAAAGCTCTACAGCCTGTTGGATCCGCAAGGCGAGCCGCGCGGCGCGCTGCGTCTCGGCGTACCGCAGAGTATCAGCGAGATCGCGCTGCCGGCGGCGCTGGCGGCGCTGAGCCAGCAGTTTCCCGCACTGTCCCCACAGGTCGCCTGCGGCTGGAGCGGAGAGCTGCAGCGTCGGCTGGAAAACGGCGAACTGGACGGCATGCTGGCGATGGGCCCCGCCCAGCAGACCCTCGCCGAGGGCTACAGCGGGCGGCTGCTGTGTCCCCTGGAGGTGGTGCCGATTGCCGCCCGGCGTCTGAATCTGCGGGCGTCGTCGCTGCGGGAGTGCGTCGAACAGGGCTGGATCCTTAACCCCGACGGCTGTGGACTGCGCGCCGGGCTCATCCGCGAGCTGCAAAGCCAGGGGCTGCGCCTGAAGCTTAACGTCGAGAGCGCGGGGGCCCAGCTGCAGATGGCGCTGGTGGCGCAGGGACTGGGGCTGGGTCTGGTGCCGCGGGCGGCGCTGGCGGCCAGCCCGTGGCGTGACGAGCTCGAGGTCGTCAACCTCAGCGACTTTCAGCCTGCGGTGTCGCTGTGGCTGATCCACGCCCGGTATCTGGCAAACCTGCAGTCGCCGCTGACCTTTTTCGCCAGCAAAGTGGTGCAGCAGCTGACAGTATCCGATTGAAAACACTATGTATTTTTGTTTAATGCCAGTCTTGCATATTAAGATATGATAAAAATGCATTTTGTTCATTAACACACCCTGTATAGGGTAATGACCAGCGCCGCCGTCGCGGCCACTCCATTACCCTGACGCAAGGAGTTGTTCATGAGCATTCAGTTTCTCGGCATGATTGGCCATCGCCTCTCTTCCGAAACGATTGCCCCGGTGGGGCCGATCTTTGACCGCGACTATATCGTTCGCTTTGCGCAAACCCATGAAGCCGCCGGGTTCGATCGCCTGCTGGTGGGTCACTGGTCCGATCAACCCGACGGCTTTCTGGTGACCGCCCTGGCCGGACTGTCGACGCAGAAAATTCAGTACCTGCTGGCCCATCGCCCCGGTTTTGTCTCGCCGACCCTTGCCGCGCGCAAATTCGCCACCCTTGAGCATCTGCTGGGGGGCCGACTGGCGGTGCATATCATCAGCGGCGGCAATGACGCCGAGCAGCGCCGGGACGGCGATTACCTCGACCACGACCAGCGCTATGCCCGCACCGACGCCTTCCTTGACGTCGTACGCCAGGTGTGGACCAGTGAGCAGCCGGTAGATATTCACAACGATTTTTATCAGGCCGAACAGGCCTGGTCAGCCATTCGTCCGCTGCAAAAGCCGCATCTTCCCATCTACTTCGGCGGTTCGTCGGAAGCGGCCATCGCTGTCGCTGGCAAACACGCTGACGTCTTCGCCCTGTGGGGCGAGTCGCTGGCGCAAACCGGCGAGACCATCCAGCGCGTGCGCGCCGAAGCGGCGAAACACCAGCGTGATATTGGCTTCAGCGTCTCGTTCCGGCCGATTATCGCCGACAGCGAAGCCGAGGCCTGGGAGAAAGCCGAGCATATCCTGCACGTCGCCACCGAGCAGGCGGCGCAGCGCGGGAGCGGGTTCAAGGCCAAACCGGACAGCATCGGCGCCCAGCGGCTGCGGGCCACCGCCGCGCAGGGCAGAGTGGTGGACAAACGCCTGTGGACCGGCATCGCCCAGCTGGTGGGCGGCGGGCATAACTCCACCGCGCTGGTAGGCACCCCGGAGCAGGTGGCCGATGCGCTGCTCGACTACTACGACCTCGGGGTGCGCAACTTCCTGATCCGCGGATTCGACCCGCTGAACGATGCGGCAGACTACGGCCGGGCGCTGCTGCCGATCGCTCGTGAAAAAGCCGCGCGGCGTGCGGTGGCGGAGCGCGCATCGTGATCCATCCTGAGCGCGACGACTGGGCGCAGCAGCTGACGGCGGTACGCCAACAGATGGCGGAGCAGGCGGCCAGTCTTGACGCCAGCGGCGACTTTCCCTGGCGCAATATCGACCCGCTGCGCGCGGGGGGCTGGTTAAGCCTCGCCGTGCCGCGTGCTTACGGCGGCGCGGGCGCCAGCCTGGCCCAGCTGCAGCAGGCCATCGCCGCCATCGCCTGGGGTGAGCCGGCGACGGCGCTGATCGTCTGCATGCAGTATCTGCACCATTTGCGGCTGGCGGAAAACGACGCTTGGCACGCGCCGCTGCGCCAGCAGGTTTTTCATGATGCCGTCGAACACGGCGGCCTGATCAACAGTCTGCGCGTTGAGCCGGATCTGGGCTCCCCGGCGCGGGGGGGGGGGGCGGGCCCCCGGGCGCGCCGCCGCGCGGACGGCTGGGACATCAACGGCCATAAAATCTATACCACCGGCATTGAAGGGCTGCGCTGGCTGGCGGTTTGGGCGAGAAGCGATGAGAACCCGCCGCGGGTGGGCACCTGGCTGGTGCCTGGCGACAGCCCGGGGATTAGCGTGGTGAAAAGCTGGGATCACGCCGGGATGCGGGCTACCGGCAGCCATGAGGTGATTTTTCGCCACGTGCGGGTGGCGGCAGAGCATGCGGTGGATGTCTGGCCGGTCGATGCGCCACCCGCCGCCCAGGCGGAACCGTTGCGCCTGTTCGCCAACCGACAGACGGCATTGCTGGCGGCGATCTATGACAGCATCGCCCGCGCCGCTCACGACTGGCTGGTGGGGTGGCTGGCGGGGCGGGTGCCCGCTGGTCTCGGCCATCCGCTTTCCCGCCTGCCGCGGGTGCAGGAGAAGGTCGGGCAGATCGCCGAACTGCTGTTGGTTAACCGCAGTCTGCTGGAGCAGGCCGCCGCGCTGCGCTTTTCCGCCATCGAGGCCAACCTGGCGAAAGTCACCATCACCGACAACGCCATTCAGGCGGTGAATATCGCGCTCGAGCTGACCGGCAATCATGGCCTCAGCCGACAAAACCCGCTGGAACGCCACTACCGCAATGTGCTCTGCGGCCGGGTGCATACCCCGCAGAGCGACAGCGCCTGGCTGGCAGCCGGCCACTTCGTCTTTCAATCACAAGGATAATCACGATGCGTCTATCATTCTCAGGCCGGGTGGCGGCAGCGCTGATGCTGCTGGCGCTGGGCGGTTACGCGACGGCGCAGGAGCGGCTTACCCTGCGCATCGCCGATCAAAAAGGCGGCATGCGTTCGCAGCTGGAGGCGGCCAACGCCCTGCAAAACCTCCCCTACGACATTAAGTGGGCCGAATTTCCGGCCGCCGCGCCGCTGGCGGAAGCCCTTAACGCTGGCGCGGTGGACGCGGGGATCATCGGCGATGCGCCGCTGCTCTTCGCCCTGGCTAACGGCGCGCCGGTAAAAGCGATCGCCGTGGACAAAAGCAACCCGGCGGGGACCGCGGTGCTGGTTTCTCCCGGCAGCGCGATAAAAACCGCCGCCGGGTTAAAAGGCAAGCGCATTGCCACCGGCAAAGGGTCGATTGGCCATTTCGTGGCGCTGAAAGCCCTCGAGCAGGCGGGGATTTCACCGAAGGAGGTGCAGTGGGTGTTCCTCGGTCCGGTGGACGCCAAAGTGGCGTTGCTTAACGGTTCGGTGGACGCCTGGGCGACCTGGGAGCCCTACACCACCCAGATGGTGAAGACCAACGAGGGGCAGATCCTGGTGAGCGGCAAAGGGTTGCTGCCGGGGAATACCTTCCTTGCGGCAACGGATTCAGCGCTTAACGACCCGAAAAAGCGCGCCGCGCTGCAGGATTATCTCCAGCGCCTGGCCGGCGCCGAGCGCTGGGCCTACGCCAATCTCGACAGCTACGGCAAAACGCTGGGGGAGATCATCCGCTTCCCGGCGGAGATCGCCCGCGCGCAGTTTGCCAACCGCCAGTCGCAGTGGCAGCCGCTGGCGGAGGAAACGGTGACCCAGCAGCAGGCGACGGCGGACTTTTATCTCGCCAACGGCCTGATCCGCACCCGGCTGGACGTGAAGCCGACCTTTGACCCCAGCTTTAGCGTGCCCGCCGGGCCGGCCCACGCGGAGGTAACGCCATGACCCCGTCCGCTTTTTCCCGTCGTCGTTTTTTACAGCTCAGCGGTGGCCTGGCGCTGGCCGGGGTTTCCCTGCCGCTGTGGGCTCACGATATGGCGGAGATGGCCAGCGGCGATGCTCATCCGCCGCTGCGCCTGCCGCAGCCGTACAAGATCAAGCTGGCGATCAACAAAAGCGCGGTTTGCCTCGCGCCGGTCGCCGTCGCCGAGCAGCAGAAGATTTTCAGTAAATATAACCTCGACGTTGAGTTTGTTAACTTCGGCAACTCCACCGATGTGCTGCTTGAGGCGATCGCTACCGGCAAGGCCGACGCCGGGGTGGGGATGGCGCTGCGCTGGCTGAAGGCGCTGGAGCAGGGCTTTGACGTCAAGCTCACCGCCGGGACCCATGGCGGCTGTCTGAACCTGCTGACGGCCAAAGCGTCGCCGTTCAACGGCCTTGAGAGCCTGAAAGGGCAAACCATCGGCGTCACCGACATGGCCGGGCCGGATAAAAACTTCTTCGCCATCCTGCTTAAGCGCCACGGTATCGATCCGATAAGCGACGTGCAGTGGAAAGTCTACCCGGCGGATCTGCTCAGCGTGGCGCTGGATAAGCGCGAGATCGCCGCCATCAGCGGCAGCGAGCCGTTCAGCTATCGGCTGCTGGAGACCGGCAAGTATCAGCTGATCGCCAGCAATATGACCGGGGACTATGCCAATCTGAGCTGCTGCGTGCTGGGGGTGAGCGGGAGCCTGGCGCGGGACCATAAACCGGCCGCCGCGGCGCTCACCCAGGCAATCCTTGAAGCGCACAGCTATGCCGCCGAACATCCGGAAAGCGTGGCGCAATCTTTCCTCGCCCATGCGCTCAACACCAGTGAAGCGGAGGTAAGCGGCATTCTGCACGGACAGGGGCACGGCCACCACGCGGTGGGGGAGGCGTTCGTGAAAGAGCTGACGCAGTATGCGGTCGACCTGCAGCGGGTGCAGGTGATCAAACCGGGCACCGATCCCCATCAGTTTGCGGAGAGTATCTATGCCAACGTATTCGCCTGAGCAGGCGCTGGCGCGCCCAACCGGCCGCGCGCCGCTGTGGGGAGAAGGGCTGCTGGCCGCCGCGCTGTGGCTGCTGGGCGGTCTGTTCACCCTGACCTGGCCCGATGCCGGGCGGCGCTGGCCGTTTAGCGAGGGCTGGGCGCTGGCGCAGTTCGCCTTCGGCGGCGGCTTGCTACTGCTGGCGCTGAGCTATCGCTACTGGCGAGCGCGCGGCGCGCGCGTGCTGCATGCCGGCAAGTGGCTGGCGCTGCTGCCGGTGCTGTTCGCTGCCTGGGAAGGGCTGACCGCCAAGAGCGGCGTGCTGCCGGTGCCGTTTTTCGCGCCGCCGCAGGCGCTGATCGAGGTGCTGCACGACGACTGGCCGCGTCTGCTCGACAGCCTGCTGCACTCCCTGGGGCTGCTGGGGCTTGGGGTGCTGCTCGGCACCAGCAGCGGGTTCGTCACCGGTCTGGCCATTGGCTGGTCGCAACGGATAGGCTACTGGGTCCATCCGGTGTTACGCCTGCTGGGGCCGGTGCCGTCCACCGCGCTGCTGCCGCTGTGCCTGTTTATCTTTCCGTCAAGCTTCGGCGCCAGTGTGTTTTTGATTGCGCTGAGCACCTGGTTCCCGGTCACGGTGCTGACCTGGTCCGGGGTCATCGGCATTGACAAGGCGTGGTACGACGTGGCGCGGACGCTCGGCGCCAGCCAGCGTTTCCTGATCCTGCGGGTAGCGATCCCCGCCGCGCTGCCGAACGTCTTTGTCGGCCTGTTTATGGGGCTTGGCGCGTCGTTTTCGGTGCTGATTGTGGCTGAAATGGTCGGGGTGAAGTCGGGGATCGGCTTCTACCTCCAGTGGGCCCAGGGCTGGGCGGCCTATCCCAATATGTACGCCGCGCTGCTGGTGATGGCCTTGCTGTGCTCCGGCCTGATCAGCGGATTATTTATGCTGCGCGATAAGCTGCTGAGCTGGCAGCGGGGAGGGATGCAATGGTAACCGCGACGTCAGGTTCGCAGACGATAGCGCGCGGCGCGGCGGTATCGATAAGCCATCTTCATCACGCGTTTACGCTCGGCAAACAGGCGGTGCCGGTGCTGGAGAATATCAGCCTGCAGCTGCGGCCAGGGGAAAGCGTGGCGCTGCTGGGCCCTTCCGGCTGCGGTAAATCCACCCTGCTGCGGCTGCTGGCCGGGCTGGAAGCCCCGCAGAGCGGACAGATGCAGTTCGACGGCGCGCCGCTCGGCGCTCCGGGGCCGGAGCGCATACTGGTGTTTCAGGACCCGACGCTCTATCCGTGGCTGACGGTGCGGCAGAACGTGCTGCTGGGCCCGCAGGCGCAGGGCAAAAGGGGGCTGGAAGCAAAGGCCGACGCGCTGATTGACCGCATCGGTCTGCAGGCCTTCAGCGAAGCGTGGCCGCGGCAGCTGTCAGGGGGGATGGCGCAGCGCGCCGCGCTGGCGCGCGCGCTGTTGAACGAGCCGCGCCTGCTGCTGCTCGACGAGCCGCTGGGCAAGCTGGACTCGCTGACCCGCATCAGCATGCAGCGGGAGCTGATCGCCCTCTGGCAGCAGCAGGGGTATACCAGCCTGCTGGTGACTCACGATATCGAAGAGGCGCTGCTGCTGTGCGAGCGGGTGCTGGTGATGTCGCCGCGTCCGGGGCGGATTATCGCCGAGTTCGCGCTGCCGCTGGCCTTTCCCCGCCACCGCGATAACCCGCAGCTGCTGCAGCATCGTCAGGATATATTGCGCATCCTCGGCCAGGAGGCGGACTGGTAGGGTAAACGCACTCCCCGGTGGCGGCTGCGCCTTACCGGGCCTGGGAACTCGAGAGGAAGGGGGAAGACCGCAGGCCGGTGCAAGCGCAGCGCCGCCCGGCAATGAACATCCGGTGCCAGACGCCTGTTTTTGCCCGGTGGCGGCTGCGCCTTACCGGGCCTACGAACTGCGACAAATGTCACGGAAACGTAGGCCGGAGCAAGCGCAGCGCCGCCCGGCAATGGGCATCCGGCGCCAGGCGCCTGTTTTGCCCGGTGGCGGCTGCGCCTTACCGGGCCTACGAACTGCGACAAATGTCAC